>NZ_JBFHGK010000005.1:0-132519 GCF_041583155.1 Mariniflexile sp.
AATAGAAAATACCACATGAACCATCCATAACAAAAACTTAATGTCTTACTAAAATGATTAAATGGATGCACCATGTGTCCTTTGAAAAAAAAATAGAAAATACCACATGAACCATCCATAACAAAAACTTAATGTCTTACTAAAATGATTATATGGATGCACCATGTGTCCTTTGAAAAAAAAAATAGAAAATACCACATGAATAACTTATTAGAAGTTAACCAAGTTTCGAAAAATTTCGGAGATTTTAAAGCCCTTAATAACGTTTCCATTTCAGTTCAAAAAGGCAGTATTTTTGGATTATTAGGTCCGAATGGTGCGGGAAAAACAACACTTATACGTATTATTAACCAAATTACCATGCCCGATTTGGGTACAGTGCATTTAGATGGCCAATTACTTAACCCATCGCACATTAAGGATATTGGTTATTTGCCTGAAGAACGCGGTTTGTACAAAACCATGAAAGTTGGTGAACAGGCATTATACTTAGCTCAATTAAAAGGTTTGAGTAAGGCAGAAGCTAAGGAACGATTAAATTATTGGTTTGAACGCTTAGAAATTGGCGATTGGTGGAACAAAAAGATTCAGGAATTATCCAAGGGGATGGCGCAAAAAATTCAGTTTGTGGTTACCGTGTTACATCAACCCAAACTTTTAATTTTCGATGAACCTTTTTCGGGTTTCGACCCAATAAATGCTAATTTAATAAAAGACGAAATTTTACATTTGCGGGACCAGGGAGCCACGGTCATTTTTTCTACACACCGCATGGAATCGGTAGAAGAGTTGTGTGATGATATAGCTTTGATACATAAATCTAACAAAATTTTGGATGGAAAATTAGTTGATATTAAGCGTCAATTTAAAACAAATACATTCGAAGTAGGTATCAAAACAGCAGATAATGCTTTATTGCAACGCGAACTAGCTGATAGATTTGAAATGTCTTTAGCTAATTTCAAAACCTTGGAAGACGATTTAAAATTAAACATAAAGCTTTCTGAAGATAGTAAACCTAACGATTTACTTAGTTTTTTAACTTCAAAAGGCGAAGTGTCGCATTTTGTGGAACTGATACCAAGTGTTAATGATATTTTTATTAGAACTGTAAAGAACAATTAATCAAATGAACCATTTACCACTAATAATTAAACGGGAATATTTAACAAAGGTTAGAAACAAATCGTTTATAATAATGACATTTTTAAGTCCGCTTATTATGATCGCACTTATAGCGGTAGTAACGTATTTATCCCAATTAAATAATGATAAAATTCGCACCATTGCTATTTTTGATGAATCGGGAATAATTAAAGATGTTTTTGAAAGCACTAACCATACAACATACAATGTTCTAGAAAATATGTCTTTTGAAGAGGCTAAAGCACTTGTAAAAGAAACAAATGCTTATGGTTTGCTGTATGTAGATAAGGTGGAAGATGTTTCTAAGATATCAAACCATATTAAGTTTTTTTCAGAGGAATCGCCATCGCTTAGTATTATTTCCGATTTAGAATCTAAACTTGAACAAAAATTAACTGATATTAATATGCAACAAAACGGTGTTGATGTTGCAAAAATTAATGCTTCAAAAATTAGAATAAACATTGGGCAGGAGAGCTTTGAAGGCCAGAAGACTTCAAAAATAGATAGTGTTATGAAGCTCGCTTTTGGAGGCGTTTCTGGGTATTTGTTGTTCATGTTCATCATCATATATGGTAACATGATAATGCGTAGTGTGATAGAAGAAAAAACGAGCCGAATTATTGAAGTCATTATTTCTTCGGTAAAGCCAATTCAATTAATGCTAGGTAAAATTATTGGAACCTCGTTAGCTGGAATTACTCAGTTTGTTATCTGGCTGATAATTGGAAGTATATTAATGTTAGTATTATCCTTAGTTTTTGGAATTGAAACCCAAACGCCACAACAGGAGATTATGCAACAAACTATGGCAACCCCGGAGTTAAGTACCCATGTTCAAGATTTTATTAATGCATTTAACAATTTACCTTTAGTTAATTTGATTTTTGCTTTCATATTATTTTTTATAGGTGGTTATTTATTATATAGTTCCTTTTATGCTGCAATTGGTGCCGCTGTTGATAATGAAACCGATACCCAACAATTTATGATGCCTATTATTATGCCGTTAATATTGGCTGTTTACATTGGGTTCTTTACAGTTATTGAGGATCCTCATGGTACGGTTTCAACAGTGTTTTCTTTCATACCTCTAACATCGCCAGTAGTTATGCTAATGCGAATACCGTTTGGGGTACCTATTTGGCAACAATTACTGTCTTTATTACTTTTAATTGCTACCTTTATGTTCACGGTTTGGTTTGCTGCCAAAATTTACCGGGTAGGTATTTTAATGTATGGCAAAAAACCAAGTTATAAAGAGCTGATAAAATGGATTAAATACTAAAACATGACTCAAGAAATAGATAAAATAGAAAAAGCTGTATCAAAAAGTTCCATTTGGAATGATTTAAAAGCATTTCTGAATAATCACATAGATTTTACAGATAAAATAAGTATTTCGGTAAAGGATGTTTTGATTATTATCACTGTCATCTTTATAACAACCATAATACTAAGAGTTATTTTAAGGCTTATAACTCAGAAACTTCCAGATGATGATAAGGGGAAATTTAACGTCGTATTTGGCTATTTTAGGTGGTTAGTGTATCTATTAATTTTACTAATGACGCTTAATGCCGTTGGGGTTGATATTACTGCTGTTTTTGCTGCTTCCGCCGCTTTAATGATTGGTATTGGTTTGGCATTACAAACCTTGTTCCAAGATATCATTTCAGGGGTTTTTATTTTAGTAGATCAAACAGTACATGTTGGCGATGTTATAGAAATAGAAGGAAAAATAGGTAGAGTAGAAGAAATAAAACTTAGAACCACAAGGGCAGTTACTATAGATAATAAAGTATTAATCATACCAAATCATTTATATTTGGAAAATAGCCTTTATAATTGGACTCAGAACGGTGCCGACACCAGAGAATCTGTTGAGGTTGGAGTAGCCTATGGATCGAATGTACAATTAGTTAAAAAACTACTTATAGAAGCAGTTAGTAATATTCCGCAAGTGCTAAGCAGAGAAGATATTGCCGTGCGTTTTACCAATTTTGGAGATAGTTCTTTAGATTTTAAAGTTATTTTTACCATTCATGATAGTTTTAATTCCAATGCTATTAGAAGTGAAGTTAGATTTGAAATAGATAGACTATTTAGGGAAAATAATATCAGCATACCATTTCCTCAGCGTGATATTAATATCATTCAAAAACCAAATCAAAGTGTTAATTTGAATTTAAAACAATCTGATTTTAACAATAGTTCAGGTAATAATAACTAAATTAAACCACGAATTACAAAATAGGAATATAGTCCTTCGTCTAGCGAAGCTGTGTTCTAAAATCATATAAAAAAATGCCGAAAATTTTAATAATAGAAGATGAAGCTGCTATCAGACGTGTGCTGGTAAAAATTCTTTCAGAAGAAAACGATACTTATCAAGTAGAGGAGGCAGAAGATGGACTTGTTGGCTTAGAAAAGATAAAAAACGACGATTACGATTTAATTCTTTGCGACATAAAAATGCCGAAAATGGATGGCGTTGAAGTGTTAGAAGCCACTAAAAAAATAAAACCAGAAATTCCGATGGTCATGATTTCTGGCCATGGCGATTTGGATACTGCTGTAAATACCATGCGATTGGGAGCGTTTGATTATATCTCAAAACCACCAGATTTAAATAGGCTTTTAAATACCGTTAGAAATGCCTTGGATAGAAAAGAGCTGGTTGTTGAAAATAAATTGCTTAAAAAGAAAGTGAGCAAAAATTTTGAGATGATTGGTGAGAGTAAGGCCATTTCTCATATAAAAGATATTATTGAGAAAGTAGCCCAAACAGATGCTCGAGTACTTATAACAGGACCTAATGGTACCGGAAAAGAGTTGGTTGCCCATTGGTTACACCAAAAAAGTGATCGGGCTAATGGTTCTATGATTGAAGTGAATTGCGCCGCTATCCCAAGTGAATTAATTGAAAGTGAATTATTTGGTCACGTTAAAGGCGCTTTTACAAGTGCAGTTAAAGATAGAGCAGGCAAGTTTGAAGCTGCTAATGGGGGTACTATTTTTCTTGATGAAATAGGCGATATGAGCTTACCGGCACAAGCCAAGGTACTCCGTGCATTACAGGAAAGCCGTATTCAGCGTGTTGGTAGCGATAAAGACATAAAGGTGAATGTACGTGTGGTTGCTGCAACTAACAAAGATTTAAAAAAAGAAATAAGTGAAGGTAGGTTTCGAGAAGATTTATACCACCGCCTTGCCGTTATTTTAATTAAAGTTCCTGCTTTAAATGATAGACGAGAGGATATTCCATTACTTGTAAACCATTTTGCCGAAAAAATAGCTAGCGAACAAGGTAATGCTAAAAAAGTATTTTCGGATAAGGCTATAAAACTGCTTCAAGATTATGATTGGACTGGTAATATTAGAGAACTTCGTAATGTTGTAGAACGTCTTATTATTTTAGGAGGTTCGGAAGTCAGTGAACAGGATGTTAAAATGTTTGCTTCTAAATAAAACAAAACCCTATAAATTTACTTTATAGGGTTTCTTTTTTTTAGCTAATTGTTAATGGCAGGTATTTAATTCAGCTAAATAATTTTCGGCTATAGTTTTTAATTTTTCAATGTAAAATACTTTAATTTCCTCCAGATTATTGTTTGAAATATCTGACGATGCATCATCACTATTCGAAATCGTTTTATGATTGCAATTACAAGCTTTTAAAGTTTCATTGTAAGTTTTGATATTAGAGCTTAAAAGAGTTTTATAATTTAAAATTAATTGCTCTTTTTTAAGATGTATTTCTCTTTCTTTCTGTTCAGCTAACTTCGCTTTAATTTCAGCTTCTTTTAGTTTTAAAGCTTCTTGTTGTTGTTTTAGTTTTAGTTGTTCTTTCTCTAAATCGTTCAATGATTGCTCGTTAACGGTTTCGGTGGTCTTTTTGGAAGTGGCACATTTATCAATTTCAATCACACTTTCCTGACACATATCTCGACCTTGCTTAACGTAAAATCGGCCGTCCTCATAAGTTTCTGCATTTTCCACTTTAGATAAAAGAAAAATAGCTTTATCAGCTAATTCCAAGGCTTTTTCGCAGCTGCAAGTTGGTAAGGTTTTTTTAGAAAGTTTTAAAGCTTCAACCGAGCGGTTTGCAGAATATTTTAAATGACTGATATTATTCGCTTCATACGATGTTTTTACATGCGAGTAGGCGCTAACAAGGTAATAATTGGCATTATCACAACTCGATTGTCCGTTTACAGCAAACGAAGTAATTAAAATTACTAATAAGTAAAATTGTTTCATAATATTTGGGGTATTACATAAATAGGTATGGCTAAGGTATTAAAAACATTAATTATACTAGTGTTTTTCGTCGAAATTGTGGGATTTACTATATTTATAAAAAAATCTAAATAGATGAAAGATAATTTTATTGAAACCTACAAAGTAACGGCTCCAATTACTTTAAAAGATGTTGAAACAAAAGTAGTTATTAAAAAATCGGATAAAAAACTCAATAAAATTCGAGAAGATTTAGGTAAATTACAAGATACTATGTATGCCCATGATAAATATTCCGTTTTGGTATGTTTGCAAGGCATGGATACGGCAGGAAAGGATAGTTTAATTCGAGAAGTTTTTAAGGAATTTAATGTGCGTGGGGTAGTGGTACACAGTTTTAAAGTGCCAACAGAGTTAGAGTTAGGACATGATTTTTTATGGAGACACTACATTGCACTTCCTGAACATGGCAAGTTTGGAGTTTTTAATAGAACGCACTATGAAAATGTATTAGTAACTAGAGTGCATCCCGAATATATTTTAAATGAAAATTTACCTACGGTTAATTCTGTTGAAGATGTTAATGAGGCATTCTGGGATAGTCGTTTTGAGCAAATTAATAATTTCGAAAAGCACATTGCTTCAAATGGTACAATCATTTTTAAGTTTTTCTTAAACCTATCAAAAGAAGAACAAAAGTACAGATTACTTCGTCGGTTAGAAAAACAGGAGAAGAACTGGAAATTTTCTGCAGGCGATTTAAAAGAACGTCAGCTTTGGGACCAGTACCAAAATTGCTACGAAGATGTTTTAAATAGAACATCTAAACCTCATGCGCCCTGGTATATAATTCCCGCCGATGATAAAGATACCTCGCGGTACATAGTTGCAAAAATTATGTACGATACATTAATTAAATATACTGATATTGAGGAACCAGAATTGGACGATAAAATAAAAGCCAATTTAGAGCTATATAAAGAACAATTAATTAACGAATAAATAAATGGTCTATGAAATTTTCTAGTAGAAAAGATGTGTTATTTACTTTGGTAATTTTAACGGTTTGCTCATTACTATTAGGGATCGTTATTTTTGATTTTTTTAAGGAAAATGCTAGCATTAAAGGTATATTTCCTTTGGTTACTATTGTATGTGTCGTGTCATTTTTATTATGGCTGTTTTTCGATACGAAATACGAATTAACCGAAACAGCATTAAAATATAAAAGTGGACCCATTCAAGGAGAAATTGCAATAGCCAGCATAAAAGAAATAATTAAAAACAAAACACTTTGGGTAGGATTAAAACCAGCAACGGCGGCAAAGGGATTGATTGTAAAATATAATAAATATGATGAAATATATATTAGTCCGCGTTCAAACGATACTTTTATAAGAAAAATAGTAGAAATAAATGAGAATATAAAAATCAGATAAAGTTTTATGATTTCTTTTAGATATCCCTTTTTTGAATAATACTATTTTTAAACTTTCCAAAATAAATGCTATGATAAAATCCTTCACAACACTTCTCTGTTTATTAATTTTTACCAGTATAAATGCTCAAACCGATGAGGTTGTTTTAAAAAACATATACAGCACATCACTAACAAATGGTAATAGTTATAATTGGTTAAATCATTTATCAAACCAAATAGGCAGTAGGTTGTCAGGGTCGTTAGGAGCAGAAAGAGCAGTAGCTTATACAAAAGAAGAGTTAGAAAAACTTGGTTTAGATAAGGTTTGGTTACAACCCGTAATGGTGCCGCGTTGGGTACGTGGTGCTAAGGAATATGCTTATATTGAAACCGTTCCAGGAAAAACCAATACGGTTAATATTTGTGCCTTAGGAGGTTCTGTGGCTACTCCAGCACTGGGAATTAAAGCTCATGTTGTTGAAGTTAAAAATTTTGAAGAATTAGCAACTCTAGGCAAGGCTAATATTGAAGGTAAAATAGTGTTTTATAATCGACCCATGCAGGCGGATTTAATTCAGACGTTTGAAGCTTACGGGGGGTGTGTTAACCAACGCTACAAAGGGGCTGTTGAAGCATCAAAATACGGAGCAGTTGGTGTAATTGTTAGATCTATGAATTTACGTTTAGACGATTTGCCACACACCGGAAGTATGACTTATGATGATATTCCCGTAGAAAAACGAATTCCGGCAGCAGCTATTAGCACTAATGATGCCGAGGTTTTAAGTACCATGCTGCAATTAAACAATGATATAAAACTTTATTTTAAACAAAATTGTAAGCAATTGGCCGATGTACAATCTTATAATGTTATAGGAGAAATAACAGGAAGCGAATTTCCTAATCAGTATATGGTAGTTGGAGGTCATTTGGATTCTTGGGATTTAGGTGATGGCTCTCACGATGATGGTGCTGGCGTAGTGCAATCTATGGAAGTCTTACGATTGATAAAAGAAACAGGTATTAAACCAAAACGTAGCATTCGTGTTGTTTTGTTTATGAATGAGGAAAATGGTTTACGTGGTGGAAATAAATACGCAGAAGAAGCTAAAAAGAATAATGAAAACCATGTTTTTGCATTAGAAAGTGATGCAGGCGGTTTTACACCACGTGGTTTTAGTTTTGATTGTAGTGATGCAAATTACAATCAGGTTTTAAGCTGGAAAAGTTTATTTAAGCCTTATTTAATTGATTATTTTGAAAAGGGTGGAAGTGGCGCCGATGTAGGACCTTTAAAAACAAAAACTAATGTTTTAGCAGGTTTACGTCCCGATTCACAGCGTTATTTTGATCATCATCATGCAAGTAATGATACGTTTGACGCTGTAAATAAGCGTGAACTAGAATTAGGAGCTGCCACTATGACATCTTTAGTGTATTTGTTTGATAAGTATGGGGTTAAATAATTGAATTTCAGACTAATGATTCAATGAAAAAAATCCTTTTTATCTTTGTCTTTATAAATTCTTTTCTGGTCATGGCACAATTAGATAATACACTACCATATTATGAGATTCCAGACTATACCGAGTCCTACACAGAAGGTACTGTAGCGGCAAGAATGATTGACGCTTTAGGGTTTCGATATTATTGGGCTACCGAAGGTTTGCGAGAGGAAGATTTAAATTATAAACCAAGTGAATCCGGACGGGAAACTAGAGAAACCATCGAGCATATTTATAGTTTATCTAAGTTTATAAGAAATAGCGTTTTAATAAATGAAAAAGACACGAATATAGCGCAATTTAATTTCGAGGCTATTAGAAAACAAACTTTAACAAATTTCAAGTTAGTTTCAGATGCTTTAAGAAATACAGAAGCACCTTTTCAACTTAACACTACCGAGGTGCCTTTTTGGAACCTTATTAATGGCCCTATTTCAGATGCCATTTGGCATTGCGGACAGGTAGTATTATTGCGTCGCGCATCTGGCAATCCGTTTAATTCTAAAGTAAATTTATTTTCAGGAAAGGTTAAGGACTAGTAGAAGTAAGGAATATGTTTTATAACAAGGAATTTTAAACTACACTTAGGTTCGATGTATTGTATGAAAAAGCCGATATAAATAATTAATTTTTTCGTACGTTTGGTTAACTAGCAACTAACTAAATACATTATATGAAAACAAAATTACTATCATTGGCATTATGTTTTGTTGTTCTTTTAGGCTTTTCTCAAGCAGATATCGAACAATTTCAAAGCGCATCAGGATCTCAATATGTACGTGTACAAGGTTCTATAAACCAGTCGACTTCAGGGAATGTTTCCTGGGATTTTACGGGGTTAACAGATACTTCAAATATTTATACAGACACTTATGAATCTTCAATAATTCAAACAAAGGAAGGTACTACATTAATTAGTGAAATGGTTCTTAATACTTCAGGAGCAGTAGCTATCGCATCCGAAAGAACTAATGAATTTCAAAATATATATACCGATAATGGTGTTATAGGAACATTTCCATTGTCTTATAATTATTTAAATTCAGATATGGTTTCGGGAACATTTAGCGGTAGTGGTTATTCGGGTAATATTGTAAATCCTAGTACTATAGATGTTAACGTAGATGCCTACGGAACTTTAAAAATTGGTGCTTTTGATGGGCCCGTTACAAGGTTGAAAATCGTTAAAAATTTAACCATGAGTGTTTCTCAGTTTTTTGGAGCTACCACTTCGGCAACTTCAACGTCGTATTATTACTATGATGACAATAGTAGCAATCTTATTTTTAGATCTACACGATTAGAAATAAGTGACTTAAGCTTAGATGTAACTCTTATGGAACGATTATATAATAATCCATTAAGTAATGAAAAATTTCAGACGATAGACTCACACATAAAATTAATAAATAATCCAATTAAAGATGTTTTTGAATTAAGTGTTGCCAGTTTTATTTATATTCAAGAAATTACTATTTCAGATGTCTCTGGTAGAGTTGTTTTAAAAGAGACAACAGATAAATCTTCTATTGATGTAAAAGATTTAAACTCAGGATTATTTTTTGCCTTAATTAAAACTAATAAAGGAATCGTAACTAAAAAGTTTCTTAAGCAATAAGATAACAAACCTCTTAAAGGCACAAAAGCGTTTCATTATTATTTAATAGAATTGAAACGTTTTTGGTTAGAATAAGGATTTCCTTAATTTTTGGTTTTCTTACCAAGCATTTTAATTAGGAAATAAATGATAGTTAAAATAAGAAAGATGATTCCCGTTCCTATCATCTCCTTTTTTGAAAGGTTGAATAAGAAATAAATAATAATTACAATGGATAGTATAGGGACAGTTAATCCGCCAGGAATTTCAAATTCACCAGGTTGAGTTTTTTGCATGCTACGTAATTTTATAACAGATAGCGACACTCCTAAATAAAGTATTAACATGGAGCTGCTTGCTATTACAATTAATTGTTCAAAACTGCCAGTAACTGCTAGTGTAAAACCAAAAGAAGCATATATGAATATGGCAATATAAGGCGTCTCGAAGGATTTATGGATTTTAGCTAAGGCTTGTATAGGGATTACTTTATCTCTGGCAAGTGCATATACTACACGCGGACTGTTAAGAATTGAGCCGCTCAACATACCAAACATAGAAATAGCGGCACCAATAAGTAAAAGCATAAAACCAAATGGCCCAAATATAACCTTAGCAGTTTCGGCTAGTGGTTCAGCTTTAAAATTAGGTAAATTTGAACCCAGTACACCTTGACATACAGTTTGAATTAGTGAGTAAATAACTATAACGGCGGTTATACTTATAAAAATAGCTTTAGGTATAGTGCGTTTTGGGTTTAAAACTTCACCACCTACAATAAGTCCGGTTTCACAACCTATAAAGGCGAAAAATAAAATTAATGATGTTTCTCCCAAAGTGCCAATGCTGGGCATGGTATTTATATATAAATTGCCAATTTCAACATTTTTCCAGCCAATGGTTATTAATAGAATCAGTGGGATTAGTTTAGCAATGGTATTAAATTTTATTAATCCCATACCTTGTTTAATACCTAAAATATTAACGGAAACTAATCCATAAAATAAAACAAATAATGATAAAAATCGAATCCATTCATTTTCAAAAAAAGGGTATGCAGAAGCCAGTAAATTAATTAAGGCATTTGAGACCGCAGCATCAGCAAACATCATAGCTGCAATGGCAAAAAAGCCACCAATAAAGCCTGCATAGTCTCCAAATGCGGTTTCAATATAGGAGTAAGGACCACCAGTATTGGTGACTTTACTACCCGCTTCGGCAAAACAAAGCATAATCAATGCTATTAAAATACCACAAAATATGTAAGCGATAACACTGGAAGCTCCCATTTTAGAAGCTATTACAGCAGGAAGCGCAAAGATACCTGCACCTATCATAATATTAATAATATTTGCTGATAAACCTAAAACTCCAACGCTTCTGGTTAAATTTTCCTCTTTTTGAATCATTTAAAAAATTAGATTTAGGGTTTTTATAAATAACTCAACCACCATTTGTCTTTATTATTAGCTTTATAGGTCATGTATTTTTTACTCGGAAAGTAAAGTAGAAATATTACACTAATCCAAACTAAATACACAATTAAAAGCGGATAGCCGTAATTTATGAGTTTTCCACCTTGAAATACTTCCGAATTAAGAATCATATCGCTCCAGTTTCCACCAAAAGTTAAAAGACCAATAATAGCCAAAATATGAATTACTAATATATGTAGGAAGTAATAAAAAAGAGGTACCCTGCCAAAGACTAGAAAAAAGTTGGTTAGTTTGTTGCTTACTTTTTCAATACCATATAAAAAGAGTAAAGCGGGCCCTAATGTAATTAAAGTATAGGCTAAAGAAGGCGGGTATTTGGTTACATTAAAATAGGATAGTATGGTTTTTGTTGTAGTGTCTTGCCATACCCATGGAGCCAAATCACCATAAAAATTAACACTCCTTATTATGAAAAAGAGAATAGTAGCTGTTAAACCCATTACTAATAACCATTTTTTTCTAATAGCTGCTTCAAAATTTTTAAGATAAAGGTTCCCCATGCAATAACCCAAAATGATTACACCCACCCAAGGTAGAATGGGGTAATATATACCAATCATTCTGTCGGAATTGATAGAAATTTGATTTCCTTGGTGTAATATATACCAAATAATGGCATCAATACTATCTCCTTGGAAAATGATTTTATCCAATAAATTATGTCCAAAAACGATTATGAAACCTAAAGCGAGTAATAACTGCTTGGGAAGAAAAATTAAAAATGATAAGATAATCATACTTAAGCCTATGGCCCAAATAACTTGTAAAACGATAAAGTCATAATAAATATCAAAAGACCAAATTAGGTTATTAACCACTATCTCGAGCAAAATAAGCCATAGGCCTCGAGTTAATAAGAATTTAAAGAGTGCTGGTTTTGTTTTATTACTTCCATATAAGAAAGCAGATGTACCCGCTAAAAAAATAAAAACGGGTGCACAATAATGTGTTATAAACCTAGTGAAAAATAAAAAAGGTGTTGTGGTTTCAAGATTGGTAGGATCAGAATAAAAAGAACCATAATGGAAATAGTCTCTAACATGATCTAGTGCCATTAGTACCATAACAACACCTCTTAAAACATCTATGGATTCAATGCGGTTCGTTTTAATTATCATAGACAAATTTGTTTTTCTAAAGGAAATCTGCTTTATAGAATTTAGCAAGCAATATATGAATGTTTTTTCTGGTTATTGTTCGCCTTGACCTATATACTGCTGAAAGGCAGTTATCTTTCCATTATTTAGTGTCCACAAATGTACAACACCTGTTTTGTACTCTTTTCCAGTTTTTTTTATTTTGCCATCATAATTAAGGGATGCAAGCACTTTATTTTCACCCAAGCCAGTAAGCTCAATATTTTCTATTTTGAAATAGTCGTTGTCTTCGCCAATTTTTCCAAAAACACCATTTAGTATGGCTTCAGGCCCCTCATATGGGTTGTCCTTGGAGTACGAGCTGCAACTAGATTCATTCCAAACGATATTGTTGTCCATCAGTTCCATAACGGAAGGTATTTCTCCGTTACTAAAATGTGAGTACAATTTATCGATTACACCTATGTTCTCAGGGTTTGGTGCCAACCCTAACTGTTGCATAAATACCGAATTATCCATAAAATCCTGCTCTTGTGCAATTTTACCGTCTTTCATTTTGGCTAATGTAACCCCTTCAATATCTACCGATTTTCCTGTAGCTGGAATTCCGAAGAATTCACCTGTGTGGGTTCCTTTAAAGTTCCAATGTTTCACAATGTTCTCACCTTCACCAAAAATATGAACAACTGTAAATTTAATATCTGAAAATCCCGTTATGAAGTTTTGGTAATAGGCTTTAAAATTTTCAATGCCAACAATGTTTTCCGGACTTGATATCATTGTTATGTTTTCGGTAAAATTTGTGTTGTTGATTAGGTCCAGATTTCCATCATTAACAATATGGTCCCATGTGTTGGAATACATTTTAATGTCTTTATTCCTTTTGGAATCTCCGCAAGAAATCAAACAAAGTCCGATTGATAAAATGCCTAGGGTGAGTGTTTTTTTCATTTTTGGATTTTTTTAATTTAAAATAATTTGTTAAAAAAGAAAAGGTAGTTTAGGGTTATTAAACTACCTTTTAATACTAGTTTTTATTTAGCACTTAATAAAGTTTGGCTATAATATGCCATTTCAGCAACTATTTTTCCTTCAGCATCAAAGCTATTGCTGAAATGAAAAGGCACGGTTATTGCTTTTTTATCCGATTTTCGAATTAAATGGTAATTCCACCATGATAGAACTTCTCGACCATTACCCATTTCATATTCTAAATAATCGGGATATCCAATCATATCGATACTTACAATTTCGTAATCCTTTAAAAATTTCTCCCACATCGGTTTAATCTCAGCTTTAGTACTCGATGTTCCAAAGGTTTCATTTATGTCGTAAAAAGTAGCATCATCGCTGTAATAACTTAAACATTTATCGATGTTTGAGTTTTCAAAATCATACATTGCTTTACGCACGGTATTTATATTGTCATGATGATTATAAATTGTGCCATTTGTTCTGTTTGTAAAACTGGAACGAACTTCATCAAATACACTTTCGTTGAAATAATTGATAATGGTTTGTATTTTGTTGTCTTTGTTTACAACAAAAAGTTTATGAATTAGCATACTAAATTTTACCCCTGTTTTTTTATGCACGCCTTTAAGGTCTTCCCATGTTTGCACCCATACCACATTTTTTTGATTATCGTCTTTGTACTCAATAGCATCAGGATAGGCGCCTTTTGTACGTGAGATTGAAAAATAATCGAGGTTATTGTGCCAGAATTTTGCATTTCCGGCGTAAGAGGCTTTGTCTTGTCCTTTGGGTTTTGTTGTTGTTTCTACACCATTCCATGATTTAAAATCATCGGCTAGATAGCTTGCCACTTTGGCGGAATCTCCAGCTACAAAGGCCTTAGTCATATCTTCTACAATTTTAATTGCAGGATGCTCAATAAACACAGTTCCGTTTGATTTTTTCTGTGAAAAAACGCTTGTAATGCTAATAATAGCGAATACTAAAAATAATTTTGTTGTTTTCTTCATTTTGTTTGTTTTAGTGTTGATTAATTAAAATAGTTATTAAGTGTTTCTTTTACAGGAGTGAATTGCATATCTAATTCCTGTTTAGCTAAGTTGTTTTGATAAATAATTGTTGGATTTTCTTTTGGATTTTTATTGTTAAGCATAGCTTGAATGTCAGATACTTTGTAAGTCTCACTAGTTAGCAAATAATTTTTGCCATGAATTCCATTAGTAGTAGCTGTTTTATAAGTGGCAATGGCTACATCTTCTACAATCACCATCGCAAATGGCACATCATTATCAAATACTGCTTTCATGAAATCGTTTGGAGCTAAGTTGTTTTTAATCAAAGATTGAATGCCGCCAGAAGTGGAATCTTTTCTTTCAGATAACGCCTTCCCTATAACCATTACCGGTGAAACAGAACTAATTTCAAAATGTAAATCAGGATTCTTTTTAATAAAACTATCTACTGTTTTATTGGCTATGAATTTTGCTTGTGCATAAGGGTGACTTTCGGTACTTATGAATTTCACATCTGTTTCATCAAACGTGTCAGTAAAGCTTTTTGTTCCTGCAGGAAATGGAAAATTAGTATTATAAGCACCTACGGAAGCAATAAAAACTAGCTTTTCTACGCTGGGTGTATTATGAACAACATGCAGAACGTTTTCAGTACCTTTAATGGTTGGGTCTAACAATTCGGTTTTTGGATCTGTTACCTCTAAAATAAAAGGTGTGCCGCTATGAATTACCACATCACAATCGCTTACAAAATCTTTTAAAGCAAGTTTATCTAATATGTTTAGTTCGCTTATATAAAGGTTTTCAGCATGATTAAAAACCATTAAATGTTCGTATTTCTCCTTATTAGTAATATCGGTAGTTGATGCTTTTACTTGAAATCCATGATCTAGAAATTGCTTTGTTATATAACTCCCAATAAATCCTGAACCTCCTATGATACCTGCTTTTTTCATATTGATACTAATTTGAATTCTTAAAAATGGAGCGTATTTAGCCATATACCTTTTATGGTATAATGGTTTTTAGGGAGGATTTTTAAGTAGGTACTATTTTGAGTTATAAAAAAGACAGCTTTACAATTGAGAGTGACTAATTCTTTTAATAATTGTAAAATGAAATGTTTATTTGTAACATTAAGTTGATGTAAAACTGCCTATTTTGTTTATATTATTTTGGAGCTTGTGTGCCTAATTGTTGAAATACTGTTAGGTTATCATAAAATGCATCTTCTCTAGAAAATTTGCCGTCTTTTTCAATCGTCCAAACACTATGGCCATAGGTTTTAATAGTCCTGTTGGTAGCATCCTTGCCTAAATAAGGTTTAGTGTTTGTGCCAGTACACATCCAATTAATATGGATTTTATTGTTAATGGTAGCACTGTTAATTAATGTTACTTTAAAATCGGGAAAAGAACCAAAAAAGAGATCCATGAGGTTGGTACCATATTCTGCAGCATTATTTGCAATTACAACACCATTAGCGGTTCTAATGAAATTATTGGTCATTACCGAAGCCATTAAGTTTTGGTCGTTATTGTTCCAAGCTTTAACGACTATGTCCATTGATGTTTTAATTGTTTTTTCGTCAACACTCATGTTTTTTTCGAGTTCTATTGCTTGGAGGGTTAAAACAATTTCTGTAGGATCCCACATCCCAACTTCTCTTACAATTTTTCCGTCTATAAATTGATACGTTAAATGTATAGGCATATCAATTTCTTTTTCGTTTCCTGCTAAACTTCCTTTCCAATTTAGCCAGCAATTCACCCAAGTTTCACCATCATCAGTCACTACCATTTCGTATTCGGGGTCTTCATCGGTAAACATTCTTGATGAATATAAGTGTTCTCTTTGTTCATGGTAAGCTTTTGTTTCGCTAGGCGACATTGGGTCTGTTTTTGAATTATAATACGTTTTCGAACTGTCGGCATAAATACTTATATCTATAGCTTTGTTATTATAATTTTTTATGAGAGTTTTAATGGTTTCTATCTCTGGTGACTGCTGTGTGTAGCGTTGTTTTTGTTCATTACAAGCTGCTGAAAGGGCTATAACAAGCCCCAATAATATTAGCTTTTTCATGTTTACAAGAATTAGTTGGTTTTAGTTGGTAATAATATTCATAAGTAACATTTATAAAACATTAATTAAAAATGATTTAGGATGAAGTAGGTTTATTTCTTTCCGAAACAGGGACTTTTTTTATCTGTTAATGTAAATAATTGAAAATGAACTAAATAAAATGAAATTCATTTTTAACGTTAGCTTAATTTATATTTTTTGAATTCGTTGTAATAGTTGTTTTTTCGATTCCGAACTTATTGGAATTGCTTTTTTTGAAATAACGATATGAGATGTGGAAATTTCATCTATTTGTGAAATGTTTACAATAAAAGATCTATGAATGCGTATAAAATGATGATTAGGTAATTTGTCATTTAAATCTTTAAGAGTTGCAACTATTAAATACTCTTTGTTTTTTGAGTAAATGCGAGAATAGTTTCGTTCTGCCTCAATATAAAGGATATTATTTATTTGTACCTTAACCATTTTATCTTGGTGCCTTACAAAAATGCAATCACTTAAAATAAATGGTAATTTGTCTTCCTCGTTGGCAGTAGGGGTGGTTGTTGAGTTATTTTCAGAATAAAACCTATTTAAAGATAATTCTATATTGCGCTGTAATTGTTGTTTTTTGAATGGTTTAGAAATAAAACCGTAAGGATTAGTGGTTTTTGCTTTATTAAAATTGGCGTCGTCGCAATTTGCAGTTACATATATTATAGGAATTTTATAATCTTGCTGAATAATTTTGGCCGTTTCTATGCCATCAAGTTCTCCATTTAAATTAATGTCTAACAAAATTAGATCAGGCGTATTTTGTTTTAGGTGAATCAAGGCATCTTCACCTTGCAGCATAATTCCTGAAACATGGTAACCCAACGTTTTAAGTTGTAACGCCATGTGTTGTCCACTTATCATTTCGTTTTCTACAATTAATACGTTTATTAGTCTTTCGTTTGTCATGAATCAAGAATACTACCAAAAAACAAAAACGATTTAAGGAATGAAAAAGGCACTATTACAGAATAATATAACGCTTGAATGTGCATTTTACATACGAGTCTTTTTTGTTTGTTGCTGTTAATGAAAAAAGACTTAGGGGGGAATATTTATATAATATTAAGTAAAATATTGAAAATTAACAACTTATTTGAGTGTTATTTGAAAATACAGTGTTTTTAATACAAAAAAATGCTCAACAAGTGTTGAGCATTTTCATAAAAAAGGTTTAGTTGGTAAAGTTATTTAACCAATTGTTTTTCCTTTTTACAAGCAAAATTTATTTCTATTTGATTTTTTAAAATATCATCAAATGTTTCTCTTTTTCTTATTAAATGTGCTTCATTATTATACCATAATACTTCTGCAGGACGGAATCTAGAATTGTAGTTACTTGCCATAGAAAAGCAATAAGCCCCAGCATTTTTAAAGCATAATATATCACCTTCATTAATTTCGTTTATTCTTCGGTTGTTGCCGAAGGTATCGGTTTCACAAATATAACCAACAACTGTGTAAAAACGCTCACGACCTTTTGGATTGGAAATGTTAATAATATCGTGATGCGATCCGTAAAACATCGGACGAATTAAATGATTAAAACCAGAATCTACCTGAGCAAAAACCGTTGAAGTTGTTTGTTTAATAGCATTTACTTTTGTTAAAAAGTTTCCTGATTCGCTCACCAAAAATTTACCAGGTTCAAAAGCTAATGTCAAATCTTTGCCATATTCTTTACAGAACGCATTAAATCTAGCCGATAATTTTTCACCCAGTTCTTCAATATTAGTTTCTATATCACCTTGTTTGTAAGGAACTTTAAAACCAGAACCGAAATCAATAAAATCTAGATTTTTAAATTGTTTTGCTGTATCAAATAAAATTTCACTTGCATAAAGAAATACCTCAATATCCAAAATATCACTTCCTGTATGCATGTGAATACCATTAATAGTCATTTTAGTATTTTCAACAATACGTAAAATATGAGGTATTTGATGAATAGAAATTCCGAATTTAGAATCGATATGGCCAACAGAAATATTAGCATTACCACCAGCCATTACGTGAGGATTTATACGAATACAAACTGGTGTTTTTGGATGTTTTGTACCAAATTGCTCTAAAATAGAAAGGTTATCAATGTTTATTTTAACACCAAGTTTAGCAGCTTCTTCAATTTCGTTTAAAGATACGCCATTTGGTGTAAAAATAATTTGTTCGGGAGTGAAACCTGCAGCCAAACCCAATTGAACCTCTTGTATTGAAACCGTATCAATCCCAGAACCTAATGTGTTAAATAGCTTTAATATGGATATATTAGATAATGCTTTTACCGCATAATTTATTTTAAGATGCTTAACGTTTTTAAAAGCATTTGTTAATCTTTTGTATTGATATTCAATTTTTTCGGCATCATAAACATATACCGGACTTCCAAAATCTTGTGCAATTTTAAGCAATTGATTTTCCAACATAATTTTAAATTTTCGTCAAAGATATTTCTTTAAGATTAAAAAAAAAGAATTAAATCAATATTTAAATAAATTAAACAAAATGTTAATTATATAACAATGTATTGTTAAGTATTAGTTATTACGTTATAAACATGTAAGTTAGTAAAATTCAAAACCCAAAACACGTATTTCATATTTTATATTTCATAATTAAATATTACATTTGCCCAACTAAAACGATTTAGCAAGTTATGAATTTACACGAATATCAAGGTAAAGAAATATTAAGCAGCTTTGGCGTACGTATCCAACGTGGTATTGTTGCTCAAAGTGCACAAGAAGCAGTAACAGCTGCGAAACAACTAACTGCCGAAACTGGTACAAGTTGGTATGTTATAAAGGCACAAGTACATGCAGGTGGTCGCGGTAAAGGTGGTGGAGTAAAACTTGCTAAAAATCTTAAAGAAGTTGAAGATATTTCAGGACAAATAATAGGAATGAATCTTATTACGCCTCAAACATCTGCTGCTGGTAAAAAGGTACATCAAGTTTTAATTGCGGAAGATGTTTATTACCCAGGTGAAAGTGAAACGAGTGAGTTCTATATGTCTGTTCTTTTAAACAGAGGTACAGGTCGCAACATGATTATGTATTCTACTGAAGGTGGAATGGATATTGAAACTGTTGCTGAAGAAACACCTCATTTGATTTTTACCGAAGAAATTGATCCAACAGTGGGTATTTTACCTTTTCAAGCAAGACGTGTTGCTTTTAATTTAGGATTGTCAGGTAACGCTTTTAAAGAAATGACAAAGTTTGTTACTAATCTTTATACAGCTTATGTGAAATCTGATTCTTCTTTATTTGAAATCAATCCGGTTTTAAAAACAAGTGACAATAAAATATTAGCTGTTGATGCTAAAGTAACTATTGACGATAATTCACTATTCAGACATAAAAATTATGTTGATTTACGTGACGTACGTGAAGAAAGTGCTATTGAAGTTGAAGCAGGAGCTCTAGGTTTAAATTATGTTGATTTAGATGGTAATGTTGGATGTATGGTGAATGGTGCTGGTTTAGCAATGGCAACCATGGATTTGATTAAACAAGCAGGAGGGGAGCCAGCAAACTTTTTAGATGTTGGTGGTACTGCAGATGCAGCTAGGGTAGAAGCAGCATTTAAAATCATATTAAAAGATCCAGCTGTAAAGGCTATTTTAATTAATATTTTTGGAGGTATTGTACGTTGCGATAGAGTAGCCCAAGGGGTTATTGATGCTTACAAAAATATGGGTAATATTAATGTGCCAATTATTGTACGCTTACAAGGTACAAATGCCGATATTGCTAAAAAATTAATTGATAATTCTGGATTGGATGTTATGAGTGCTACTGAATTCCAAGAAGCAGCTGATAAGGTACAACAGGTATTAGCATAAAATACTTTCGAAAAAAGTAGAAATCTTAGTTATATATTAAAAGAGCAACGTTATTCGTTGCTCTTTTTGTTTGTTTTGGAATGTATCAAACTTTTTTTCTTTTTTTTAGGTTTCCCCTCTGTATGCTTAACACGTGGTTTCTCGGAATCCTTATCTTGATCTTTTTGGGACTTTGAATTTTGATTTTTTTCTTTCTTGGAATTTTTATCAGGCATTGGGCCTCGTAAATGTATCACTAACCCATTTAAAAAATTTCGTAAAATCTGATCACCGCATTCCATATATTTGGGATGGTCTTCACTCCTAAAAAAAGCGCCTAATTCGCTTTTACTAATTCTAAAATCTACAAGTTCTAAAATCTTTACAATATCATCGTCTCTGAGTTTTAAGGCAACCCGTAATTTTTTTAGGATATCATTATTTGTCATGGCCATATTTTTTATTCTAAAGAAGAGCTACCGTTCATCGATAATGGAATTTAGTCGGAGCCATTCTAGCGTTTTTATAATTTTTGTAAAGATACCTTAAAAAATTGTTTTATTTTTCATTTTTAGTTAGCAAAATATATTTTTAAAAATCTGTAAATCAGTATTTTAAAAATATATTTTTAAATATTTTAATATGTGTTTTGAATATTTTTTTTAAAGGAAATTATTTTTTTTGAGATGAAGTAAATAAAATGGACGACCAACTACGTTCGTGTTTTCGATAAGTTACATATTATCTACGATTATTAAATTACTCATGGTTGTATCTTTATACTGTAACAAATTAATCCCTCAACCCATGATTAATCGAGTAGAAAAACTAAGTCTTCTGTCGGAAATGATTGCTTTCGCGAAGTACGACAAGGATATAAAGAATATAGAATATAACTTCCTGTTAGGCGTTTCAAAACAACTTGAAATTTCGCGTGAGGATTTTGATTATTTGATTGATAATCCAATCAATTATTTTCACTTAAAATCGCATAGCGAACGTATTGTACAATTCCATAGATTGGTGTTGTTAATGAATATTGAGAATCAAGGTGATAATAATTCCAAAGGTGTTATAAAACTGTATAATTTCGGACTACGCATGGGTTTAAGCCATGAGTCTATAACTAAGGTTTTATATTTAATGGAAAGTTTTCCAAATAAAATAGTACCACCAGATGTATTGATAGATATTTTTAAAACACAATACAATTAAGGTTAATTTGCTAAGATTCCTTTTACGTGTTTTTAAGGTTAACCAACTTGGTTATAGAAAAGCTAAAAGTTAAACTTTTAGCTTTTCCAATTTTTCTTGATATCCTTTTATTTCATCTCGTAATTTCGCTGCTGCTATAAAATCTAATGCTTTAGCGGCTTCTTCCATAACTTTTCGTTTTTCACGAATTTTCTTTTCTAATTCTGGTTTACTTAAATATTGAGATTCAGGTTCGGCTGCTTTTGCTGCTTCTAATTCATAGCTATATGTACTAACAGAATTTTTAGTAAGTGCATTATCTAAACTTTTATTTAAAGCTTTAGGAGTAAGTTTGTGTTTCGTGTTGTAGGCAATTTGTTTTTCTCTTCTGTAATTAGTTTCATCAATTGTTTTTTGCATGCTATTGGTAATTTTGTCCGCATACATAATGGCTTTACCATTTAAGTTTCTAGCAGCTCTTCCCACTGTTTGGGTAAGTGAACGTGCCGAACGTAAAAATCCTTCCTTATCGGCATCTAAAATGGCTACTAATGATACTTCAGGTAAGTCTAAACCTTCACGAAGTAAGTTTACACCAACTAATACATCAAAAAGGCCTTTACGCAAATCTTGCATAATTTCTACACGTTCTAATGTGTCTACATCACTATGAATGTATCTACAACGAATTTGTATTCTATCTAGATATTTAGTCAATTCTTCTGCCATGCGCTTAGTAAGCGTGGTTACCAGAGTTCGCTCGTCTTTTTCAACACGTTGTTGAATTTCCTCAATTAAATCATCTATTTGATTTAAGCTAGGTCGAATTTCTATTATAGGATCCAATAAACCTGTAGGTCTGATGACTTGTTCCACATAAACCCCATCCGATTTTTTTAATTCATAATCTGCTGGCGTGGCACTTACAAAAATAACTTGGTTTTGTATAGCTTCAAATTCTTCAAATTTTAATGGCCTGTTATCCATAGCGGCTGGTAATCTAAAACCATATTCAACTAAATTTTCCTTTCTGCTTCTATCACCTCCATACATGGCATGCACTTGAGAAATAGTTACATGGCTTTCGTCAACCACCATTAAATAATCATTTGGAAAATAATCCAATAAACAGAACGGGCGCGAGCCTGGTAGTCTGCCATCTAAATAACGAGAGTAGTTTTCTATTCCTGAACAATACCCTAATTCGCGAATCATTTCCAAGTCAAATTCGGTGCGTTCTTTAAGGCGTTTGGCTTCTAAATGTTTTCCTATTTCTTTAAAATAATCGTGTTGTTTTACTAAATCGTCCTGAATTTCTTTTATGGCATTTTGAAGAACATCAGGAGATGTAACAAACATGTTTGCCGGATAAATTGTTAGCAAATCATATTTTTCTATGACTTCATTGGTTTGAATGTTGAAGGATTCCATTTCTTCTATTTCATCACCAAAAAAGTGAATTCTAAATGCATCGTCGGCATAACTCGGAAATATATCAACCGTATCCCCTTTTATTCTGAAGTTTCCGTGATTAAACTCACCTTCAGTACGAGAGTATAAACTTTGTACTAATTGGTGCAAGAGTTTCGTTCTGGAAATGACCTGATCGCGTTTTAAAGTAATCACGTTTTTTTGAAATTCTATGGGGTTTCCAATACCATAAATACAAGAAACTGAAGCGACAACTAAAACATCTCGTCTGCCTGAAAGCAGAGCCGATGTTGCACTTAAACGCATTTTTTCAATTTCTTCGTTTATAGATAAGTCTTTTTCTATAAAAACTCCCGATACAGGTATGTAGGCTTCGGGTTGGTAGTAATCATAATACGACACAAAATACTCCACTGCGTTATTCGGAAAAAATTGCTTAAATTCTGAATATAATTGAGCTGCTAAAGTTTTGTTATGAGCCAAAACCAAGGTTGGTTTTTGTACTTCCTTAATAACATTAGCTACCGTAAAGGTTTTACCGGAACCAGTAACCCCAAGTAGTGTTTGGTACTTTTCATTAGCCTTTAAACCTTGTACAAGTTGTTTAATGGCTTGAGGTTGGTCGCCAGTAGGACTGAATTCTGATTCTATTTTGAACTGCATTTTGCAAAATTACGCAAAATATGTGTGTTATCGTTTTAAAGTGAAATGCCCCATAAAATTTCTGCCATCTTGAAGAAAAACTTTAAACCAATAATCATCAGCTGGCATTGGGGAACCATTAAATGTTCCGTCCCAACCATTGGATTCTGGTTTTACTTGCTTTAAAAGTTTGCCATATCGATCGTAAATGAGCACAATACTATTAGATTGCGTTGTTAAATTCATGCCTTTTATGTGCCAAAAGTCGTTAAACCCATCATTGTTTGGGGTGAAAAATTTGGTGTAACCTATAACCGAAATGTCTAATGTGCTCACGCCACATATGTCATCTTTCACATAAATTGTATACAATCCAGGTTTTACATTGTTGAACTGTGGATTCGATTGGTAGTTTATAAAAGGAGATCCATTTTCCCTAAGGGCGAATTCATAATTTCCACGGCCTAAATTTGCGGTGTTAATAGTAACCGAATTATTTTCTGAAAGATCTAAAATAGTGACATCATCTTGGGTGATTTTCGCTGTCTCAGAAGCTTCTACAACAAAATCTCTGGATTTTGAACAGTTAGAACCGTCGGTTTTTGTTAGGGTTACCGTATACACTCCAGGAGTTGAGACTTCAAGGGTTGAGCTAGTTGCTATTTCACTGCCCTCAAAATACCAGGAATATGTAAAGCTATCTGTAACTCTTGCTTCATAAGGGTCCAGAATAATGCTGAAAGTGGGATCTGAAGTACACACAATTTGATTGGTATTCACTGTGAATTCTGGCAACGCATTTACATTAAGAGTGATGTAAGGACCAATGGCCTGGCAATCATTACTAATTTCACTATCTACTCGAATATAAATTTGTTGGTAATTAGGATACCCAATATTTCTGTAACTCGATGTGTTTATTATCTCATTAGTTTCAGCTAGTGCATCGGCTTCATTTCTATAAAAAGTAACAGATGGTTTTTGTGGAGAAAAATAACTTTCTACAAGTGCTTTTACATGGCTAAAATTAAAGGTTGCAATCCCGTCGGTATCATCGTTGTTTTCATTATTATTTCCATTGATATCTAAGAAATCATCACATTCGAAAATAATTTCATTAATAACTCCTGGGGAAATTTGACTTAAACTCACTTGTAAATCAATTTTAGAGATGGCTACACACCCTGAATTTGCCGTAACTCTGGCCCAAACCTGATCTGTAAATGGGCTAGTGGTGTTTTTATAAATTAAGGGATCCTCTATAAAATCTATATTGTTAGAATCTCCTAAAATCGCAGCAGTTTCGGTTCTAAAATATGTGAAATTTTCGTTGCTTGCGTTGGTTGAAATTTTATTGTTTGCTTCCGTTAGGTTGAAAAAACTAATGCCATCGATATCATCATCGCACTGAATTAAATTAACATTTGTATTTATAATTGGAGACGGAATAATAGTAAGTGTCACACTGTCAGAATATAAGCCACAGCTATTTCCTGTTCGGTTTAGTTTTACCCGAAATTGATAGTTATTAAATGACAAAGAAATGTTAGAAATAGTTAGGTTAGGTGTTTGGGAGTTACTGTAAACCGTGTCATCTATTATGATGTTCCAAACTGTACCATTCGTACTTACTTCCCATTGAAAAGATTCCGCTTCTGATGAGTCAATAGAAATTATGCTATTTGAATTTTCGCAAGTTGTGATGTTTTCTGGTTGCGTTGTAATGGTTATTGGGGCACTAGTAAGGTAATCTGAATTTGGGATGGTATAGCCATCAAGTGCATTTGTGACTTTTCCTGAGGCATCTGTTGTTACAGTGTTATCGCCTAAATAATTGTCGTTGTTAGCATCGGAGAATCCTGCTTCTATAACATCGCTGCACGAATCACCATCACTATCTAAATCGATATAACTGAATATGCCGTCGGCATCCAGATCATTCAGAGTATATCCTAATAAATTACTGTCAGGTGATGTTTCTGCGGCATCTGCCCAGCCATTTACCCCAAAGTTACCATCTACCATGCCATCCAAATTGGTGTCGGATAAAGTTCCTAATTGACCAGATTCTATTAAATCGAAGATCCCATCATTATCACTGTCTAAATCATAAAAATCCGGAATGCCATCGCCATCAGTATCTAAAGGGGAGGTGTTTGAGTTATAAACATCGTCCAAACCATTAATGTCGTTGTCGGTTCCAGATAAAGCTATTAATGCTCCAGTGTTTTCTATAAAGTCTGGAATCCCATCATTATCACTATCTAAATCAAAAGCATTTTCTAAACCATCATTGTCGGTATCTAGTCTGAAACAAGTTAATGATAGGTTTGTGCTAAACTCCGAAGTAGCAGTAGAATTTGATACTTTATGAACTAGAGAAATGGCATCAACATTGTTCGCTAAAAATTGATATGGAATGCTGCCAAGCGGAGAAGGGTTTATTTTAAAATGAATTTCAGAACCTGAAATTTGTGTGATTCCTGCTTCAAAAACACCATCAAAATTAGAATCTACTAAAAGTCGATTACTAGGGTCTATTAATGTTATGTTTTTATTTATTGGTAATATTTTAAAAATAAAATATTCGCCATCAGTTGAAACATGTGGAGGTGAAGTGATTTCTGATAATTTAATATTTACAGGTTCTGTAAATACAATAGTATAATTATTTTCGGCATCACTATCAGCAGGGATTTCGCTGGTAATATTTCCTGTTCCTGTTATCCGAATTGCGTTGGTTCCCGGATCAGTGCGATTAGGTGAGAAGGTGTCAATGGCAAGTGTTTTGTTTATTGAGCCATCCTGAAATTTTAACCACGGTTCTCTAGTGTCAGATAAATCCATTATAACATCTCCTCTAGATTCGGTGCAATTTAAAATACCATCGTTGTCATTATCAATGTCAATATTGTCTATAATACCATCATTGTCAGAATCATCAGGACAAATACTTACGGGCACTTCAATAGATTCTAGACGTTCTAATGTGCAGGAAATGATACCAATCAGTTTATATTTTCCTGGATTTGTAGGTGTAAAACTAGGTGAACTGATAAATAAATTTTTAAATCCGCTGCCATCATCAAACCACCATTCAAAACTATCAAAACTTTGTGTGTTTGCCGCTTCCAATTTTACGTTTGGAATACAATTTCCTAATGTGGTGAATTGTGTTTCAAAATTAATTTCAGGAGCCGTGGGAAAGCCTGAATAAAAACTGCCAGATGTTGCATTGTTATTTTGGTTGAAATAAGCACAGTATAATTCGTCGTTACTTTGAACAGAAACGTTTCCACTAAGGTTTAACACCTTGTAGGTTACATAATCGGATTTTCCTGTAACAGTACTTGGTCCAACGGTATTGAAATTAGCAATGGGGCTGTTATTAATAGTTACAGTAGCTCCAACTTTTGTTACGATAGTTATACCTCCTGTGTAAATTGTGTTTCCAATATTTGTAATTGCAGCTATGTTATCCAGATTCCCTCGGGTTTCACAGCTTAAAGGAGGTACGAAAAACATGCCCTGGTTGGCTTCCGCACCTGCAAGTCCGCCAATACCTTGATATGCGAACACATCCTCTGTGGTTTGAACATACATATTGCCGTTTGCATTGTAATTGTAACCTTCAATTAAATAATATTCTCCTGCACTTATAGGCCCAATTGGAGCATTGCCATTAATGTATATAAATGTGTTATTTGAATGGGCAACTATCAGTACATTTTCCCAACCATCATCGCCTGCACCTCTAACAAAAATATATTCTTTTCCAACTTTTGAAACATCTACTATTTGGTCGATACCGTAGTCTCTTCCACTGCCGCCATAAAAACTTCCATTGGCAGAACCACAGTTAACAACAATGGGTTTGTCTGATTGCACAAGACAGCCAACAAGGCCGTCTCTGTTAATATTTGTAACTAAACTATTTGTTGCAACAACATAGCTTTCCCCTTTATTTAAAACAATATTTATTGGTGTAGCTCCAAAATAATTTTCAATAATGATTCCTGATGGTAAATCTGAAAATGCTACAAGAGTATTGTCGGCAGTTGCCATTACTGAAACAAAATTGAGGTAATTGGATTGCGGGTTTGAATTGGTAAAACTTCCAACCCTAAACGTGTTCCCTAATGCAGATGCGCCTTTACTTACCAATGCCCCAGCTTGTGCTCCTGCATTGACTCTTACCGAAACGTAAACAGGGCTTTGAGCTTCAATAATATATCCCTTATTTGTTTTTACGGTGCTTGTTTCCCCAATATTTACAAATAATTGAGTGTTTCTACCTGTTCCAATATTGTAAATGTAAGGTGCTGTTTTAGATACTGTTCCTGAAATAGTTGTTGCAGAACCAGAAGGTTTAATTGTGAAACTTACTAAAGAAGTACTTGGGGTTGAGATATAAATATAATGATCTTCGGGTTCTGAGGAATTAGTTCCAGACTCTGTTAATGGAGGAATATAATGTGTTTTACTCAACTGGCTAAAGCCTAGAGTAGATATTAAAAGAATTAGAACAAAAAATAATTTATTTAAGATGTTATATTTCAAAGTTAAGAAACTTAAAAAAGTTATTGTTTAATACATTTTAAAACTAAACAATTACTAATTTATATTATTTTGTTAAACTTAGACTGAAAAAAAGCTGTCTGGTTTAATCTTTTTAGATGAAAAGATCAAAATAGCCAGTTATATGCAAAATCATAATCTTTATATCAAGATAAGTAGTTGTTCAGATTTATCGTTTTAATGTAAAATGCCCTTTTAACTCGAACGCTTCTCCATTTTGAATTACTTTGGCAACATACCAATAGTCATCGGAAGGCATGTTTTCGCCATTATAAGTGCCATCCCAACCAATAGCCGTGTGTAATAAGGTTTTTAGTAATTTACCATGCCTGTTATAAATATAAACAACCGTTCCTGGAAGTTGGTTGATTCCAATAATGTGCCAAGTATCAAAATAACTATCGTTGTTTGGGGTAAAGAATTTTGGAATATCTATAACGACTACCTCGGTAATTACATCTTCACAACCATTCAAATCTCGAATGGTTACAGAATGAACACCAAAAGTAACATTATTAAATACATTAGAGGTTTGTGGTTCTCCGTCGTCCAATATATAAACATAATTTCCAATACCATCAATGTCTACAGTTATGCTGTTTGGGTCAGCAAAATCTACCGTAGTTGTAAAGTTTAGTCTTGCAGATTCAGATTCAACGACCTTAAATGATTTTGTGTAAGAACAATTATTTGAAATAATATGAGGAGTAGTAACAGTTACTGAATAGTCGCCTATTTGAGAGGCATCATTCAAAATTATTTGAGATGTTGTCGCTCCTGTAGACCAAAAGTAGGTATCATTGGGGTTGCCAGTGTAAGCATCTATAACTAAAGGCACAGCATTATTGCATAAAGGGACAATATCATTTATTGGTATTACAGGTAATGGATTAATTCGAGTTGCAAATTGGGTAATGTCAAAACATCCCGTATTATTATTTTGAATTCTGGCATAAATAACTTCACCGTTTACAGCTGCATGCCTATTATTTAGTCTATTTGAAGGCCGTTCAGCGTCTTCCCAAGAGCTATAATAGCTTATGGTGTGTGTATTAGCATCTTGAGTTCCAAGAATATCGTTTTGTGCTAAAGATAAATCGAAAATTAAAATACCGTCAAAATCGTCGTCACATTCAATTAAATCAGGGCTTGTGTTGGCAATTGGGTTTTGGTTTATTTGTAAGTTAAAAGGACGTACAAAATAGCAGCCGTTTGTGTCCGATGTTACTCTTGTAAATAAGTCATGATTGCTTGCGGTATAGTTAAATGTATACCCTATAGGGTTTTCACCAAGGTTTGCATCGGACTGATTAACGTGGTAGGATATGGTAACACCATCAATATTATCTACAACCATTGTGTTTACTAACGATAAATCATAGGTATCTGTATCATTGTCACAAATTGGAATAATTCCTAAGGCGTTTGTGGGCGGTGGTAAATTTACTTGAAGTTGTAAAGGTATCACACTAAAGCATCCTGTTAAAGTATTTGCAACTTTAATATAAACAGTTTTAGAATTTGAAATGAAAGCAGTAGGGTTGGTTATTTCATTTGAATTATCTAACCCATTACTATAATTAATGTCGTTTTCCGTTTCAAAATAATTTATAATCAAATTACTCTTTACTCTGTCTTTAATTTCAAAGTCAGCTTGTTCTAAATTAAAAGTGGTAAATCCATCATAATCGGAATCACATGCCACTAAAGGCGCAGTAACAGGGGTAATATCTGGAGCGGCAACAATATTAATGCCTAATTCTTCAATTAAGAAACAGAAAGAATCATTGCTTTCAATCCTAACAAATATAGTTTGCGGATTTGTAGCATTCGTGTATTGGTCTGGTAAAGCTGCGCCTTTAGTTTCTGCTGCATACCGTGTTAAGTGAAATGAAATGTTTAAATCTTCAATTGCTCCTTGTTTTATTTCAGTTCGCTTGTCATTCAGATTAAATTGATGTTTTCCTGTGTTGCTGGATTCATCACATATCAAGTAATTTTCAAAATTTAAATTATAAACCGGATCTGGTGATACTTGAATAATAAATGAACTAGTGCCAAAACAAGTTGCATCTGTAATGTTTTCCACCTTAACATATATGGTTTGAGTACGGGATTTATTGCGATATAGCGTGTTTTTTGGAATAGGAATTGTTAATGCAGCATCTTCAAAATACAACACTTCTTTACCTATTTGTCCGTTTAAAATTTCAGTGTCTTTTTCAGATAATAAAAAATCGGCCGTATCTCCACCGTTAGGGACACACAATTGATAATCACTTATAACTGGAAAATTAGGCAATGTATTTACAATAACTTCAAAAGTCTCTATTGCGAAACATCTAGTTGATGAAATTGTATCTTGAACCCGAATATACAAGGTTTGTGTATTGGAGTTATAAGTGTCTAATTGGGTGTTAGCAATTGGTTTTTCACCTGAATTAGCATCTTCCAATGTGGTATGTACGCTAATATTTAAATTGGTTTTGTCGCTTACAGCTTCATCAATTTTATCATTTAAATTTATAATAGAATAGCCATCTTGGTCGTCATCACAAATAATAATATCTGTAGGTTGATTGGTAGACGGTGCTAATATAACTTCTATTTCAAATGAATTAATTGTAAAACATGTTATGCCATTCGAAGTGCTTTCAATACGAGCGAAAAATTCTTGTATACCAGATGAAGCATAAAATTGAGGGAGTTCATTGATGTTGTTTTCTGCATCTTGCTGTGAAATAAAATAGGATACTTCAAAATTAGTATTACCGTTGGTAACTGTATCGTTTAAAGACTGTAAATCAATATCTACTATACCGTCATCATCTGTATCACAATAGGGAAGTGGATTGGCAGGTTCAAAAAGTAATATTGGATTTATTAAAAGGGTGATTTCAGACATCTCAAAACATCCTGTGTCAGTATTCTCAATTTTTATATATAAAACCTTTGGACTAGTTGTATAATAAGGTGTGTTTTTGGGGATGGCAACTCCGTTGGTATCTCTATCTTCTTCAGTATCATAAAATGTTACAGAAATAGGAAATGGTAATGGGTTGCCCTCCTCATCGGTTGCAATTTCTTGTTCAATAGCGTTAAGAGAAAAGGGCATGGTATCCGAGTTGTCATCATTATTGTCACATAATGCGTAATCTCCTGTATTGGTTGCTGTTAATAATAAATTTGTATGAATTTCTAATTCAACTAAAGAAGCACATCCGGTTGTGTCATCTTCAACTCTAACAAATATAGTTCGAAAGCCTGGCTCTGATTGTGGATTGGTGAATTCGTAGGAGTTTGGGTTAGAAATGGGATTAATGTCGTTTACCGCATCATCGTAGCTTTCATGAAATGTCGTTGTTACGTTTGATAAACCATTTTCGATATCGGTTAATGTATCATTTAAATTGAAAACAGCATTGCCATTGTGGTCTGTGTCACAAGCATCTAAATATCTTGTATCTTTATTTATTATTGGACTTATAGTAACAGATACATCCAAAGTCGTGGTGCTAAAACAACCTGTTAAGGTATTTACAATGCGCGGATAAACTGTTAAGTTATAGGGAGAAGTAGCATTATAATAGGGAGATTCTAATGGATTAGTTCCCGAATTAGCATCAGCTGCGGAAGTGTGGTAGGTTACTATTAAATTGCTATCTCCATTGGTAATTTCATCATCCTTATCAGTAAAATGCATGAAAGTAATGCCGTCAGTAAACTCATCACTATCGCATACTTCTAAAGGTGTAGGTGTGGTAATATTTGGAAGTGCATTAACAATTAAATTAAAGGTTGTATATGCAAAACAATTAGTATTAGGGTCTATAATTCTAACGTGAATGGTTTGAGGACTTAAGGTATGGGAAAACGCAGAAGTTTGAGGGTTGTTGTTATTGCGCGCATCACTTTCTGATAAATGATAGCTAAAATTGTAGCTTGAAAATGTATTTCCTACAACAGCTCTAACATCATTGTCTTTTAGTGTAAGATTGAAAGTTCGGCTGCCAGTACCGTTACTATCACATAATTCAAAATTAGAAATTGTGTCAATTTGTTCTTCTGTATTTAAAACCACATTAATTTCGTCTTCTTCAACGCAGTTACTATTATTAAAAGGAACTGAAACTTCCACTTTATAGTTGCCAGATTCACTAACATTTAAAGTAGGTGTGTTGGCTCCAGGAATTAAAACGCCATTATGATACCAAGCATAAGAAGCTAGTGCATTCTGTATATCTGCATCTAAAACTGTAGAACTTACACATGTTGAAATATCTGGACCTAAATCTAATATTTTGAAGCTATTACCTTCTATAAACACGGCTGAATCTAAGGTGCCGTCAATTTGGTCGGCTATAATTAATTTAATACGATATTGCACATTCGGAATTATAGACGTTGAAGCTGTAAGCACCGTTGTTCTGCCGTTATAATTGGTATCCGGATTTCCATAAGAATCGAAGTACTGAGCATTTTGTGCTGCACAAATAGGGCCTGTACTTCCATATATTTCTTCATGGATGGTATTCGTATTAACGGGAGTATTTGCTGTACCTGGAACTATGGCAATGTTTCGGAAGGGATTTGTTGAATTTGCCTCTTTAATTAGAAATACGAAGCCATCTGAAAACTGACAAGGATTGGTTCCATAATATTCTTCTGAAGCAAGTAAATAATTAAATTGTAATTGGTTGGATATGGAAACAAGATCAAATTCTATTGAGGTTGCGTTTAAAGTACGGTTAATTCCTAAAGCGGTTTCTAAGTCTGTGTCTGTTCCCCAGTTTGAACTTCCTTCACTTAGAATAGGTGTTTTAATACCGTTACCACCAGATTCAGCATTCCCAGTAGAAAGCATGATTCCATTTTCAAAAGGGAAATTAGAGCTACCTCTTTCAAAATATGCAAAACTGGGAAATCCATATGAATTGCCATTAACAGATGATGAAATATTCGTTATATTAACACAGCTATTTTTAACAAGATTATTTTCTATAAGTTCTTGTAAACCAACCGAGCTATCAACAATTATTTGTTGAGCACACATGATAAAACTGCTACAAAATAGCAGCAAAAAAAGAAAGTGGTTATGTAGGCTTTTTTTCACTGTGCTTTATTTGGGTAAAACTTTGTGGATAAGAATCATTATTTTTGAAAATTAGTTAAAATTGAAATGAAACCCAAAAAAACAAGTTGATTAACAAGTTTAAAGGTTTTAATGGGAAATTATTATCGTTTTAAAGTAAAATGATTTTTAAACAATCTACCATCTTGAAGTTGTACCGTAAACCAATAATCATCTGTAGGAACTAATTCACCATTAATTCTACCATTCCAGCCTTCAGCTAACGGACTAAGTTCTTTTATAAGTTTACCAAACCTATTGAAAATTAGTATTTTAGTGTTAGGTTGAAACATGCTTGAAACGCCATAAACTTGCCATGTATCGTTAAAACCATCTCCATTAGGAGTGAAAAATTTGGGGAAACCAATAACGGAAACAGCCTCGGTGGTTATTCCACAATCATTTTTAACATCCTTTACATTTACATTGTAAATGCCTGGTTTCACATTATCAAAGTAATTGTCTTCTTGGAATGCTCTAATTTGAATATTGAATTCATCATACAAAGCATATTCGTAAGTACCTTCCCCAGTAACCAAAACGGTTATGGTGTTATTTTTTGTTGTAACATCCTCAATATTTATAGCTTCTATAGTGGCAATATTAGAAGGGTTTACCGTAATAGTTCTGGATTTTGAACAACCATTAGCATTGGTGATTTCCACAGTATAAATACCTATTTGATTAATTTGAATGTTATGGCTCGTTTCTCCGGTAGACCAACGATAGCTGTAATTGGATATAGGCTCATTTTGAATACCGGAATCAATTATAATGGTTTCTGGGTACCTGTTTAAACAATATAAATTTTCTGTTTCGGGTTCAATATCAGGTAATTTATTAACTTTTAAATAAACATTTTTAATCCCAAAACAACTATTGTCACTTTCAATTCTTGCATAAATTAATTGAGAGTACGGAGTTGTATTTATAAATGTTGCACCTAATTTATTCTGTTCTAAAATAGCATCATCAAATGTTTTGTAGAAAGAAACAGACAATAAAGTGGTGTAAGTAACTTGTATTTCGCTTGCTATATCATCCAAGTTAAAGGTGTTTATACCATCCTCCGAATCAAGTTCATCGCATAATGGAGTTGGTGTGAAATCTTCAAATAATGAAGTTGTAACATTTAATGAAAGTACAGAGGTGTCATAACATTCAGTTACGTTATCATACACTTTGGCATAAACAGGTTTCGGGTTATTTGCATTAAAACTATAGGAAGTACTATCGGTTATTTCATCAGTTAGGGAAATATCTCTAAAAAACTTAACCGACAAACCAGGAACATTACCGGTTAAACCGTCATTGGCTTCGGTTAAATTAAATCTAGTAAATCCTCCAACAATACCGTCTTCATCACATTGCGTCAATGTGTAATCATAGGCAATAGGGTTTTCCTTGTAAGACACATAGGCAACGCCTTCTAAAGTGTTATCACAATCACCTGTATTAGGGTCAATAAAAACTTTATAAAATCCGTCTTCCGTAATTTCAAGTTCATTCACGGAGTTGGATAGTAATACATCATTTCGGGACCAGGTATAAGATGCACCTGGAATTTCTTCAGCTTTTAAAGTATAGCTGTCGCCTTCACATAATATAAGCTCAGTGGATTCTATCGTTGACGAGTTTCTAATAATATCAATTTTTTCAGAGAAAAAGGAGGTTATAAACGGGGGGAGCCCTTGTCGGGCATTATTACTTAAGGCAAAGCTATTGTGGGTATAATTACAAGCAGTACCAATGTTATTTGGAGCATTTATTACAGAAAGATAAGGTAATCCTTGTTCGTAACTGGCATTCATTGACCTGTATATTTTGCCATTAGGCCCTAATTGAAGTCCGCCTCTATATGTTACTCGATGATCTAAAACAACTTCACTAGCGCTAATATCTGGGGCAGTGATATTATATTGTAATAAGGCACCATATTGATTGGTTGGAAAATTATCTTCATCTCTTGTTATTTGATAATACGTTGTAACATAAAGCAGTTTGTTGTTTTGTGAAAATTCAACACCGTATGAATATTGAGGCTTGGTTCCGTTATTAGAAAAATTAATTTTAATAGGTTTTTCGTTACTAACTTTTCCGGTGGTTTTATCAAAATCGTACAGAAATAATCCGGAACTAGAGTTAGAGCACACAAGCTTAGTGCCATCTGGAGATAATTTTAAATAGCCTCTAGCATCCGTTGCATTTGTTGTAAATGTAGAAGTTACAGGTGTGGTGTTTAAACCGGTTGCTGTAACCTCATAAGAGAAAAATGTATTGTGTGTGCCGTTACTATTGTTGGGCGCAAAGGTGATAACCCAAATAGATTCGCTTATACAATCTTTTACCACGGCGGTTACCTTTTCGGAGCTGTCTGGAAGCAAATTAATGTTTTTTACCATCACGCTTCCTAGACCACCATCTTGTGTTAAATCGACTATTGAATAATTAAAACCAAGATCAGTATCGTTGTTGGCTACCTCCGTATCTACCGTGAAAATGTAATAAATATTGGGGTCTTTAGGTTTTGGAACCACAATGGCAGATTGTGTACTAGAAGGGTCTCCGAACAGTCCATAACCATTTATCATCATTTCATGGTTTTTATTGTATACGGTTAAACCATCGGTATAAAATAGCAAGTCTCCGTTCTCGTCCGATATGGTGGTACAACCTTCTATAGTGTTTAATTGACCATCAGTTAACTCGGTAACTGATCCGTCAGCATTAAATTGTATACCTGCATTATCCCCAAAATACCAATTGGATGCTTCTTTCTGACCATAGCAAAACAAGCCTAAACCTAAAATTAAGATTGTAAATATTCTTTGTATCATACCTAACAAAGCTATTAAAAGATATTACAAATCTCGTTTTTTTAACAAACTGTACGATAAAAAGATGAATATAGCAGTCCAACCTAAAACGATAGCAATTTCATGCCAATGTACGGCATAGTCGTAAGCTAAATCCATTTTGTCAGGAAACTTGGTCATAGCGATCCGTTGGAAGGGTTGTTCAATTAAATTATACATGGATTTTAGTGGAAAAAAGTCTTGAATTTTTCCTGCAAAATCGACGTCTGTTTTCCAAGTTATTAGGCCGAAAATCAACCATTCTACAATAAATAGAATAAATAAGAATGCTAAGGCAAAAGCCGATCGTTTAGCAAGCATTCCTAAGAAAAGACACAAACTAAAAAAGCCAGTCAATTTTACAAAATAGGCTACCAAATAATTAGTTTCTCTAATGATGATAGAAATTTCGTTATAGCTGGAGTAATATAGACCAATACAAATGGAAATGATGCTAATCAATACAGTGGAAACCAATGAAAAAAATACGATGGTATAAAATTTAGAGAGTATAAACTCTTTTTTACTTAATCCATCTATCAGGTTTTGTTTTAGGGTTTTATTACTGTATTCATTCCCAATCATACTAACAACAACAATAGCAAAAAAGAATTTGAATTGCGATGCAAAAAAGGTTGTTAAGTGCCAAATTATAGGGAAGTTGAATATGCCTAATTCCCCTAACTCTAAAGTGAAAAAGCCAAAGAAATTAATTTTTAATGATGAAAGTAGGATTACAAAAAAGGGAAGGATGAACGATATGAAAATAAGAATTTTGCTAGTTCTGCTAAGTAATAATTTTTGTAATTCTAAGTTTAAAAGTCGGAACATGTGTCGGTTTTTGTTTCGTTAGATGGTATCGGTTAGTTGCAAAAATTGCTCTTCTAAACTTTCTTTACGTTGTACTAAATGAGTAAGTATGATGCCTTTTTCAAAAAGCATTTTATTAAAATCGTCCGATTTCATAGGTTCATTTAAAAAGGCGGTTATTAACCCATCGGTTACTTTAATTTTGCTAAATGCAGAATTGTTTTCTATAAGTTGAATTAACTCTTCATGTTGGTTTGTTTTTAACTCGAAAAACCCATGACTAGAAATCATTTCATCCACACGACCTGAATATAATTTTTCACCTTTACGAAGTACCACTACATGTGAACATACTTTTTCAACTTCATCAAGTAAGTGCGATGCCAATAAAATGGTAGTGCCTTTGGCTGCAATTTGTTTTATAATTTCCCTAATTTGATGAATACCTTGTGGGTCTAAACCATTAGTTGGTTCGTCTAGTATTAAAATTTCGGGATCGTTAAGTAGGGCAGATGCGATGGCTAAACGTTGTTTCATACCCAATGAATAGGTGCTGAATTTGCTGTGTTTTCGTTCTAAAAGACCGACTATTTGAAGTTTTTCATCAATTTTGCTAAAGTCTACACCTTTTATCTTACAAACTAATTTTAGGTTTTGGGTTGCCGACATATACGGGTAAAAGTTTGGACGCTCTATAATAGCGCCAACTTTTTTTAAGGCATCGTGGGTGTTAACCGTGCCGTTAAACCATTTAAAGTCGCCGCTGGTTTTGTTTACAACACTTAAAACAATGCCTAATGTTGTAGATTTTCCGCTGCCATTTGGCCCTAAAATGCCATAGACGTTGCCTTTGTTTATTGTGAAAGATAAATTGTTTACGGCTATTAAATTTCCAAATTTTTTGGTGAGATTACTTATGGTTAGTATCGGTTCCAAATTGTAATGTTTTTTGTAGAACACAAATTCTACGATTGATTAGTTACTAAAGTAGGACGATTGATTGAAAGTTTTGTTACATGTATGTTAAAATTTTGATTGGTTTTTTTTGCGTTAGGGATTGCAGCGGAAAGCCCACAGCGACGCAGGAGCGAGGACTTGTAGTGTAAAGCCCGACCCTTGTGGTAACGCCCAATTTGATAAATTATATTTTAAAAAGTTGTTGAATTTGCTATTAAAAAGCTTTAAATTTGGAATAATATAAATTATATGCAAGATTTAAAAATTTCGAAACGCAAGCCTTCGTACACGATTTCATCGGAGCTAAGCGAATACCTGACAGAGTACAATAGAAACATAGAATTGCCAATTTTTTATGATGATTTGTTACGTTTTCAAGGTTCGATTGTAGTTTATGACAAAGATGATAATGATACTTTATGGGTACGGGTGTATTACAATGAATTTGATAGAAAGGATATTGAAACGTCTTTAAAAAAGGTGTATACTATTTTGCATTCGGATGGAAATGAAAGCACCATCCCTTTTTTAAGTGTTGATGCGATTGATTTTTGTACGTTCGGAAATTCGAAGCCTTTTAGAATTAAAATAAGGAATATACTTAATGATAATTTCACCTATTTCTATATTAAGATTGCTGATGCTTCGCGTATCTACGGTTTGGAATTAGAGCATATATTATCGCCTTATAATCTGAATTTTTTAGTATATAGAGACACTTTAATTGAAGAACATATTGCCGGAATACCGGGTGATGAGTTTATATTAAACTTTCTTCCTAAATGCGATAAATCGGAAAAAGCTCAAATTGCAAAAGAGTTTGTGAAATTTAATGAGCGTTGCATGATTAGGCTTTTGGGAGACATGCGTTCGTACAATTATGTGATTGTGCCTACCCATGATTTTGACCAAGTTGTTTATAAAATAAGAGCCATCGATTTTGATCAGCAATCCTATGAAGGAAAGTTTAATATATATCGACCACAGTTTTTTAAAGAGAATAAGAAAATGGTGGAGTTGGTTTCTGAAACGTTTCAAAAACTATCTATTGATCAATATAAAATTGAAGAACGTTCAATTTTAGTGAAACGTTTGAAAAGTTATTCTATACGAATTCACAAGTTGTTGGATTGTATGGCTAATGATACCATATCCAATGAAGATAACGTGAAGCTGTTGAAGCAAACAATTTACGATTACACCAAGGATAAGCAATTCAAGAAATGTAAAAACATGGGCGAAATACTTAAAAACGCCTTAGTTTATTTGAACCAGAATTATGAAAATGTGAAGCCAAAAATGAATTATTATGAGTAAGCTGGTATTAATTCCAGTTTTCGTCAAAATCTAAGTTATCATAATCTTCTATATCTAAATCGTCTTCAAATTCGTCGAATTCATCAAATTCTTCTTCAAAATCGAAGTCTTTTTCTGGAGCTATATCAGGAATTTGTCCGTGAATAAACATAACATTTGGGTAGTCTACGCCGGACGTTTCTTCAACAATATCGGCTAATTCTACAAAAAACGTCCACATGCTTAAAAAGTCGTAAACGTAAATTAGTTTTGTTTGCGATTCATGAAGAACTTCATTAAGAGTGGTTTCACTCATTAAACGTGCTGAACCTTCTTCATCACTTAAATCGAATAATGATATTTCTTCACCCTGGTTCCATTGGTTATCACTTAAATAGAATGATGCCATTTCGGTACCATCAAATCCGAAGGATTGGGTTATGATGTTATGTAAATCTTCAAGAGTATCGGTTTCACGAACTTCTAAATCGCGGAACACATCATCGTCAACATCGTTATCAAGTATAACTCTAAATCTGTAAATCATGGCTAAAAAATATTATGCAAATGTATGTTTTTTTATATTATTTAGAAAAACGATGTAAAGTAAATGTCATGATACTTAATAAGAAAAATGCACCCACTTGATGTACAACACCTAACCATACTGGCACCTGTAATAAAATGGTGAAAACACCCAATAAAAATTGAACGACTACCATAATTAAAAGTCCATTGATGCCTTTAATCTGCAGATTTGTAAGATTCAATTTTTTTGATTTTTGCCAAATGATTATGATAGATATAACTACTACATAAGCAAGTATTCGGTGTACAAATTGTACACCACTTTTACCTTCTATAAAGTTTTTATACAAGGGTGTTTGTTCAATATATACAGTTTCGTGCATAAACTTACCTTCACTCATCATAGGCCAATGGTTGTGAATAAAACCTGCATCCAAACCTGCAACAAAGGCACCATAAATAATTTGAAGCATTAAAATGGCTAGCCCCCATCTCACAACATTTCTAAAAGGTATGTTGATTCTTTTTTTGTTTGGGAATATTAAATCCAATGCCACCCAAAAGGTGTATGCAAAGGTTACGAAAGCTGTGGTTAAATGTGCGGCTAACCTGTAATGACTTACATCTGGATTGTCCACCAAACCACTTTTTACCATATACCAACCCATAAACCCTTGAAAGGCCCCCATACAAAGTAAAACAATGCACTTTTTGATGGTAGGTTTTGAAAGTTGTTTTTTAATTAAAAAATATAAAAAAGGTAACAGAAAAACCACGCCAATAAAACGACCAATGAGGCGATGAAACCATTCCCAAAAATAAATATCTTTAAAGTCTTGAAGATTAAAATGGTTGTTAAGTTTTTTGTATTCTGGGTATTGCTTGTACAAATCGAAAGCTTCCTGCCATTCGGTTTCATTCATGGGAGGTAAAGTGCCAGAAATTAGTTTATAGTTAGAAATGGACAATCCAGAATGCGTAAGCCTAGTTATGCCCCCAACTACTACCATTATAAAAATTAGAAAACATCCTGTTAGTAGCCATAAAATGACTTTTTTATTGTCTTTTTCCATTTTCTGTCTGGTCGAGCGCAGTCGAGACCTTTATTAATGTTATTACCTCTCGACTGCGCTCGAGGGATTGGATAATTATTTGTTAATAGTTAATTTAAGTCGTTTACCTTCTTTCAACATTAAATTATATGCAGCTTCGTACTCGTTTGGAATATCGCCTTCAAGAATAGCTTCTTTAATAGCTTCTTTGATTAGACCTATTTCTCTTGATGGTTTTAAATTAAAAACTGCCATAATTTCTTCGCCTGAAATTGGTGGTTGGAAATTTCGAACATGGTCACGTTCTTCAACTTCAATAATTTTTTCACGAACAATTTTAAAGTTGTTGTGGTATTTATTAAATTTTTTAGGGTTTTTTGTAGTAATGTCCGCTTCGCATAGCGTCATTAAATCGTCTACGAATTCGCCAGCATCAAATACCAGTCTTCGTACAGCCGAATCTGTAACTTCTTCGTTAGCCAAAACAATAGGGCGAGAGCTCATAAAAACCATTTTCTGAACGAATTTCATTTTATCATTTAAAGGCATTTTCAATCTCTTAAATAAATGATAGGTCATTTTGGAGCCTTCAAATTCATGCCCATGAAAGGTCCAACCTACTTTTTTGCTAAATTTTTTTGTTGGTGCTTTTCCTATATCGTGTAATAAGGCAGCCCAGCGTAGCCATAAATTGTTGGTGTTCTTAGCAATATTGTCAACAACCTCCAGGGTGTGGTAAAAATTATCTTTATGTTTTTGTCCTTCAACTTCATCAATGCCTTTTAACGCTACAAGTTCTGGTAAAATGTATTTTAATAAGCCGGTTTTTTCTAAAAGTAAAAATCCGATAGAAGGGGTTTCACTTTCCAGAATTTTATTTAGTTCAACAACAATACGTTCGTTAGTTATAATTTTAATTCTCTCTGAATTTCTGGAAATGGCATCCAGTGAGTTTTGTTCAATTTTGAAGTTTAATTGAGTTGCAAACCTAATGGCACGCATCATTCTTAAAGGGTCGTCACTATATGTAATGTCCGGGTTTAAAGGCGTGCGGATAATTTTGTTTTCTAAATCTTCAACACCGTTAAATGGGTCTAGTAAATTTCCGAAATTAGCTTCGCTTAAATCTAGGGCTAAAGCATTTATGGTGAAATCGCGTCGGTTTTGGTCGTCTTCAAGGGTGCCGTTTTCAACAGCAGGATTTCGGCTATCTTCGGTGTATGATTCCTTTCTTGCTCCAACAAATTCAATTTCAATATCATCGCATTGAAGCATGGCGGTACCATACGTTTTAAAAACTTGTACTTTGGGTTTATTGGGTAGATTTTTGGCAACTTGTTTGGCAAGTTTAATCCCATCGCCAATAGCAACTACGTCAATATCTTTAGCGTTACCGCGTTTTAAAATTAAATCGCGAACAAAACCACCAATAACATAGCTATCCAAATTTAATTCTTTGGCAGATTGAGAGATGGTTTTAAATATGTTGTGTTGTAATGCTTCTTTGTAATTCATGATTTTACCGCAAATTCGCAAATTATATCTTCTTTGAATCTATGATGCGTTTGTATTCTAAGGATATTAAATTGAAATTGGCTAAAAGTGCTAGTTTATATCCTAATATTTTTAAATAATTTAGGCATTGGTTATAATGGCTAGCATTAAAGCACTCAACTGTTTTTATTTCTAGTATGATTTTATCAAACACAACAAAATCAGCATAAAATTTGTGTTTTAAAAAAGTGTCTTTGTATTTAACTTTAAATTCTTTCTCTCTTTCAAATGGAATATTATTTTTGTTGAACTCGTACTCTAAGGCATTTTTATATACGATTTCAGAAAAACCTTTTCCCAGATTTTTATGAACTTCAAAGAGGATACCAACTAATTGGTAGTTTTCTTCTTTAAATATATAATCCTCATCCATTTTAATAAAAAATAATTGGCTCTTATTTTACCACCGAAATTTAAATTTTACCACAAATTCGCAAATTAATTTCTTTAGAATCTTATTCAAATTTTATAAAGAATAATTTGCGAATTTGCGGTAATCTTACTCGCGAATAATCTTCACCACCCCACTATTACTTAACTTAATAATTGAAGAAGGCTTATCGCAAATTTTTTCGTGCTGCAAATTTACAACATAGTCTACACCTTTTAAAACCTCTTGTTGTATTTCTTTAAATGATTTTGGAGTTGGATAAGCACTTAAATTCGCCGATGTTGAAACGATAGCACCATTTAGTCGTCGGCATAGTTGAAAACAAAATTCATCATCTGGAATTCTAATGGCAATGGTGCCATCTTCCGCCACTAAATTTGAGGCCAAATTTTGAGCATCATCATATATTATGGTTGTAGGTTTATCTGTAACTTCAATTATGTTTAATGCGACTTCTGGTACTTGTTTCACGTATTTTTTTAGCATTCTATCATCGGCAACTAAGCAAATTAATGCTTTACTATCCACACGTTGTTTAAGTGCGTACACTTTTTTTACAGCTTCTGCATTAGTAGCATCACAACCAATGCCCCAAACGGTATCCGTGGGGTAGAGTATGAGTCCGCCGTCTTTTAGAGTTTGTACGGCTTTGTTTATTTCATTTTGCATAATTATAAAGGGTGAATTTTTTGTTTATGTTTTAAAGACATGGACAAAGGCGCCTGCTTAAATAAAGCCAAAAATACTGGCCAATTAGCGGGCTTTAATAAGCCGCTAAAAAAGTATTTTAATTGTAAATATAATAGTAAAATTAAATATGAAAATATGCCGTAATGTTTCCTAATAATATATAGTAAAGATATTTTTAATTCTATTTTCAGGTCAATTATTTTAGGAGAACTGGCTCCATGAAAATGAATGAATTTACCATCAGGCACTAAAAAAGCTTGTTTGTTAATATTTGCTAGACGTTTGCACATATCTGTTTCTTCATGGTATAAGAAAATGTTAGTGTCAAAACCACCAACGTTATTAAAATCTTCTGAAGAAAAAAACATGAAACTTCCAGCAACAAACTGACCTCTTTGAGGCTCTGAGTAGCTTATTTTACGTTTAGGGTATTTGTTTGGATTAATAGTTTCTAAAACTTTTCTGCCAAATAATTCTCTTCCTAAAGAAGCAAAATGATCAATTGTAGGTAGTAATTCATGGTTTTCTTTAAAAGCTTGCGGACCACAAACACCCACATTTTTGTTTGAATCCATGAATCTTTTTAAGATACTTAAGCAATCATTTTCAAATAAAACATCGTTATTTATAAATGCTAAATAGTGGCCTTGTGCTTCTCGTACACCTATCATATTTCCGCCACCAAAACCCGTGTTAATGTTGCTTCTTATTAGGTTGATTGTATGGGCATCTGAAATGGAATCTATATATTTTTTTAAAGTGAAATAACTTTCTGCTTCCGATCCGTTATCCACAATTAAATACTGACAAGATAAATTTTTAGAGGTGTTTTTTAATATAGATTTTATGCAGTTTATGGTATATTCTGCCGTATTGTAATTTATAATTATAACCGAAACATGGTGTTGCATATTTAAAATTATAGATATTGATTTATTCCTTTTTCAATAGTGGTTATTTTTTTAGCTGTTGTTTCATTTTCAATTAATTCATTTAAATGAATGTGGCTTTTATCTTGTTCCTTGTGATAGATATGATAAACCAAACCTCTAAATTTTAGTCTTTTTCCTTTAACACCTGTATTTAATAAGCGTTGTGCCATTTCGCTGTCATCAATTCCCCAACCTACTAAGTCTTCATTAAAACCATTAATTTTAATAAAATCACTTCGCCAAAAAGACATATTACAGCCTCTTAATTTTTTTGATCTTGAGCTTTCTTCTTTATATAAGTTAGCCAATAAGGGGATTCTAAGGGTGCGCCCTCTCTTTTTTATGCCTTTTGAAAAAAAGTGAAATTCAATTTGTTTTTTAGAAAATAATTCAGTCAAATAAGGTTTTAAGATGTTCACTCTGCTACCATACAGAAAAGTGTTTTTGGAGGCCATTTGTAAATGATCCTTAACAAAATCTTTATGCATAATAATGTCGCCATCAATTTCAATGATATATTCGTATTTGGCTTTTGCAACGGCTTTATTCATGATAGCAGGTTTCTGATTTTTATTATCCTCGTGCCAAACGTGAATTAAAGGAATTGGAAAGTTCTTTTGAAATTTTTCAATTAATTCTTTAGTTTCTTTTCTAGATCCATCATCTGCAACAATAACTTCATTAGGAAAAACCGATTGATTTTTGACACTTAATAGCAATAATTCTAATGCTTCAGGCCAATTATATGTTGGCGTTACCAACGAGCAAGATATGTTTAAAGGCATAACTTTTATTTTGAATACAAAATAATGGTTTTTATTTTGTTAATTAATAGTTTAAATTGAATTATATACATCCAATTTAGTCAATATAATTATGGATTTCATTAATTTGAAGAGTATTAATATTAAATTATTAATCAATTCTTCGATACATTGTCCATAAAAATAAATAGCGTTTTAATACACCAAAGGCATTTAAATAAGCTAAAATAAAGCCTTCTTTACCATCAAGTATACCAAATTTTATAAAGAATTGATGAAAAAATCGCCAAAATGGTCTTATTACGAAATGATAGAAGTTTGGACGTACTTTTTTATCATAAAGCATTTGGGCTTGCAGCTTACTGTAAGAGGTTAGTTTTTGATTAAAAGAATCAAACGTACAGTATGAATAATGATTAGAAGTGTTTTTAAGCACTTCTGTATTACCGTTTACGCTCAACGTTTCGTGAACAGGATTAGAACTAAAAGTGGCATGAGATTTTTTAAAAACCCGAAATACGACATCATTTTGAAAGCCACTATATTTCATGTGTTTGCCCATAAAATAAAAATTTCGTTTTACTTTATAAGCAGTAACATCATGTTTTACTTTAATTTTTTCTTGAATTTCTGTGGCTAATGCTTCAGAAATGTCTTCGTCCAAATCAAAAAATACAACCCAATCATGTTTAGCTTGTTCTAAAGCGAATTGCTTTTGAGCTGAAAAATTATCAAAATCTCGTATAATTACTTTTGCATTATGCGCTTTAGCTATTTCAACGGTTTTATCGGAGCTATTGGAATCTATAATAACAATTTCATCTGCAAATGATAAGCTTTTTATAAAACGCTCAATATGTTTTTCTTCGTTGTAAGTTATTGCAAGTGCACTTATCATTCTATAGAAATAAAATTATGTAGATTTGCGAGCAAAAGTAATCAATTTTTAACTAAATATTAAAAGCTATTTTGGGCTATGGCACGTTTACCAATTTTGATGTATCACCATGTTTGTAAGGACCAAAAACACAGTAAATCGTTAACGATTGCAGCAGACACGTTAGAGGAACAGTTTAAATATTTGGTTGATAATAATTATAAAACGATTCATTTTTCAGAATTAAAGACCTATTCAAAAAGCAAACCATTACCATCCAAAATGGTAATTATAACGTTTGACGATGTATATGTAAGTCAACTAGAATTAGCATATCCGTTGCTCATAAAATATAAGTTGAAAGCTAGTTTTTTTATTCCTTTTAAATATGTTGATGGTGTTGATTCTTGGAATACGAATGAAGAAAAAATTATGTCGGTTAATCAATTGAATTCCATGAATTCAGATGTTATTGAATTAGGCTTGCATTCATTTCATCATAAAAAATACAACGAATTATCTATTTCAGAAATTGAAGCAGATTTTGAAGCTAGTGAAGATTTCATATCAAAAAACAAACTCCCTATTCAACCTGTTTTGGCGTATCCTTACGGAAAATTTCCTCGTAAAAATCCGGAGCAGGACGACTTCTTCAAAACCTTAAAAAAGCATCATATAGATTATGGTTTACGAATTGGTAATCGTGTTAATAACTTCCCTTTCAAAGATAATTATCAGGTACAACGTATTGATATTAAAGGCGAAGATTCCTTAATGATGTTTAAATTGAAATTGAAATTCGGAAAATTTCCCTTACTTTAAATTTTTTTCAAGTAAAATTAATTTCACATACCTTGAAAATACAGCATATGCATTTATGGACGATACGGCTAAACCTGGAATGCCATCTAAAAAAGCACGCTTCACAAAATATTCATGAAAAAACCGATACATGGGCTTAAAAACTAAGAGAAAATAAGTGGTTTTCTTGTTCTTGTTTTGCATTTGTTTGGCCTGAAACCATGCATAACTATCTTTTTTACTTATATAATGCGGCATACCTTTGTAGGTAAAGTGTAAAACCTTTTCTTTCAGTTTTCCAACACTGCCATTTACTATTAGTTTTTCGTGTACACTGCCTTCAAAATGGCATTGCTCTCGTTTTACTAAACGCGTAACATCATTGTTATGATGGTATAAAAAGCGATTCATAAAAAAGTGAGGAAAATTCAATTTATAAGCGGTTTGTTTTCCGTTTTCTATGGCGTTTAAAATGTCTTTTTGAAGATTTTCGGTAATCCGTTCATCAGCATCCAAAAACAAAATCCATTCTGTTTTAGCAAACTGCAACGCATGATTTTTTTGATTCGAAAAATTATCAAATTTTCGTTGTATGACTTGACAATTAAATTTTTTAGCAATTTCAACTGTTTTATCGGTGCTAAAGGAATCTACAATTATAATTTCGTCAGCAAACTTTACAGAATATAGGGCGCCTTCAATATAATCTTCTTCATTAAACGTGGGAATGATAACTGTAAGTCTATTCATTGGAAAAAGTAAAGCACAAAATTAGTAAAATAACTTATCTTTGTCAGCATTATGACGAACAATACTTCTATAATAATTAGCACTTACAATTCGCCAAAATGGTTAGAAAATGTGCTTCATGGCTATAATAATCAAACCTATCGTCAATTTGAAATGGTTATTGCGGATGATGGCTCTAAACAAGAAACTTTTGATTTGATTGAAAAAATGCAGTCTGAAGTATTTTATAAAATCATACATGTTTGGCATGAGGATAATGGCTTTCAAAAATCACAAATTCTCAATAAAGCCATTCTTGCATGTACAACGCCCTATATCATCATGTCTGATGGTGATTGTATTCCAAGAGCCGATTTTGTGGAGCAACATGTTAAATACAGAGAAGAAGGTTATTTCTTGTCTGGAGGCTATTTTATGTTACCAATGGCTATTTCATTAGCAATTACAAAAGAGGATATTTATTCTGAAAATTGTTTTAATCTTTCGTGGCTAAAAAAGCAAGGATTAAAATCGTCTTTTAAAAATAATAAGCTAACATCTAAAGGTATAAAGGCTTGGCTTTTAAATAAAATGACACCAACAACACCAAGCTGGAACGGCCACAATGCTTCTGGTTGGAAAGACGATATTATTGCAATAAATGGTTTTGACGAACGTATGCAGTATGGCGGACAAGATAGAGAGTTGGGTGAACGACTTGTAAATTACGGTTTAAAAAGTAAACAAATACGTTACAGTGCTATTTGTGTTCATTTGGACCATAAACGAGGTTATAAAAATGAAGCTTCTATTGCAAAAAACCGACAAATTCGTAACGAAACCAAAACGCAGAATAAACGTTGGACAGACTACGGAATTAAAAAAAACATATAAAATTTATGGGTTTGTTAACGTCAGTAATCTTAAGCACTTACAATCAGCCGGAATGGTTGGAAAAGGTTCTTTGGGGTTACGAGCAACAAACTGTTACAGATTTTGAAATAATTATTGCTGATGATGGCTCAAAGGATGAGACAAAGCAGCTGGTGATGCAATTTAAAAAAAGCTCGATACTTCCAATAACGCATGTTTGGCAAGAAGACGAAGGGTTTCAAAAAAATAAAATTCTAAATAAAGCCATTTTAACAGCCAAGGGAGATTATTTAATTTTTTCTGATGGCGATTGTATTCCTCGAAAAGATTTTGTTGAAACACATATTTCTTTAAAAGAAGATAATTCGTTTTTGTCTGGAGGTTATTTTAAACTTCCTATGGATATTTCTCTTTTAATTGACCACGAAGTGATTAAAAATCAATGCTGTTTTGATAAAAACTGGTTAATAAATAAGGGGTTGAAGCCTACATTTAAATTGAATAAATTAACTTCAAAAGGTCTAAAAGCTTTTTTGTTAAATATGTTTACCCCAACCAAAGCAACTTGGGATGGAATGAATTCGTCTGGATTTAAAAAGGATATTTTAGCTGTTAATGGTTTTGATGAACGTATGAGTTACGGGGGTGAAGATCGAGAACTAGGAGAGCGTTTAATGAATTTAGGAATTAAGCCAATTCAAGTAAGATATAGCGCCGTTTGTGTGCATTTGGAGCATGAACGAAGCTATGTGGATTCACAAAAAGTTATTCAAAATAAGGCTATAAGAAACGAAACAAAAAAGCAAAAAATTACCTGGACGGACTTTGGAATTGAAAAATCTAGCTAAGTACTAAGGTTTTTTATGGTTCTTATTTATTTTAATTGCTTATTTAAAAACTGTGTTAATTTTGGAATGATGATTTCAGGTGAAAGTTGACTGTATAGGAAAGTGAAATCTTCTTCAATTTCACGTCTCTTTTTTCTTGAAGTTGTAGTGTATAATTCTGGTTTTTCTTCTAATAAATGTACAGACGTATGCGTAATCCCATCTTCAAAACTAGCCCAATGTTCTTTCAAAACATAAGGAGAAAAAATGGTGAAAGTTGGTTTATTTAATGCTTTTGCAATGTGAACAATCCCACCTTCATTTGCAATTAATATGTCACATTTGTTCATTAATTGAATAAATCCTCTAATGCTGTCTTCGTAGATGTCGAATATTATTGCGTCTTTGTGTTTGCAGTTATTGTAAATAGTGCGCGCCTCTTCAATTTGATTTGGTGCATAATTAAACAATACAAAAACATCATAATTTTCAGTTACAAAATCAATTATTTCTGTAATGTAATTATAGGGCATTGTTTTTTGTGGTGTACTACCCAATACCCCAAACATAATAACAGGTTTATTATATTTATTTAATTTTATGTACTGTTTTTCTTTCTCAGAAAGATAAATTTCAGGTCTGTATATTGGTGCTTTTATTGGAAACACAGATGTTACTAAGTGTACTCTGTCCTCTATAGATTTTCCGCAAGGTTGTGTCTTTTCTTTTAATAATCTTATGGAATGTGTATAGAATTTTAAAGGCGGGTTTTTTTCTCTTTTTTTGAAACCTATTCTCATTTTTGCACCCGAAAACAAACAAATTAATCGGCTTTGTAATTTGGCATAGGGGTCGAAAATAATATCGTATTTTTCTTTTCGAATCTGTAAAATGAGTTTAAATAGGTTTGATACTTTTTTTAATTTCTTTTCATCAATGGGCAGAATTAAAGAAATATTTGGGTTGTGTTGAATAACCCCAGTCGTGTAATCGTAAACCAAATAATGAATGACAGCGTCAGGATACACCTGTTTCATATTTGAGGCAATAAGTGACGCTATTAGGACATCTCCAATACGCTTGTTTTGAATAACAAGTATTTTTTTTTGACCATTTATCACCATAGCGACCATTTTTATTTAGGATTGTAAAAAGTTAGCGCAAAGTATTATAATTTCTGCTTTTATTAAAATATCAATTCATATATCTTTGAAGCTTATGAACGCAATAGTGAGAAACATTCAAATTCACCCTGACTATCAAAAATTTAAAACAGAGATTTTAAGTGCTATTGATAATTTCGACAAACAAGGTGATGTTGTTTTTGAAGGTGGTAGAAACCATATTAAAAAATTCAAAATAGGAGATGAGTATTTTAGTGTAAAATCTTTTAAATCACCTTCTTGGTTTAATGCTTTTGTTTATAAATACATTCGAAAATCTAAGGCTAAACGATCGTTTGAATATGCTTTGAAACTCATTTCATCACAAATATCCACACCGTTTCCTATTGCATATGTAGAAGAATTTTCAACTTTTGGGATTAAAAAAAGTTATTTTGTTAGCCTTCATATTGCCTATGATTTTGACTTTAGAGTGTTAATTCATAACCCTAATTATCCTGAACGAGAAGAAATTTTAAAACAATTTACCGAGTTTACTTTTAAATTACATGAGAATCAAATCAATTTTTTAGATCATTCTCCGGGTAATACCTTAATTGTTAAAAAGAAAGAAGGGGTATATGATTTTTATTTAATTGATTTGAATCGGATGGTTTTTGAACCATTAGATTTCGTTAAACGAATGAAAAATTTTAGAAGATTATGGTTGTCCAAAGCCATGGTTAAAATTATGGCCAAGCATTATGCTATGCTAAGCAATGCAAATGTTAAGGAGACTCATGATTTAATGCTTGAATTTTCAAGAAAATTTCAAAGAAAGGTTGATCAGAAAAAATTAAGAAAATCTGGAAGAAAAATGCAGTTTAAGTCCTAGCAAAAAAAAACCAAATTCCAAAACAATCAAAAGTAGGTCTTAGAATTTGGTTTTATATAATTTATAAAAACACTAAATTTTTAGTGAAATACTATTTAAGCTTAGCTTTAAACCGCAACATCGTTATCACGAAGTGCATTGTTTAAAGATGTTTTCTTATCGGTGCTTTCTTTACGTTTTCCAATAATTAACGCACATGGTACTTGGTATTCACCAGCTGCAAACTTTTTAGTGTAACTTCCAGGAATTACTACCGAACGAGCTGGAACACAGCCTTTCATTTCAACAGGGGTATCACCAGTTACATCAATAATTTTAGTACTCATGGTTAAAACAACGTTTGCACCTAAAACAGCCTCCGTTTCAACACGTACGCCTTCAACTACGATACATCTAGAACCAACAAATACGTTGTCTTCAATAATAACCGGAGCAGCTTGTAATGGTTCTAAAACACCACCAATACCAACACCACCAGAAAGGTGAACGTTTTTACCAATTTGAGCACAACTTCCAACAGTAGCCCAAGTATCAACCATGGTTCCTTCATCCACATACGCACCAATATTTACATAACTTGGCATTAAAATAGTACCAGCAGAAATGTATGCACCATGTCTTGCAACGGCATGAGGTACCACACGAATACCTTTTTCAGCATAACCTGTTTTTAATGGAATTTTATCATGAAACTCTAAAGGTCCACATTCAATAGTTTCCATTTTTTGAATAGGGAAATATAAAACAACAGCTTTTTTAACCCATTCGTTAACTTGCCAACCACCTTCTACTGGTTCGGCAACACGTAGTTCACCTTTATCAAGTAAATCAACAACGGTTCTAATGGCTGTAGTAGTTTTTTCTTCTTTTAAAAGATCTCTATTATCCCAAGCTTGTTCTATGGTTTGTCTTAATTCTGTCATTATGTATTTTAATTTTTGGCAAATATAAGAGGTATCGATTAAAAAACAGGAATGAAATACCTATAATATGCACTTTTAAAAGTATCAAATTGTGTCGTTAATCGACATCTTTTATTCCGTTAATCGGCCTTGTTACTCTATTAAATAAAAAAATCACCGGATTAAATGCAAAACGCGTGTTTTTGGTCTTTTAAATTGTGCTTTTTATCTGTTAATCGGTCAAAAAGTGCATCTCCACTACTAATCGAAAATACGTGGTGTACATCTAATTTATTGTGTGTGAGGTCTTGTGTGGCTATATATTTGTCTCATCAAACAATAACAAACACATGAAAACAAATTTATACATATTAATCATCTTCTTATTAGCTTTCACTTTTGGAAATGCACAAAGCACTACTGAAACTGTAAACAATGAAGTTATTAATATAGTGTCTGTTTCTGATGATAACAAGGAAGTAACTGTTGAAAACGCAACAATTAACACAAACGAAAATGAAGTAATTTTAATGGATGCTTCAGTTGTAAAAGAAGCTGTTGCTCGTAGCTCTAGCGATATTAAAATTTACTTTAACCGTTTAAGAAACGTAGATAACTTAAACTTATTATTTCCTAAAATGAATAAAGCTGTTAAAGCTTAATTAAAAATTCGAGTAGATATTTAAAAGATTATATAAGGTTATATTGAAAAAAGACTTTCTGAATAGAAGGTCTTTTTTAGCTTAATACCATATTTTTGCAGTAAAGATGTATTATGGCTCGTATTTTGGCAATTGATTATGGAATGAAGCGAACAGGTTTAGCAGTAACTGATGAACTTCAAATAATAGCGTCTGGATTAACCACCGTTAATACCAATGAATTACTTTCCTTTTTGAAAAAATATACAACTAAAGAATCTGTAGAATTATTTATTGTTGGAGAACCCAAGCAAATGGATAACACAGCATCGGAAAGTGAAGCCTTAATTGTGCATTTTTTAAAAAAGCTTGAAGCTGAATTTCCTAACATACCAATAAAACGAGTAGATGAACGTTTTACCTCTAAAATGGCTTTTCAAACAATGATTGACAGTGGATTGAAAAAAAATCAAAGAAAAAACAAAGCCTTGATAGATGAAATTAGTGCAACACTAATTTTGCAAAGCTATTTGTATTCAAAATAATCAACTTCGTAAATAAGAATAAAATTCACATTAATACAATCAATAAAACATAAGTATTGTATTTTTGCAGTCAAATTACAAATTTAAATCATGATTTTACCCATTATAGCCTATGGCGACCCTGTTTTAAAAAAAGTAGGCGTTGATATAAATAAAGAGTATCCACAATTAGATGGTTTGATAGATAACATGTTCGAAACCATGTACAATGCTTATGGTGTGGGTTTAGCAGCTCAACAAATTGGTTTAGCCATAAGACTGTTTGTTGTTGATACAACGCCGTTTTCAGAAGATGAAGATTTATCGGCCGAGGAGCAAAAGACTTTAAGTGGTTTTAAACGCGTATTTATTAATGCCAAAATCACAAAGGAAGAAGGTGATGAATGGGCGTTTAATGAAGGGTGTTTAAGTATTCCCGAAGTACGAGAAGATGTTTTTAGAAAACCAACAATAACCATTTCATATCTTGATGAAAATTTTGAACCTCACACCGAAGTTTTCAGTGGTTTGGTTGCTCGCGTTATTCAACATGAATACGACCATATTGAAGGAATTTTGTTTACCGATAAATTGTCAAGTTTAAAGAAACGGTTAATAAAAGGAAGACTAACAAACATATCAAAAGGTAAGATTGACGTGGATTACCGCATGCGTTTTCCAGACCAAAAAAAGAAACGATAATATTTGCAAAGCACCAACAAACAGTTGATATTTGCCCCTTTCAATAAAAAATAATTTATGAGTTTAGAAAAAGTTTTAGCCATAGGCGGGAAACCGGGATTATATAAATTAATTGCACAAACACGTGGCGGTTTTGTTGCTGAATCATTAATGGATAATAAGCGAATTTCGGTTAATATGCAGCAAAATGTGAGTGTTTTAAGCGAAATAGCTATATATACCCTAACAGAAGAAGTGCCTTTAAAAGAAGTGCTTAAAAACATTAAGAAAAAGGAAAATGGTGGTCCAACTTCTGTAAAGGCTAAAGACAGTAAAGATAAATTAGAAGAGTATTTCTTCGAGGTACTTCCTGAATATGATGAAGATCGTGTGTATGCTAGCGATATTAAAAAGGTAATACAATGGTATAACTTATTGCAACAACACAATATGTTAGATTTTGAAGAAGAATCTACAACAGAGCAAGTAAAAAAAACAGATGAAGAGGAATAAAAACCACTCCATCATTGTTATATTTAAGGCATAGTTTCGACATAGAAATTATGCCTTTTTTAATTTACAACTATGAATTTTATTAAGAAACACTATAAAAACATTTTATTTTATGCCGCAATAGCTTTGTTGCTAATTCCGCAAACAAGACAGCCTATACAAGTGGTGTTGCATAAAGCCATTGCATGGGTTAAGCCTGTTTCAATAAATAAAGCAAAACTTGATAATATCCCACATTATAATTGGAAGCTCAGCAATGAAAATAATGCTGTTTTTAATTTTGAGGAAGCTAAAGGAAAGGTTGTTTTAATTAATTTTTGGGCAACTTGGTGTCCGCCATGTATAGCAGAAATGCCAAGTATGCAATCACTTTATAATGATTACAAAGACAAAATGTTATTTCTTTTTGTTACTAACGATGAATATTCTAAAATTAATCAGTTTTTAACCAAAAACAGTTATACATTTAAAGTACATAGGCCGGCAAGTAATTACCCTGAGTATTTTGATATCCAAACAATACCGAGAACATTTTTAATTGATAAAAATGGTAATATTGTAATAGATGAAGATAATGCTGTGAATTGGAATAGTGATAAAATTAGAAATACAATTAATACTTTATTAAAGTAATTTTAAAAACATAAACAGGAGAACATGGAAATTGTAGTTTTAGATGGATTTACTTTAAATCCGGGAGATTTAACCTGGGATGGACTCGAACAATTTGGTGATTTAAAAGTACATGATCGTACAGACTTTAATCCTGAAACGGTTATAGAAACCATAGGGAATGCGGAAATTGTATTGACAAACAAAGTGCCGCTTTCAAAAGATGTGCTTAAAAAAGTGCCAAATCTTAAATATATAGGTGTTTTAGCAACAGGTTATAACGTAGTTGATGTGGAAGCAGCACGCGATTTAAATATTGTGGTTACCAATGTACCTACTTATGGAACCATGGCTGTAGCACAATTTACAATGGCATTATTGTTGGAAATGTGTCATCATATAGGTGATCATAATAAAGCGGTGAAGGATGGTGAATGGTCTAAGTCAAAAGATTTTTGCTTCTGGAATACGCCGTTAATTGAATTGGCGGGTAAAACGTTGGGTATTATAGGTTTTGGTCGCATTGGACAAGCAACAGCGAAAATAGCGCAAGCTTTTGGGATGAATATTTTGGCTTATAATAGGAGTAAAGGCGCAGTGTTAGAATCGGAAACCTGCAAATATGCTGAGTTAGATGAACTTTTTGAAAAATCGGATGTTATTAGTTTGCATTGTCCATTAACTGAAAGTACGGAAGGCATTATTAATAAAGCGAATATTGACAAAATGAAAGATGGTGTAATGATTATTAATACCTCCAGAGGAGGATTAATCGTTGAAGAAGATTTGAAAAATGCGCTTAACTCCGGAAAAGTAGCAAGAGCTGCAGTTGATGTAGTTTCATCGGAACCCATAAAAGAAAATAATCCACTTTTAAAAGCCAAAAACTGTATTATCACGCCTCACATTGCTTGGGCTCCTAAAGAATCGAGAGCGCGGTTATTGCAAACCGTAATTGATAATATAGTTGCGTTTTTAAATAATAATCCGGAAAATGTAGTGAATTAAGGTGGGCTTTATTGGTTGTGGTATTAAATTGATGGTTTTTTCATCGGACGTGAATCAAAATGTTTTAAAAAAAGCCTTAATAAACGACCAAGAAAATAAGGACCACATAATTTTAAGTTCTTCAATAAAGGTAGACTCTTCATCTAAAAACCGAAACATGGTTTGTACGGAATTTTTATCATAGAATTGCTGAAAAATCCATTCGCCTTTATGGTTCTCATCTTTTAAAACTTTAAGAAAAACTTTATCATAAAACTTATATTTTCTTTTGAAAAGCTTGTAGGAAGGTATTCTGTTTGACTTTAAGTTCTCAATAATTTTTGCTACCTTTTTTTCGGTATGTTTAAAAGAGTAACCAGTAGAACCTTTAACCCAACCACCACCTGTGCCAATTTTAGTTACTTGCAGTGTGTTGTAATTTCCAAAAGGAAAATTAGTCATGGGTATTTGTCCTTGTTCCGTTTCAATAATCTGGTAATCATTAATTTCAAAAAATGAAGCAATATATTTTTTGATGAAATAGTCGTATCTAGAATCTTCTACAGTGTGTTTGGTAAAATAAGTAAACTCAATAAGGGCTTCGGTTTCAGAAAATGGTAAAACGTAGGTAAATGTAGTTTGTTCTCCGTCTTTCAACCTATAATCCATCATGGTAAAATGATGTTGATTAAAAACTGGAGTTTCAGTTTTAATAATCCAGCCTTTAAAATGTTGGGTAATATTTATGTATTTCGAAGCTGTTTCTTTAAAGTTTTCAGGCAAGCGACTATCGAAAACATGACTAGCTGTGTATTTGTTTTTGTTCGTTTTAACCATTACTTCATTTAGTTCTTCAATGGTTTCAACACATTCTAATATAAATTGAATGTTTTTATGTTCTTTTAGTTTTGATATGGAATCCTGGTAAAAACGGATTGCATGAATGGTTTTATAGGTGTAGGGAAGTAGGTTTAAATCAATGTTTTTTGCTGCCGTTTTAATCGAAGCATTTGTCCAAGATTTTTTAACTAGATGGTCCCATTGAGATGGTTCTTTTTCCCAGAAGCTCCATGTTTTATCATTGGTATTTTTATTTGAGGGATCTATTAAAGCGATTTGCTTGTTTTCAAAAAAAGAATCTGAGGCCATTTTTAAAGCCAGTTGCAAACCGGCCAAACCATTTCCAATAATGATATAATCGAAATGGGTAGATGTAGCCATTTTATCTAAAAAAAAACTATTTCTTAAAATATTTAAATGGAACAAAAAGCATCCCGAAGCATTCACCATCTTCTTTTCCTATGTGCTTGTGGTGCATTTTGTGTGCGCGGCGAACACCTTTTGCGTACCAATTATTGGCATTTCTAAACAATTTGAAACGTCGATGGATAAAAATATCGTGAACCAAAAAATAGGAAAGTCCGTATGCAAAAATGCCTATTCCAATGGGAAGACCTGCCCAAAAAATGTCATACTTCCAAAGTAAAAAACAGCCAATACTTACCACCGCATAAAAAATGAAAAAAGCATCGTTTCGCTCAAACCAGCTATCATGATCTTTTTTGTGATGGTCTTTGTGCAGACTCCATAAAAAACCGTGCATGACGTATTTATGAGTAAACCACGCCATAAATTCCATAAAGCAATAGGTTGCTAAAAATATGAGTATAAATAGGAATATTTGCATGCTATAAATTTACAATAAATTTAATTGATACTTAACGTAGCTACGCATCAATAATTCTATTTTTTTTGGATTAGACACGCGTATTCTTGCACTCCTAATATTTAATGCTGGCGTTTTTTCTAGTTTTTTTAGTAATTGCCAGAAATATCTGTAAGCCATAAAAACCCCAAATTTAGCTTCTATAGGTAATTTTTTAATACCGCTTAATCCTTTCTCAAAATCACTTTCAATATCATCAATAATTTGTTTTTTTGAATGTTCATCCAAATTATTTAAATTAACATTAGGAAAATAACTTCTATTCAAACCATCGAAATCTGCTTCTAAATCTCTTAAAAAGTTGACTTTTTGGAAGGCAGAACCCAAAGCCATGGCCGTATCTTTTAACTCTTCGTATTTTTCAGTATCTCCTTTTACAAATACTTTTAGACACATAAGTCCTACAACATCTGCTGAACCATAAATGTAATTTTTATATTCTTCATTTGTTAAATAGCTGCTTTTGTGTAAATCTAAACGCATACTATTCATAAAGGCATCTACCAATTCTTTATCGATTCCATATTTATGAAATGTATGTTGAAATGAATTTAAAATAGGGTTTAAGCTAATTTTGTGTTTTAGAGCGTGCTCTAAATCTTCCGAAAATTTATTGAATAGCTCTTCCTTATTATAATCATGAAAAGAATCTACAATTTCATCTGCAAATCTTACGAAGCCATAAATGTTATAAATATCACCTCTAATAGATTTGTATAGCATTTTAGTTGCTAATGAAAACGATGTGCTATAAGTTCTTGTTACAGTCTTACTGCAGGTGTACGAAACGGTATCGAAAAGTGATTTCATATTTGATGATGATTAATTATTAAATCGGATACTAATTTTCCCGATATTAGCGATGGAGGTACACCAGGTCCCGGTACGGTTAATTGGCCTGTAAAAAACAAACCTTTTACTTTTTTACTTTTTAATTTTGGTCTTAAAAAAGCAGTTTGCAGAAGGGTATTTGCCATACCATACGCATTGCCTTTGTAAGAATTGTAATCTTTTATAAAATCATTAATGCAAAAACTTTCTTTAAATATAATATGTTTTTTTGTTTCTTGTGAGGTTAAGTTGTCAAAACGATCAAGAATTTTATTAAAATAAGTTTCTCGTAGTTCTGGAGTGTCTTCCAATCCTGGAGCCAAGGGAATTAAGAAAATACCAGCTTCATTCCCTTCTGGTGCGGTACTGGAATCCGTTTTACTTGGAAAACTAGCATAAAATAAAGGAGCTTCTGGCCATTTCGGATCATCATAAATTGCTTCGGCATGTACATCAAAATCAACATCAAAGAATAAAGTATGATGGTTTACATTTATTAGTTTTTTATCAAAACCAACATAAAAAAGGAGGGAAGAAGGTGCGAATATTTTGTTTTCCCAATATTTTTTTGAATATTGTCTGTTTTGTTGCTCCAATAACGTTTCGGTATGATGGTAATCAGCACCGCTAAGTACGACATCCGACGAATAAGTTACATTATTTGAAACGACCCCAGTTGTAAGTCCATTTTTAACAATGATGCTTTCTATAGGTGCATTTGTTTTTATGGTGACTCCTAATTCTTTGGCCAAACTTTCTATTGCTAGTATAACTTGAAACATGCCCTTTTTAGGGTGAAATGTTCCAAGCCCGAAGTCTGCATAATTCATAAAACTATAAAAAGAAGGCGTATTGCTTGGTTTCGCACCTAAAAACAATACTGGAAATTCAAGAATTTTTACTAATCGGTCGTTTTTAAATTCTTTACGAACATCTTTTTTTATAGTACTGAAAAACTGATTTAATTTTTTTATAGTGGCAGGTGTTACTAATTCTAAAGGGGATATCCCTGGATTATATACCAAGTCCTTTATGGCAATATCATAATTGCTTTTAGCCTTTTCAATAAAGGTGTTAAGTTTCTTAGAACTACCTTTTTCTTCTTTTTCAAAAGCTATTTTTATTTTCTCTAAGGTATCTTCAATAGTAATGTAATCGTCCTTTCCGAAATAAACACTATATGCAGGATTTAATTTGTCCAAGGTATAGTAGTCGGACGGCTTTTTGTTAAAATCGTTAAAAAAACGTTCAAATACATCTGGCATCCAATACCAAGTCGGACCTATATCAAAAGTGAATCCGTTCTTTTTCAGTTGTCTAGCGCGACCACCGATACTTTCATTTTTCTCAAAAATAGTTACATCATAACCAGCTTTGGCTAAATAGCAAGAAGCTGCCAATGAAGAGAAACCAGAACCTATAATATTTATTGTTTTTTTCATATTGTTTAACAAATATAAAAAAAAATTAAACAATAAAAAATATTTATTATAACTCTTTCGCTAAAGTTTCAATCGATTGGAAAATTTTAATACGGTTTGGAAGAGATTTGTTGTTGTAATTTAAAAGTTTTGATCCTAATAATAACAGCTTAGAATTGTTGTCTTTAAGTAATAGGTTATTAAAATCGGATAGGTATTTTTCTATAGTTTCTTCTTCAGGGTAAACGGTGAAATAAGATACAAATGTTATGTTTTTAAAATAGTCGAATAAGTCTGTTAGACTTTCCATAGGAACACTTTCTCCTAAAAATATGGTGTGATAGCCCTTGCTTCTTAATTCGTAATTTAGGAAAAGCAGACCAATATCGTGTATTTCGTTATCTGGTAAAAATAGAACGTAGGTACTTGTATTTGGTTTTGGCTCTAAACTTTGTAATCGCTCAATATTTACTAATATCTTTTGTTTTATATGAACGGAGATAAAATGTTCGTGTGCAGGTGTGATGGTGTTTGTTTGCCATAACACACCAATTTCATTTAACAGGGGTAAAAAAACACTGTAGAAAATGTCTTTGAACGTTTTGTTTTCTAGTAAGTTGTTATAGGTATTGTAAAATAAAACCTGATCAAAATTAACCATAGCAAGTTTAAAAGCATTTATAGCATGGTCTTCAACTTTGCCTCTGGAAGCAATTTCTCTTACTTTAACTGGAATCTCTTCCTCTTTTAAACTGGCAATCTTAGATATTTTTAAACCATTATTGTTTAAATAAGATATGTTTAAAAGCTTTTGAAAACTCTCAATACTATAACTTCTAATATTGGTATCGGATCTATTTGGTTTTAGCAAATTATAGCGTTTTTCCCAAATTCTTATAGTGTGCGCTTTAATCCCTGTTAGATTTTCAAGATCCTTAATACTAAAGTTAACCTTAATATTGTTCATTTAATATCGTGTTTAGTTAAACAAAAGTAGAGATATTAATTCAATAATCCATAAAAATTGAAATAATAAATGGGAAAAGTGCGCACGAGAAGACTCGAACTTCCACATTCTAAGCGAATACCAGCCCCTCAAGCTGGCGCGTCTACCAATTCCGCCACGTGCGCATTTGTGAAGTATTTGAAAATAAAAAAAGTTAAGCAATTATGCTTAACTTTTTTTGTGACCGGGCTGGGATTCGAACCCAGGACCCTTTCATTAAAAGTGAAATGCTCTACCAACTGAGCTACCAGGTCTTGTTTTTATGTGTGCTATCGTGTTGTTGTTAGCGGGTGCAAATATAGAACCTATTTTTAATAAAACAATGCTTTTTTTTAATTTTTTTTCGTTTTTTTGCAGCACTTAAACGTATGTTTTTAATAATCAATTTATAACGTTAAAAATGATTTTAATTTTAATTGGATATATGGCTTCAGGAAAGTCTACAATAGGAAGGATTTTAGCAAAACAACTTAATTATAAGTTTTTAGATCTAGATGATTATATTGAAGAAAATGAAAAAGCGACTGTAAGTAATATATTTCAAGCTAAAGGAGAGGTTTATTTTAGAAAAAAGGAAACCCAATATTTAAATCAACTTTTAGAAAGTGAATCAAATTTAGTACTGTCTTTAGGTGGTGGTACACCATGTTACAGTAATAATATGGACCTTATTTTAAATACAGTTAATGCAAAAAGTGTTTATTTAAAAGCATCAATACCCACCTTAATTGATAGGTTGAAAAACGAAAAGAGTAAACGTCCTTTAATTGCTCATATTGAAACAGACGAGTTGCTAGCAGAGTTTATTGGAAAACATCTTTTTGAACGTTCTCAGTTTTACAGTCAGGCAAATGTTATCATTTCAACCGATAATTTTAATGAAGCGCAAATTATAGAAGAAATAACAAATAAGTTATTCTAATATAACTTCAAATTTTTGGCCATCTAAAATGACGTTTACATGTTCATGAAGTGATGTAGATAGCGAAATACCTTTGAAATCTGCTTTCACAGGATATTTTTTGTGGTTTCTATTGACTAAAACAGCCGTCTTAAATTGCTTTAATGGTACGTTAAGAAAATGCTTAACGCCATAAATAAGCGTGGTTCCGGAATTTAATACGTCGTCCACAAGCACTAATGATTTATTGGCATATGCCTCAACATCAATGGAAGTTTTAATTGGTAAATGTGGGTTTTTTTTATCAATGCTTACTTTACAAAGTATCGGTTTTATATCTGATATTTTTTCAAGAACAGCCTTTATTTCTTTTGCAAAAATATAGCCGTTACTGTCTATGCCAGCCAAAATAACTTCTGTTTCATAAACATTGCTTTCATATATTTGAAAAGCAATACGTCTTATTTTATGATTAATTTCATCGTGGTTTAATATCACGTTATTGGTAACATTCATATCAATTGCATTGTATTAAAGTATAAAATTACTTATTTTATCTGTATTTCTAAATGTAATTAGTAATATTCGGTGGTTTATTCCTCAGCGTCCAAATCTGTAAAATTATCAGGATTCTCCGTGGCGGCATCATCTGTAAAATCGTCAATATCACGTCGGTCTTTTTTAGTAGGTCTGCCAACCCCTTTCTTTCTGTAATAATCTTTGGAGTATTTCAAAAGCTCCTGCGCTTCAAATTGCTCTTTTGGTGTAGCATCAGTGCGGTAAATATCTACTAATTTAGCACCAACTCTGCTTTCCGGAATATCGTTTACTATTATTTTGTAGTTAACTTGGTCTTTTCTAAATTCAATAATATCTTGGGCATATACTTCTCTACTGGGTTTCACGATGTCTTGGTTCACGCGTACGTGACCTTTTTTACAGGCCGTAGTAGCAAGCGTTCTTGTTTTGTAATACCTAACACACCATAAATACTTATCTATTCGCATACAATTATTAAAAAATCTACGTTAATGTTGTTGTGCAAAATTATTTTTAAATTGTATCTTGCGGCTCAAAAATAAGGAATAATAAAAACATTCGTAGTTATTTAAATCTTAAAAACGAATGATAATAAAGAATCAAAATTAAACCTTTCAAAAAATAAAAAATCTCAAATGAATTTAAGAAAAGTAAGTTTATTTATTTTGTGTTTAGTTATGGCTGTGGCATCTTGTAAAAAAGATGAAGATCCAGAAGTTACGTTTACTGAATTAGAGGATAGAGCTGAGCAGCAAGAAAAAGACATGGATTCTTTAGTGAAGTATTTAGAGACTCATTATTATAATTCTGAATATATTGAAAGTTTAGGAGTAAACGCAAGTGTTTCTGATATTGTTTTTGGGAAGTTGGAAGCCGATGAAACGGATGCTCCAGAGGGATATACAATGCTTAAAAAAGGTGATGTTTACGCTCCTAAGTTGGAAATGAAATCGATAACTTATGCAGATACAGATTACGACTATTTTTTACTTAGCCTAAACATAGGAGGAGGTATAAATTCACCAAAATTTCCTGATAAAATTCGATACAATTACGAAGGCTTTACACTTGATGATGTCGTTTTTGATTATTCAGTTTTTCCGGTGGATGGTGATATGGTAGGTAATGGTACAACCAGAACCGAACGCATTCCTGGTTGGAGAAAAATTATACCATTTTTTAATACTGCTGAATATTTTGTGGAAAATGGAGACGGTACTATAGATTATTTTAATCATGGCTTAGGCGTTATGTTTTTACCTTCTGGTCTTGCGTATTTTTCTAATAGTGCAACTGGTATTCCCTCATATTCTCCTATTATTTTTAAGTTTGAGATTCTGCAAATGTTTGAAAATGATCATGATGGCGATGGTATTCCTTCTTATTTAGAAGATTTGAATGGCGATGGTGAATTCATTGTAAATTATGATGATATAACAGATAGTACAGATGATGATACGGATGGCGATTATACACCAGATTATGCGGATTCCGATGATGATGGTGATGGTATTTTAACTAAAGATGAAATTACAATAACCACTGTAAATAAAACAACTCTAAACGAAGTTAAGAATACATCTTTAGCATATAATCAGGTGCTTTTAAATAAAATAAATAAAGAGCTTGATGGTAGCTACACAGGTACTATTATTACTTTTCATGACACTGATGGTGTAGGTGTATTTGATTATTTAGATAAAAACCACTAAAAATAAATGATTTTATAACTTAAAAATCCAGCTCATTTGCTGGATTTTTTGTTATCCATTCTTTTCAATTACATAGTATATAATTGTACTTTTACCTTTTAGCAAAATAAATTTAATGAACACAAGAGCACAACAATTACAGGCATTTGACAGGCTATTAACCATAATGGATGAATTACGTGCGGGTTGCCCGTGGGATAAAAAGCAAACTATGGAAACTTTACGCCACTTAACTATTGAAGAAACCTACGAACTCGGCGATGCCATTTTAGATAATGACTTAGAAGAAGTTAAAAAGGAATTAGGTGATGTATTATTGCATATTGTATTTTATTCTAAAATAGGTAGCGAAACAAATGATTTTGACATAGCTGATGTTTGTAATAGTATTTGTGATAAATTAATAAATAGACATCCACATATTTATGGAGATGTTAAAGTTGAAAATGAGGAAGATGTAAAACGAAATTGGGAAAATTTAAAACTGAAAGAAGGTAAAAAAAGTGTTTTAGAAGGGGTTCCTAAAAGTTTACCTGCATTAGTAAAGGCGAATCGAATTCAAGAAAAAGTAGCTGGCGTTGGCTTTGATTGGGAAGCACCGCATCAGGTTTGGGAAAAGGTAGAGGAGGAGCTTCAAGAATTTAAGGAAGAAGTAACGAAAGGCGATAAAGACGCTATGGAAAGTGAATTTGGTGACGTTTTATTCTCTATGGTAAACTATGCTAGATTTTTAAATATAAACCCAGAAAACGCTTTAGAACGTACTAATAAAAAGTTCTACATGCGGTTTCAATATTTAGAAGAAAAAGCTAAAGCTGTAAACAAACCATTAAAAGAAATGACCTTAGCTGAAATGGATGTGTTTTGGGAAGAGGCAAAAAATCTATAATTTAACCTAGTTTCGACAGAATATTAAATAATAAAAAAACGGCTAAGTTTCCTTAAGCCGTTTTTTATTGGATTTTCATCCTTAGTAAAGTTCCTTAATTTTACTTAATTTTTCTTTCCAAAGTTTTAACTCATCCTTGTGGGTTTTAATATTCTTGTGAACATCTTTTACTAATGGGTTATCGTCTTCAACATTGGTGAAAAACTGTAAATTATTTTCCAATTGATTAATTTGAGCTTTTACCTCGTCAATCTTTTTTCTAATAAAATTACGTTCGTAATCTAAATCTTTATTATCATCGGAAGTACTAATGGCCTCAAGTTTATTTTCAAACTTAATCATTTCTACTTCGTTTTTATCCATTTTTATACCGGATAGGAATTCTTCAATAGCTTTGTTGAATTTGCCTTCTATATACCGTTTATCGTTTGGAACACGACCGAACTCTTTCCATTTATTAATAAATTCCTTTACGGTTTCAACATCTTTATTTTTATCTCCAGAAGATTTTAAATCCTTAAGTGTATCTAAAAGGTTTATTTTGTTGTTGAAGGCTTCTAAGCTTTCTTTATTAGCAGCATTTTTAGTGGCATGCAGCTTATCAAAATAAAAATTACAAGCGGTTTTAAACTGTTTCCAAATTTTATCGCTGTCTTTTCGAGGTACGTGTCCGACTTTTTTCCAATCGTTTTGAATTTTTTTCATCAAAGCGGTGGTTACTTCAAAATCTTCACTGTCTTTATTGTCTTCAGCAATTTTTATTAGTTCTAGTTTCTTTTGAAGATTGGTGTATTGATCTTTTTTAAGGCCTTTGTAAAAGGCATTTTTAGTTCTATTAAAAATCCTAACCGATTCTTTAAATTTTGCCCAGGTTGCTTCGTTTACTTTACTTGGCACCTTACCTATATTAAAGAAGGTGTCGCGTAAGGCTTCAACCTCCTTTATTTTTTTCTGCCAAGCGTTGTGAGAATTTAGGTTTTCGGAGCTTATGGCACGGATAGCTTCTATAACTTCAAGTTTCTTTTCAAGGTTTTTTTCGTAAACCTTATCTATTTCTTGATAATATAATTGGCGCTTATCATTTATTATTTTAGTGGCTGCTTTAAATTTATCCCAAATAACCTCTCTATGTTCTTTGTCAACGGGTCCAAGCTCTTCCTTCCACATTTTATGAAGTTCTTGTAATTCTCTAAAGGCACGCATTACGTTATCATCTTTAGCTAATTCTTCGGCACGATCAATTATTAATAATTTTCTTTCTAAATTATGTTTGAAATCTAAATCGCGTAAATCCCTGTTTAAGTGTAAAAAGTCGTAAAACATTTCTACATGATGGTGGTAACTATTCCATGCATTATTGTATTTGTCTCTAGGAATAGGACCTGTATTGCGCCAACGTTCTTGTAATTCTTTAAAGTGTTTATACGTGGTATTTATGTTTTCTTCAAGATTTATTAAGCCTTTTAATTCCTCTATAATTTCAAGTTTATCGGCTAAATTTTGCTTAAAGTTTTTCTCTAGATTTTGGTAGTGGTCGTTAAGTTTTTTTCTATAATCGTGGTAAGCTTCTTTGAAACGTTTTTGAATAGGTGATGAATAATAGAAGTCTATTTCATTACCTCCATCGTTTAAAAAATCTTCTTTTTTCTCGTCTAATAGCGCTTGAAACTTTTCTTTAAATTCCGTATTGATATTATCAACATGCGATTTTATAGCTTGAACTTTCTCTGTTTTTATAAGCTTTTCCAGTTCTATGGTAAGGTCTTCTAAAGACATTTTATCATACTCTTTTACTTCAATTGTATGACGTTCTTTATTGCCTTCATCTTCAGCGTCCTCTGCATTCGAATCTTCAATTTCATTTAAAACAGCATCATTGTCTGTGTCTGAATTTGTGGCATTATTGCTTGAATCTGATGCCTTTTCTTCAGGAACAGCAGATTCTTCAACTTTTTCAGATGAATTAGTAGTTACCGATTTATTGTCTTCTGAGTTATTTTCAGAATGATTCACATTCTTATTAACTTCTTCTTCTCCTTCTGCTTTTGGCAGGTTATTTATATCAGACATTTTAAAAAATGTTAGGGTTCGTTTAATTAGTTTAGACTTTAAAGATACTAACAAGTCTATTATTTACAAAGCACTAAGGATGATTTAATGATTAAGTAACGATTTTTAATACAAGCCCCAGATAGACCAGGCTTTTTCTGCCTGTAGTTTTAGCATGTTTAAACCATTAATAATTGTGGCATTATTGGCTTTTCCAAGTCTTAAGAATTTAGTTTCCTCTGGGTTGTAAATTAAATCGAATAAAATATGTTCTTTGGTAATACCACTATATGGTATTTCGGGACAATTATCAACATTAGGAAAGGTGCCTAAAGGCGTACAATTTACAATGATTAGATGTTGTTTTATGATGTTTTCTGTAAGTGAGTTATAAGTAAAACTAACACCTTCGGCTTGATTTCTGGAAACATAATGATAATTGATACCTAGTTCCTTAAAAGTAAAAGCAATAGCTTTGCTTGCCCCTCCGGTCCCTAGAATTAATGCGCTTTTATGTTGCGGTTTTAAATAGGGTTTTATGGTTTTTTTAAATCCATAACAGTCTGTATTATAACCAACTAATTCACCCTTTTTTGTTACTTTTATTGTGTTTACAGCACCAATGGCTTTTGCTTTTTTATTTACTTTATCTAAGTAGGGTATAACTTGTTCCTTATAGGGAATCGTAACATTTAGCCCCTTTAAATCTGTGGTATTTTTTATTATTGAAGGGAATAATTCTATACGCTCAATATCGAAATTTTCGTAGGTAGTATCCGTAATTTGTTGTTTGTCAAATTTTTCCTTGAAGTATGCTCTCGAGAAAGAGAAAGATATATTTTTGCCTAAAAGTCCTAATTTATTCATTTATTTTTTTTGGTTTTATGTCCGTAATATTCAAGTGCCAATACAATTACAATTCCGAGAATGGCAAAGGCAATGGCGTAATAGGTTTCGCTATTAAGATCCGGAATATAGCGTTCGTAGTTTAAAACCACTTTCGTTCCAGTTGAATCTAGTATTGGAGAACCATCACTATTGAGTTTGTATATTGTATGTTTCCAAGGCCAAACAACGCCTAATGAACCAATTATAAATCCAATGATAGCTGAGAGTGTTATGTTTTTATGATGTTTAAGAATATAGCTTAAAATATGAGAAAAGGTTACTAGGCCGGTAACGGATCCTAAGGTGAAAACGGTTAATACTTGTAGTAATCTTAAACGTTTGGCATTATGAATAAAACTGAAGTTCCCACTTACTATATCGTAAAAAGTATCGGAAAGGGCGTTTACAGAATCAACTAGAAGTAACACGTAATTCCCTAAAAGTATAAGTATAAAGGATCCAGAGAACCCAGGAAGGGTCATCCCAGATACACTAATGATACCGCAAAAAAACACGAACCACAGGTTATCATTTTCTTTTGCAGGATTAAAAAAGCTTATGCTTACACCCAAAAGTATACCTATTGCTAATGATGTGTAGGTTTTATAATTCCATTCTTTAAAATCTTTGTTTATGTAATAAATAGAACCTATAATCATTCCGAAGAACACACTCCACACGTATAGTTCGTAATGCTGAATTAAATAGTCTAATACTTTTGAAATGCTAAAGTAACTTACTACCATTCCTAAAAACAGAAGGCTTAAAAACCGACCATTAATATAGTTGTAAAAGCTTTTGTAGCGTTTGTTTATAAGTAGTTTAAAGGCTTTACCGTTTACTTTTTTTAACGAATAAATAAATTCCTCATAAAAACCAGCAACAAAAGCAACCACACCACCAGAAACACCAGGCACCTTATTCGCAGCACCCATACCCAATCCTTTTAGAATTAAGAAGATTTTGTCTTTAAGTGTTCTGGTATTTTCCATTACTGTTTTTTAGAGCCTACTTTTTCAAGAATAAAAATAGTTAAAAAACCAAGAACTATTAAAATTATAGCAATTACTAATTGGTTGTTTCCTTCAAAAGCTAAAGGGGAAACACTTTCTTGTAATAACGGACTTGTAACGCCCTTAGAGTCGGTATGCCAGGTTAAGGTTTTTTTCCAAGGCCAAACTTTATTAAGTGAACCAAAAATAAAACCAGTAAGTAGGGCTAAAGTAATGTTATGATAATGTTTAAAAAGCCATTTTAATACATGACTAAAGCTTAAGAGGCCAATTACAGCACCACAAATAAAAATAATAATTTTCTTAAGGTCAACGTCATGAATGGCGTCACTTAAGGTTTTATAAGCACCTAAAACAATTAAAATAAAGGAGCCAGAAATACCAGGAAGTATCATGGCGCAAATGGCAATAGCTCCAGCAATAAATAAAAAGTAATCGTTATCGTTTGTAGCCATCGTTGGCAATATGCTTACATAAAAGGCTATACCAGTGCCTATAATTAAAGCTATAAATACGGGGATGTTCCATTTTGTAATTTGCTTCCCAACAAAATAAATACTGGCTATAATTAAGCCGAAAAAGAACGACCAAATTAAAACAGGTTCGTTTTCCAGTAAAAATTTTGCCATCTTCATAAAAGAAACATAACTAATAATTACACCACTTAGCAGGGCAAGTACAAAATTTCCATTAGCTTCTTGCCAGAAACTTTTAAAGCCTTTATTAAAAAGAGTTTTAAAGAGGGCTGGTTTTATATTACTTATGGTAGAAATCAATTCTTCATAAATGCCTGAAATAAAAGCGATTGTACCACCTGAAACACCTGGAACAGCATCAGCTGCCCCCATGGCTAAACCTTTAAAGGAAATAATTAAATAGTCTTTGAGACGTCGTTGCATAGTTTGAATTTTAAACTAAAATCAAAGGTATGGATTTTAACAAGACGCTGAGTTATTGATTTGCTTTTAGTATGTTTTTAACAAGCAATTTGTTTGATACTTCTGGGAAAAGCTCTTCAATAATAAATGCATATTCTTCGTTTTGTTTTAAACCATTTTTTAGATGAAAAATGCCTTTGTCTGTTTCTTGAAGTGAAAAATATAAACCTGCTAATCTATAGTCTATTTCGGCATTTTCCGGATAAAACTCATTAGCTTGTTGAAAATTTAAAATAGCAGCTTTAGGTTCACCAAGCTTGATTAATAAATCGCCACGAGATAACCAAGTGCTTAGTTCATAATTTCCTAACTCTAGGGTTTTTTTGAATCCGCTTTCAGCTTCTTCATAAAAATTTAAACGTAAGTTGATATGAGAATACAATTTCCAATACGTTACATTTTCCGAATCTATATTAATCGCTTTTTTAATGTAGTATAGCGCTTTTTGATAATTTCTTTTACGATTATAATATCTAGTAATTGCTATCCAACCTTTATCTAATAACGGATCTTCGTGTACTGTTTTATAAAAATATTGAACGGCTAGTTCATCATTTTTAAGCTTTTCATAACAAAAACCTATACGTAATAATGCAAATGATGTTGGATCCTCAAGCTTTAAAGTAAGGGTGTAGTTTTCAATTGCTTCTTCAAAACGTTTTAATTTTTCTAAAACTTTTCCTCGTTCTAAATAAGCCCCAACAAATGTATCATCAGAAATTATAGCAAAATCAAAGGCAGCTAAAGCTTTTTTGTAATTTTTAAGTGTGTAATATTGTTTTCCCAATTGATGCCATGCCACTTCACAATACGGGTTCTTATCTAAAAACATGGTCAGATAATCAATGGCTTCTTCAACTTGATTTAAAAATTCAAAACAATAAATAACGTTATAAAGTGCAGAATAATCTTCAATATCTTCCTCAAGACATTTCATAAAGTATTCTTTTGCCTCCTCAAATTGGTCTAAAAATAGGTACTCCATACCAATTAAAGAATATAAATCAACAACATCATCGGTGAGTTCTAAAGCCTTTTTAAGAACAACAATTGCTTGTTCGTGGTCGTCTTTTTTAGAGAAAATATTAGCCTTTTGAATGTAAATTTCTTCATTCATTGGGTCTAAATTATAAAGCTCATTTAATAATTTATCAGCTTCAATAAGCTTGTCTTCAAAAACAAAAATTTCTACTTTAAAAAGTTTTAAGTTTATGGAAGTTGGATGCTGATCCAAACCTAACTTTACGGCTTTTTTAGCCAAAGCTATCTTCCCTTGATTAAGATAATGATGAATAATGTTTTCAAATTCTTCAGAATCGAAGAATAAAACATGATTTGTTTTCAGCATCGACTCAAACTTGGTTAATGGTAAATCGTTATTGTCATCATGACTAAACTCCATAAGCGCATTTGTAAGGTTGTACTTGAATAAATTTAAGCTTCTATTCCTTTTTTATTAGTCGAAAAAGTTAAATGTTTTTAACAAAGTAATGAACATTTATATTTTTGTTAAGGTTAATATCTTGTTTGTTTCTGATTATCAGCTATTTGTTATTGTTGATTTGACTTTGAATTTTATTCAAAATATCAAGAATAATGTTACAACCTTTAATTATTTCCTCGTTAGAGATGGTTAATGGCGGGGTGATTCTTACAGCTCTAGGTTCAAAAAGTAACCAAAAAAGTATGAGACCTTGGTCCTGGCTTTGTAAAATCACTTTATTTGTGATGTCTGCTGAAGGTGTCATTACAGCTAACATTAAACCAATTCCACGGATATCTGTAATTAAGGGGTGCACTAAAAGTTTACGAAATAATTGCTCCTTTTCAAGTGCCTGTGCCATTAAATCGCTTTCTGTTATTTCTTTTAAAGTAGCCAATGCCGAAGCCGCAATAACAGGATGTCCACCAAAGGTGGTTATGTGTCCCAACTTGGGATTGTTTTGTAGCAAATCCATATGTTCTGTTGATGCGGTGAAAGCACCAATAGGCATACCGCCTCCAAGGCCTTTCCCTATAACAAGAATATCTGGAATACAATTATAATTTTCAAACCCAAACAATGTTCCCGTTCGGCCAATACCAGGTTGGATTTCATCTAAAATTAAAAGAGCTCCAACAGCATCGCAACGTTTTCTAACTTTTTCTAAATAACCGTTTTCAGGTTGGATAAAACCAGCACCACCTTGTATTGTTTCTAAAATGACACCGGCTGTTTTAGTGGTAATAAGATTAAGATCGTCTTCATTGTTAAATGTAATAAAACGAACGTCTGGTAAAAGAGGTCGAAAGGCTTGCTTACGGTCTTCATACCCCATAACACTCATTGAACCCATTGTGTTTCCATGATAGGCGTTATTAGCTGAAATTATTTCGCTACGTCCCGTGGCGCGTTTTGCTAATTTTAATGCGCCTTCAATTGCCTCGGTGCCGGAATTGGTTAAATAGGTTTTTTCTAAAGGATAGGGTAGGTTTTTTGCTAGTAACTTGGTTAGTTCTACGGGGGCTTTTTGAGCGTATTCCCCGTATACCATTACGTGCATATATTTATCTAATTGCTCCTTTATCGCGTTGATAACTTTTGGGTGATTATGTCCCAATGGTGTTGCTGAAACCCCTGCAACAAAATCTAAATAAGCTTTGTTCTGGGTATCATAAATATAACTTCCGTTAGCATGAGAAACTTCCATGGCTAATGGATGTGGACTGGTTTGTGCTTGGTATTTAAGGAAATCGGATTTCATGCAGTTATTTTTTTCTTAGTTGTGTTACAACAGGGCTCCAAACACTAATACTTTCATTTTCTTTGATTTCGTTAATTATACATCTTAAATTACCTCCATCATTTTCTTTCTCTCCAATAACAGAATATTTTTTCCATTCGTTGGTTAAATTTATATTGGTGTAATTATAAACTGTGTTATCACCTCCTTCTTCTTGAAAGATGATTTTTTTTGTTCCAGTTCCTTTTAACCAAACTGAAAATAAAAAATTTCCAACATTCTTTTCAACTATTTGAACAATAGAACCGTTATTGTTAGATAGTCCTGTTATAATTGTAGCTGTTTTTTTTCCGTTTGGAGAAATATCTGAATTACTTTTAATTTTGATATTATTTTTCTCCCAATTTGGATTGCTTAAATCAAAAGGGTTTTGAAGTAAGTTTCCATCATTATTTTCGCCTTCAGGGACGTTTCTGGCAGCCTTGTTTATAATTAAGTTTTGTTCTGCTAATTTTACACGCTCTAATAATTCTTCATCGAAGAAACTATCTTGCGGAATATAATCTTCTAAGCCTTTTATTACTGGTAATTCTAGCGGTTCATCATCCTTAAATAAATCTTCGACGCTAAGTGGGCGCTCGCCTTCACGCCAATCAAAACCTTTTAAGCGCTTTTCTTTTTCTGGGTATTTCGATTCTGGATATAGATTTCCATCTACTTGATTAATTCTGGTGTATTCTTCAATGTCACCTTCTGCAAAAAGTATTGAAATACTACCAGATCTAGCTTTGTCTATACCAATAAGTTCTTGGTTTTCGTTTCTAGCATAAAATATGGATTCGGCATTTTTATCGATATTAACTTGTCTTAATTTGTTCTCGTCATTAAAATATCCAGTTAGTTTTATACCAAAAATTTGATTGAAACCGGTTTTACTAATGGTGTCTTTACTAATAATGAAAGCATTATTAAATACCAACAACGAATCTAGTTTTTCCGTTTCAGAATTAGAGAATAAATGAATGGTATCTCCTGTCATTTGGTTTTCAATATTCCAAAGTACCGGGCGTCTTTTCGTTGAAAATATATCTGAATTATTAAAACGAGCTAAATTTATTAATTTGGTTATTCCTGTTTTTTGGTTAGAGTGGATTGAATCTGCTTTTGCACTTAAATCCGACTTGTAAATTTTAGCGTTGTAATAAGCTCTAACTGTTCTGTTTTCAGGTTTGCCAGTCATCATAATCTTATCGGCATGTATGTAAATAGAATCGTTTTGTTGTTTACTTGCAATTAAAGCTCGTTTGGTTATAAATAAGGAATCTTGTGCTTTAAAAACTTCAGCATAATGTCCAGTTGCAATGCTTTGATTTACAGTATCTGTAACTTTTATATTGTTATTAGCTGAAGCAAATTTTTTGGAATCATCAAAGTATAAACTATCTCCTTTTATTATCCGATTATTATAATGTATTTCAGAATTTTTAACGGCATACCCTGATTTCTTTTTGGTATCATAAAATCCTTTTTCTGTAAATGTTTTACTTTCGGTAGTAGTTATTGTTGATGGTCCAAATAAATAGGCATAACCTGTATCTGAATAAAAATCGAAGTAATTGGAATTTATGGTTGCATCTTTGTTTACTAATGTTACATCGTCAACAAACTGGTATTTTTTTTGCTCCATAAAATACCTTCCTACCTTGCTTGTGATGGTGCCAGAAGTATCTTTTACCACGGTACCGCCATTTTTATAGAATGCTTGTTGTTTTATCCGATCAAAATATAAGGTGTCGGATGAAATGGTTGAATTTGGATCACGTAACACCACATTTCCACTTGCAAATGCTAATTGCGTAATACCACTATATTCAATATATTTTGAAGACATATTAATGGTGTCTCCCTGAATCAAGGTCACGTTTCCGTAGGCTTCAATAAAATTTTCACCACTATAATAAATAGCCTTATCACTCCACATATTAATACTACCTTGAGTAATGTGAACTTGTTGCATTTCATCTCGTGTTAGTATTTTGGCTCCTGGATAATTTAGCTCATCAATGGTTAGCCTACCAGCGTATGTTATTTCAATCTTCTTTTTTTCTTGTGAATGTAGAATCACTACTGAAAAAAAGTTTAGTATTAGTATGATATAAAACGTTTGTTTGTTCAAGTTCTAAAAGTTTGTCGCAAAAATAACGATAATTATAATGTATAATTGTATTGATACGAAAAACGCTCCAAAATATTTTGGAGCGTTTTTAAATATATTTAGTTAAATATTTTACTTTCTAAAAATAGTCTGTTTTCTATCTGGTCCAACTGATACGATGGTGATAGGAATTTCAAGTTCTTTTTCTAAAAACTCAATATAATCATTTAATGCTTTTGGCATTTGAGAAGCATCAGCCATTTCAGTTAAATCTTCTGCCCAACCACTAACTTCTGTGTAAATAGGTTCAACATTTTCTGGTTCAATGTTATAAGGGAAATGAGTTATTGTTTCCCCTTTATATTTATAAGCAGTACATACTTTTAAGGTTTTAAAACCAGAAAGTACATCGCCTTTCATCATCATTAATTGGGTAACACCGTTTACCTGACAAGCATATTTTAGGGCAACTAAATCTAACCAACCACAACGTCTTGCACGTCCTGTGGTTGCTCCAAATTCGTTACCAACACGACTCATGGTAGCACCATCTTCATCGAATAATTCGGTAGGGAAGGGGCCAGAACCAACACGAGTTGTATATGCTTTAAAAATACCGAAAACTTCACCAATTTGGTTTGGTGCCACACCTAAACCAGTACAAGCGCCAGCGGCCGTTGTGTTACTAGATGTTACGAATGGGTACGTTCCAAAATCGATGTCTAATAAAGAACCTTGCGCACCTTCAGCAAGTATGGTTTTGCCTGATTTTTGGGCTTGGTACATGAATTCTTCAGAGTCAATGAATTTTAAAGATTTTAAAACTTCTACTGCTTTAAAAAATTCGGTCTCTAATTCAGCTAAGTTATATTCAATATCAACATTATAAAAGGCTATCATGGATTCATGCTTATCCGCAAGTGCTCTGTAGCGTTCTTTCCAATCACTTAATTCTAAATCGCCAACACGAAGTCCATTTCTACCAGTTTTATCCATATAAGTTGGACCAATACCTTTTAAAGTAGAGCCAATTTTTGCTTTACCTTTAGAAGCTTCACTAGCAGCATCAAGTAAGCGGTGTGTTGGTAAAATGATATGTGCCTTACGGGAAATAACTAACGACTTTCTGTAATCTACATCTTGTGCTTCCAATTTGTCTAACTCACCTTTAAAAATAACAGGGTCGATAACAACGCCATTACCAACTAAATTGATGGTGTCTTCATGAAAAATTCCTGATGGAATAGTATGTAAAACGTGTTTTTTTCCGTTAAAAACAAGTGTGTGTCCTGCATTGGGACCACCTTGAAAACGGGCGATAATATTATAGTTTGAAGTTAATACGTCAACAATTTTTCCCTTGCCTTCGTCTCCCCATTGTAGTCCTAGTAGTAAATCTACTGCCATTGTAAAAAATTAGTTATTTAGTTGATTTTCTATTTCCGTAGAAATAAAGTGAATGATTATTGATCTCGATATCGAAAACTTCTTCGATAGTTTTTTTTATGGATTGAATTCTTGGGTCGCAAAACTCGATAACTTCACCAGTATCGGTTAAAATCACATGGTCGTGCTGTCTGTCAAAATACGATTTTTCGTAATGAGCCTGATTTTGACCAAATTGATGTTTTCTAACTAGTTTGCATTCAAGAAGTAACTCTATCGTGTTGTAAAGTGTAGCTCTGGATACACGATATTTTTTGTTTTTCATGTTAAGATATAGAGATTCTATATCGAAATGTTCCTTGTTGTTGTATATTTCTTGTAATATAGCGTATCGCTCGGGCGTTTTTCGGTGTCCGTTAGTTTCTAAAAAGTTAGTAAATACACTTTTTACTATTTCTTGATTTTTTGTTTCTGCGCTTGCATTCATAATTTCGTTGCAAATTTACACTTTTTTTAAACTCTAGTTACCTTATCTATGCCATTAATTTTTCTAAGTTTATCTAATAGCTTTTTTAATAGGGTGTTATTTTTTACAACAACATTAATTTTTCCGGTAAAAAGACCACTGTCACTTTCGAAACTGATACTTTTCATATTAACATGCATATTTCCAGAAATTACTTTTGTTACATCATTTACTAAACCAATTTGATCGATCCCCGTTATAGAAATCTGAGCCAAAAATTCTTGTTGTGAAGAATCTACCCATTTGGCTTGCATAATTCTATATGCGTAGTTGGATTGTAATGTTAAAGCATTAGGGCAATTTTTTTTGTGAACCTTTATACCTTCGGAAACGGTTAAAAAGCCAAAAACATCATCGCCAGGTATTGGATTACAACAATTAGCTAATTTATAGTCTAATTTTTCCTGTTCTTTTCCAAAAACTAATGAATCATAGTTTGTCGAGATTTCTTCTTTGTCTAAATCTTCTTTTTTAACATTTGCTTTTCTGGTAATTTTACTTTTAATAAAACTCATTAAAGCATTGCTTCGGGAAGATGCATAATCCTTAAGCATGTTATTATCTATGGTACCAATACCTACTCTGTAAAATAAATCTAAACTTGTTTTTAATTTAAAGAAGTTTACTAGTTCATTTACCGACGCCTCATTAAGGTTTATTTTTAACTGTTTTAGTTTTCGACGAAGTATTTCTTTTCCTTCTTCGGCTAAACGTTTTTTGTCTTCTCTTAAAGCTGATTTTATTTTGCTTCTAGCTCTTGCCGTTGTAGCATAATCTAACCAGTTTGAGTTAGGCTTGGCCGTTTCTGAAGTTAGAATGTCTACTTGATCACCACTTTGTAAAATATGATTTAATGGTACCAATTTCCCGTTTACCTTTGCACCACGGGTTTTCATTCCAATTTCTGTATGAATATTGAAGGCGAAATCTAGAGGTGTAGCACCTTTTGGTAATGATTTTAATTCTCCTGTAGGCGTGAAAACAAATATTTCTTTAGAATATAAGTTTAGTTTAAATTGTTCAACAAAATCTACAGCATTCGTTTCTGGGTTTTCCAAGGCCTCTTGAAGCTTGTTTATCCAATTCTCTAAATTATCTTCTTTTTCACCTTCTTGTTTGTATTTATAATGAGCAGCATAGCCTTTTTCTGCGATTTCGTTCATCCGCTCACTTCGAATTTGAACTTCTACCCAGCGACCCTTTGGCCCCATTACAGTAATATGCAAGGCTTCATATCCGGTAGATTTTGGTGATGAAATCCAATCTCTTAACCTTATTGGGTTTGGCCTGAAATGATCGGTTACAATAGAATATATTTTCCAAGCTAAAAACTTTTCGCTTGAAGGGTCACTTTTGTATATAATTCTAACAGCAAATTTGTCATACACTTCATCAAAGGAAACTCCTTGTTTAAGCATTTTGCGTCGAATTGAAAAAATAGACTTAGGTCTGCCTTTGATGGAATAAGTCAAATTTTCTTTATTTAATGAGTTTTTTATTACTTCATTAAATTGCGCAATGTAAAGATCTTGCTCTTCTTTGCTTTCTTTTATTTTTAATACAATATCGTTATATACATTTGGTTCCGTATACTTTAATGCTAAATCCTCTAATTTGGTTTTAATATTATAAAGTCCGATACGATGTGCTAAAGGGGAATAAATATATAACGTCTCAGATGCTATCTTTTCTTGTTTATCAAGTTGCATCGAATCCATGGTTTGCATATTATGAAGACGGTCGGCAATTTTTATGATAATTACCCTAACATCATCATTTAGCGTAAGCAACATTTTTCGAATATTTTCAGCTTGTAAAGACACGTTCATGTCTTTTTCTTTACTTAGTGATGAAATTTTGGTAAGACCATCAACTATAGTAGCAACAGTTTTTCCAAACTGATTTTCAATATCTTCGATTTCATAATTAGGACTGTCTTCAACAACATCATGCAGTAATGCAGCCGCAATTGAAGTGGCATCTAAACCAATTTCTTGAGCTACAATTTTGGCCACAGCAATAGGATGAAAAATATAGGCTTCGCCCGATTTTCGTCGTTGGTCTTTGTGTCCATCTACAGCAACCTCAAAAGCTTTACGAATTAGTTTTTTATCATCATCAGTTAGTGTTGTGTAGCTAACTTTTAATAATTCTTTGTAGGCTTTGGTAATGGCTGCGTTTTCTTTTTCTATATCTTCCTCTGTCATAATTTAAAAGTAGCACAAAGAATATTAACAACCAATAGCATTGATAAATTTTATAGTGATTTTTTTAGTTTTTGGAATTTAAAAGGCCAACTAATTGTGAAATAGCTTTGCCACGGTGCCCTATCTTGTTTTTGAGACTTAATTCCATTTCAGCAAAGGTTTCTTTAAAACCTTTCGGTTTAAAAATAGGGTCGTAACCAAAACCGTTTCCACCTTGTTTGTTTTCGATAATTTCCCCCTCACAAATACCGGTAAAAGTATATTGTTTGTTGTTTAGATGTAGTGCAACTACCGTTTTAAATTGGGCATTTCGGTTGGTTTTGTTCTGCATTTCCATTAACAACTTAGTCATGTTGTCTTCAGCACTTCGTTGTTCACCTGCATAGCGTGCAGAAAAAACACCTGGTTGGCCATTTAATACTTCAACCTCTAAACCAGTATCATCAGCAAAACAATCGTAACCATATTTTTCTTTAATGTAAGTGGCTTTTTGAATGGCGTTACCTTCTATGGTATTTTGTGTTTCTGGAATATCTTCATAACAACCAATAGCTTCTAAACTTAAAAGTTTAATATGGTCTGGAATCAGAGCTTGTACTTCTTTAATCTTATTGGAGTTATTGGTTGCGAAAACGAGTTGCATCATATTTTTTTGTTTTCAAAAATAATGGTATTCATTTAAAATAAAGAATCTCTAATTAAAAAATAAATACGGTAAAATTGTAAGACTTCAGTTTTTATGAAGACAAAACTTCTAAATTTTATAAAATAAACATGATGAAAACCAAATTTTTAGGAGTAGTATTTTTTCTAACAGTATTAATTTCTAATGCGCAAGTACCGGCAAATGCAGAAGATGTAAGTCCATTGTTAATTGGAGAAACCTTGCCAGATGGCAGCTTATTGGATGTAAATGGAGCTACTGTTTTGCTTCAAGAACTTATTGCTGAAAAACCGACAGTTTTGGTGTTTTATCGTGGAGGTTGGTGTCCGTATTGTAACCGACAATTATCTAGTTTAGCATCAGCCGAAGCCGAAATTTTAGAGCTGGGCTATCAAATTGTGGCAGTTAGCCCAGATAATTATATGCAATTAAAACCTACAAAGGAAGAGGCATTAGTAAATTATAAAGTATTTTCGGATCCAGGAGCAAAATTAATTCAAGATGTTGGTATCGGTTTTTTAACCCCAGAAAAAGCGAAACCTTATATAGAAAAAAAGACGGAACAGGAAGCAACTAATATTTTGCCAGTTCCAACGGTTTTTGTGGTTGATAAATCGGGAAAAATTATGTTTCAATATATTAATATTGATTATAAACAACGATTAAGCGATACCGTGCTTTTAGCGGTTTTAACAGATTTAAACTAATTTGCTTTTAGAAATTTTACTTAATTTAAGCCTATTATGAAATTTTGGTTTTTCAATTAATTGATAACCTGCTAATAAAATAATTTAACTTTTTTTATGATTAAAATATGCTGAAATTTATAAAAATTAATGTACTTTACACTATGTTAAACTAAGTAAAAAAATAAGAATATGACAGTAAATTTTCAGTATGTTGGTGTAGATGTAAGTGAAACGCTATCTTCTTTTACGGAAGAAAAATTAAATAAATTATCTAATAAATATGAATTCATAATAAGTGCAATGGTTTATTTTAAAATAGATGAAAATAAACATGAAACAGGAAAAATCTGTAATATAGAATTAAGTTTACCAGGTCCAAGAATTTTTGCTACTTCAACCGAGCGTAATTTTGAGGTGGCTGTAAGAGAAACAATTGGTGATTTAGAGCGTCAATTGGCAAAACGGAAAGAAACGTTTAAGGCGCACTAATTAAATTAATAATTACCTATGGTGGTAAGGTTCATTTTTTAAAATGGTAAAGCCACGGTAAAGTTGTTCAATAAAAAATAAGCGAATCATCTGATGGGAAAATGTCATTCTTGATAATGATAGTTTCCCATTTGCTTTTTTATACACTTCCTCAGAAAATCCGTAAGGCCCACCAATTACAAAAACCAACTGCTTAATACCGGAGTTCATATGTTTTTGTAAATATTCCGAAAAATTAACTGAATCCAATTGTTTTCCATTTTCGTCCAATAAAATTAAAACATCAGTTGCGTTTAGTTTATTCAGAATCAGTTCTCCTTCTTTTTGTTTTTGCTGGTCTTCACTTAAATTTTTTACGTTTTTAATATCTGGAATAATTTCAGCTAAAAACTTGATATAGAACCCTAAACGTTTTGTGTAGTCTTCAATTAAGGTTTGTAAATCCTTATTGTCGGTTTTTCCTATTGCAATTAATTTGATGGTCATAACCGCAAAAATAGCATATACTAATTATGAATAATGAATTTAAATATTAAAATTTTATAAAAATCGTAATTGTAAAATTAAAAAAAGTAAATCAATTTGTTATTTTTGTGTCAAATCTGCGGTAATATATGATAACACAAGAACAATTTGACAAAGAAGTTGCATCAATAATTTCCAACGCAATTAGAGAAGATGTAGGAGATGGAGATCATAGTTCTTTAGCTTGCATTCCAGAAACAGCAAGAGGTAAGGCAAAACTATTGGTTAAGGATAAAGGCATTATTGGAGGTGTAAATTTTGCTAAGAAAGTATTTGCTTATGTTGATAAGAGTTTAAAGTTAGAAGTACTTATAGAGGATGGCACAGAGGTTACTTACGGCGATGTCGTTATGTATGTAGAAGGACCATCGCAGTCTATTTTAAAGGCAGAACGCACTGTGTTAAACGCAATGCAACGCATGAGTGCTATTGCTACAAAAACACGGATGTTTGTAGATTTACTAAAAGGTACTAAAACCCAAATTCTAGATACCAGAAAAACAACACCTGGTATTCGTGTTTTAGAAAAATGGGCGGTAAAAATAGGTGGTGGTGAAAATCACAGATTCGCTCTTTATGATATGATTATGCTGAAAGACAATCATATTGATTTTGCAGGAGGTATTACCAAAGCTGTAGAAATGAGTAAACAATACTTAAAGGATACAGGTAAGGATTTAAAAATAATGGTAGAAGCCAGAAATTTAACTGAAGTGGAAGAAATTCTACATTGTGAAGGTGTTTACAGAATCTTACTTGATAATTTTGATTATGAAGATACTAAAACAGCAGTTAAAATGATAGGTGATAAATGTTTAACAGAATCGTCTGGTAATATAAACGAAAGCACCATAAGGCATTATGCTGAATGTGGCGTAAATTATATTTCTTCGGGTGCATTAACACATTCTGTTCATAATATGGACCTTAGTTTAAAGGCTATTAAATAATTTTACTTTATAATAATTTTTAATGTCAGTATAATAAGCATTTATTGTACTGACATTTTTAATTTTAATAACTTTGTTATAATTTAAATGCAGTTTATTAATGACCAAAAACCTACGAGAAAAACTCGAAAAAATACCTTTTATTAACGTTATTGTACGGTTTTTTAAGCGAGCTAAGTTACCGGGTCTTGAAGGGTTGTCATTTTACGATTTGTTGGAACTTTACATAACTGGAATTGTAAAAGGAGCATTAACAACCAGAGCAAGTGCTATTGCGTTTAGCTTTTTTATGGCCTTGTTCCCTTTTTTGTTATTTATTTTAATAGTAATACCGTATGTACCTATTGATGATTTTAAAATAGAATTCCTTAGGTTTTTGGAATCTTTTTTACCATCAAGTACTTCCGATTTCTTTTTTGAAAGTATTTTTGAAGGAATCGACCAATCACAACGAGGAGGATTGGTGTCCTCTGTATTTGTATTATCAATTGTGCTTATGGCAAATGGGGTAAATGCCCTATTTTCGGGTTTTGAAAATTCGTATCACGAGCAATTATCTAGAAATGTTTTTCGGCAATATTTATATGCTTTATGGGTTGCAATTATACTTGCTTTCTTGCTTATTATTACTATTGCCGTATTAGGTTATTTTCAAATTTATATTGTTCAAAAAGTGTTAGATACTTTGCATGAAAAGGGATACGACGTAGCAAAACAAAGTGTTATGTGGTTTAATGTTGTGAAGTATATATTTTTTATAATTATGGTATATATGGCAACTGCTACAATGTATTATTTTGGAACAAAAGAAGGAAGGTATTCTAAGTTTTTTTCTGTAGGCGCGGGTTTTACAACATTTTTAGTAATCGTATTGTCTTTTTTATTTGGTATTTATATTGAAAATTTCGGGCAGTACAATAAATTGTATGGCTCCATTGGTGCTCTTTTAATCCTTATGATTTATTTATGGTTAAACGCGAATATTTTATTGTTAGGTTATGAATTAAATGCTTCACTAAATAAATTGCGCAAAAGAACATAGTTTATGTTGTATTTTATAGATGTTATTATTCCAGTTCCCCTGCAAAAGTTGTTTACTTATAGTATCACTGCTGCCGAGGCTAATTTTTTAAAAATAGGTATGCGTGTTGCAGTACCTTTCGGAAAGTCTAAAATCTATACAGGTATAGTAACTAAAATTCATAATGAAGCACCAATTGCTTATGAGGCTAAAGACATTCATCAAATTTTAGATGATGGCCCTATTGTAAATGAAAAACAACTTCAACTTTGGGAATGGATAGCTAATTATTATATGTGTACTTTGGGAGACGTTATGCGAGCTGCCTTACCTAGTGCATTTGTGCTAGAAAGTGAAACAATCATTATAAAAAATTCTAAAGAAATTGATGAGGGTATTTTAAAGGACGACGAATTTTTGGTTTATGAAGCTTTGCAACATCAATCTTCGCTAAAAATTCATGATATTTCTAATATTCTCGATAAAAAAAATGTACTTCCAGTTATACAGCGTTTAATTGAAAAAGAAGCCATTTCGGTAGAAGAGGAGGTATATGAAAAATACAAACCAAAGTTGGTACGGTATGTAAAATTACATGCTAACTATGCTTCTGAAACGGCACTGCAAAACCTCTTAGATGATTTAAATAGAGCGCCTAAACAACATCAGGTTATTTTAACTTTGTTTTCTGTTTCGGCAATTACAAAAAAACCTATAAAGGTAGCCGATTTAGCAAAGGAAAGTGATACATCGCCCGCTATTATAAAGTCTTTGATTGACAAAGGTATTCTTGAAGAATATTTTATTCAAACCGATCGTGTTCAATTTTCTGGAGATGACAATGAAGATTCTAAAAATTTAAACGAGTATCAAAACACAGCCTTAACTGAAATTAAGGCAGCTTTTAAAGAGCAATCGGTTGTGCTTCTTCATGGTGTTACATCTTCAGGAAAAACAGAGGTGTATGTAAAACTTATTGAAGAGGTTTTAAGTAGAGGTAAACAGGTACTTTATTTATTGCCCGAAATTGCATTGACAGCTCAACTAATAACAAGGCTTCAAAACTATTTTGGCGAGCAAGTAGCGGTGTTCCACTCTAAATATTCATCGCATGAACGGGTTGAGGTTTGGAATAATGTGTTGAACAATTCCGCGAAAGCGCAAATAGTTTTAGGTGCACGTTCATCTATATTTTTACCATTTGAAAGTTTAGGCTTAATAATTGTGGATGAAGAACACGAAACATCTTTTAAGCAATTTGATCCTGCACCGCGATACCATGCAAGAGATACTTCGGTAGTTTTAGCGCATATTCATCAAGCAATAATTCTTTTAGGTTCAGCAACTCCTAGTCTAGAGAGCTACTTTAACGCCAAACAAAATAAATATGGTTTTGTTGAAATATTGAAACGCTATAATGATGTTTTGATGCCAGAAATTGAATTGGTTGATATTAAGGAGAAGCAAAAAAAGAAGTTGATGAAAGGTCATTTTAGCGATAGGCTCCTTGAAGAAATGACTGAAACCTTACGAGAAGGGCATCAAATTATATTGTTTCAAAACCGACGTGGATTTTCTCCAATTGTAGAATGTAATACCTGTGGGCATTCGCCACAATGCCCAAATTGCGATGTTAGTTTAACCTATCATCAATACCGCGATCAGCTGCGCTGTCATTATTGTGGGTTTTCAGAGGTAATGCGAAAAACTTGTAGTGCTTGCGGAAGTCCGGAGTTAGATAATAAAGGGTTTGGTACCGAGCAAATAGAAGGGGAAGTAAAGTTATTGTTTCCAGATTATAAGGTAGCAAGAATGGACTTGGATACTACTCGCGGTAAATATGGGTACGAAAAAATAATCACAGCTTTGGAACAGCAGGAGATTGATATATTAGTAGGAACGCAAATGCTAACTAAAGGTTTAGATTTTAGGAATGTGAAGTTGGTTGGCATTATGAATGCAGATAATATGCTAAATTTCCCTGATTTCAGAGCCCACGAACGAAGCTTTCAATTAATGTTGCAAGTTTCGGGTAGAGCAGGCCGGACAGAAGAGCGCGGAAAGGTTTTAATTCAAACCTATAATCCGTACCATAATATATTACAACAGGTTTCTACAAATAACTATATAGATATGTATAACGAGCAAATGAATGATCGTTATAATTTTAAATATCCACCTATTTACAAGCAGATAAAAATTACTTTAAAACACAAGGAATACAATCGTGTAGAAACCGCTTCAAATTGGTATGCTAAATCACTTCGAAATGTGTTTGGAGATTATATTTTAGGACCCGAATCGCCTCCAATAGCTAGAATTAGAAATCAGTTTCATAAAAACATTTTGGTAAAAATTCCTAAAAAGCAATCTTTAGGTAAAACAAAAGAAGCTATTATTAAGATAAATAACAGCTTCATGAGTGTAAAAGATTTTCGGTCGGTTAAAGTAATTTTAAATGTCGATAACTTTTAACCCGATTGTGTTACTTTAAATATTATTTAAAGCATCAACTAATTGGGTTTTTTTGTTTCTACTTAATGGAATTTCGTAAGCACCAACTTCCACATTTTTACTGTTAAACCTATCTATTTTATCTAAATTCACAATGTAGGATTTGTGAATTCTTAAAAATTTATTTTCAGGTAATTCTTTTTCAAAAGATTTCATAGTAGAAAGTACTACTAAACTATTTTCTTCTGTTACAAGTTTTACATAATCACCAAGAGCCTCAATCCATTTAATATCTTTAATATAAACTTTACGTTTTTTCAGATTGCTTTTAACAAAGATATGTTCTCCTTCTTCTTCATTAAAATCTTGGATTAATTTATGTTGTTCTAAGGCTTTTTCAACAGCTGTATTAAAACGTTCTCTAGTAATTGGTTTATGTAAATAATCGGTAGCATCATAGTTAAATGCTTTAAAAGCATATTCTGTTTTACCGGTTACAAAGATAATTTGAGGTTTGTTGTTTAACACGTCTAATAGTTCAAATCCATTAAGCACTGGCATTTCAATGTCTAAAAAGATAAGGTCTACTTGGTGTGTGTTTAAGCCATTTTTGGTTTCTAGCGCACTACTGTACTCTGCAATTAAGTTAAGAGCGGGGTGGTTCTCTACTAACTTAACGATAGAGAGACGCTGTATTGCTGAATCGTCTACTACTACACAGTTTAAAGTCATAACATTTATATTATTTCGGTTAAGATATCGACAATATTACAAAAAATTCGGTTAAAAACCAAATAACATCGTTAAACTGTTTGATTTAACATAATTTTAACATATGAGAACTGATGCAAATATAATATAAAATATAGTTAAAATTAAGTTGTGTAATATGTATTTATTAACTACTTTTGCAGCCAATTTTTAACAATAAAACACGATTTTTATGAATCATTATGAAACTGTTTTCATCTTAAATCCCGTTTTATCTGAAGATCAGATAAAGGAAACAGTAAAGAAATACGAAGATTTTCTTGTTTCTAACGGCGCTAAGATGATATCAAAAGAAGATTGGGGGCTTAAGAAATTAGCTTATCCAATTCAAAACAAAAAAAGTGGTTTCTATCACTTATTTGAATACACTGTTGCTGGTGAAGTAATTAACACTTTAGAAGTAGAATTTAGACGTGATGAGCGTTTTATGCGTTATTTAACCGTATCGTTAGATAAACACGCTATTTCATGGGCAGAGAGAAGAAGAGTTAAACTTAAACAAAAAGCTTAATTATGTCATCTATAGAACAACAATCAAAAGGAAAAAAAGACGGCGAAATCAGATATTTAACGCCACTTAATATTGATACTAACAAACAAAAGAAATATTGTCGTTTCAAAAAATCTGGTATTAAATATATCGATTATAAAGATCCAGATTTCTTATTAAAGTTTGTAAACGAGCAAGGTAAAATTTTACCTCGTCGTTTAACAGGAACTTCTTTAAAATACCAAAGAAAAGTATCTGTTGCTGTAAAAAGAGCACGTCATTTAGCATTAATGCCATACGTAGCAGATTTATTAAAATAAAAAATACCGATAACAATGGAACTTATATTAAAACAAGACGTTGAAAATTTAGGATTTAAAGACGATGTTGTAACAGTTAAGAACGGTTATGGTAGAAACTTTTTAATTCCTCAAGGTCAAGCTGTTATGGCTACGGCTTCTGCTAAAAAAGTGTTAGCAGAAAACTTAAAGCAAAGAGCTTTTAAAGAAAAGAAAATAGTTGATGACGCTAATAAAGTTGCTGAAGCATTAAAAGCTTTAGAAATTAAAATCGCAGCTAAAGTAGGATCAGGTGATAAATTATTTGGTTCTGTAAACAACATTGATGTTGCTGCTGCTTTAGAAAAAGAAGGTCAATCTATTGATAAAAAATTCATTACAGTTACTACTATTAAACGTACTGGTAAATATACTGCCGTTATTCGTTTACACAGATCAGTAACAGTTGATTTAGAATTTGAAGTTATTGCTGCACAAGCAGAGTAATGTTAACAAAAAGTTAATAAAAGCTTATAACTTATTAAAACCACTCTTTTGAGTGGTTTTTTTTTGTCCTATTTTTACCTATATATTAATTGTTTTGTATGCTAAATGATTAATTTTCAGACTAACTCTAACAATTTTATTCACATGAAAAAAAATTATTTTTTATTTTTCTTACTCTTTTTTGGATTATTTGCCTTTGCGCAGGTAACAACATCGAACATTAAAGGTCTTATTTTAGATGAATCTTCAGAACCGCTTCCTGGAGCTAATGTTGTAGCTATACATACTCCCACAGGAACTAAGTATGGTGCTTCTACAAATATTGATGGGAGGTTTAATTTACTAAACTTGCGAGTAGGTGGTCCATACACTGTTTCCATTAGTTTTCTAGGATACCAGAGCCAAACTTACAATGACGTTTATTTAACTTTAGGAAAAACTGAAAATTTTGATGTCGCTTTAGTTGCCGATAGCCAGCAATTGGACGTTGTGGTAATTAAAGGGTCTAGTAGTACTGGTACTTTTGGTAGTGACCGTACAGGTGCTGAAACCAGTGTTGGAAGACGAGAATTAACGAGTTTACCAACCATTTCAAGATCTGCTTCAGATTTTACCAGATTAGAGCCTTCATCTACAGGGAATTCATTTGGTGGTAGAAATGACCAGTTTAATAATTTCTCATTAGATGGCGCTATTTTTAATAATCCTTTTGGGTTAGATGCTCCAACTCCAGGTGGTCAAACCGATGCCCAACCGATTTCTTTAGATGCTATTGATCAAATTTCAGTATCCCTTGCGCCTTATGATGTTACGCAATCTGGATTTACGGGTGCTTCTGTAAATGCTGTTACAAAAAGTGGAACGAATGATTTTCATGGAACAGTTTATGGTTTTTATAGAGATGAAAACTTCACTGGTAGTAAAGTTAATGGCGAAGATGTACCAACGTCAGATTTGAAACAAAATCAATATGGAATTAGTATTGGTGGACCCATTGTGAAGAATAAACTATTCTTTTTTGCAAATTTTGAAAAGGATGATAGAACAGATTTAGGAACCAATGGTTGGGTACCAAACACGGGCTCTGGTGCGGTAAACGAATCGAGAGTACTGGAAAGTGATTTTATTTCGGTACAAGATGCTTTGGCTAATTTGGGATATGATACAGGTAGATATACAGGCTTTAATTATGGTTCGGAATCTACAAAAGGGATTTTTAAGTTAGATTGGAATATTAATGAGAATAATAGGTTAGCTGTTATTTATAATTGGTTAGATGCTTCAAAAGAAAAGCCTGCTCATCCTACGGCATTAGGGGCTAGGGGGCCTAATTACCAAACTTTACAATTTGAAAATTCAGGATATCAAATAAATAATAATTTACAATCAGTGCAATTGGAGTTAAACTCCACATTGTCCGATGCAATGACCAATAAGCTTCAAGTAGGTTATACGCATTTTGATGATTTTAGAAATCCAAAATCAAGTCCAGCTCCGGTTATTGCTATTCAAGATGGGGCAGGATCAAATTATATAATTGCTGGTCATGAACCATTTTCAATTAATAACTTATTAGACCAAAAAGTATTTCAATTAACAGATAACTTGAATGTAGTAAAAGGAAATCATACCTTCACTATTGGGTTTTCATTTGAAAAATTTGAATTCGCAAATTCTTTTAATTTAGTAAACTACGAGTCTTTTAACTTTGGAATCTTCCCTTATTACGGGCTTTTTAGTCCTTATCCAGATGTTCAAACTTTTTTAGATAATGCACAACCAGGAGGTGTTGTAGATCAATATTTAACTGCAACTGAAAATGCTTATGATACTTTTAATGCCAATGGCACAGGAAATGACGGAGGGTGGAAGCTTTCTGAGTTGAATGTAGGCCAATTATCTTTTTACGTGCAAGATGAATGGAATGTGAACGATGCCTTTAAAGTAACATACGGCGTACGTTTTGATAAACCATTGTATTTTGATACTAGTGATTTAATTCAGAAATATATTGATACAGATAATGGGGCTACAAGAGATAATAGCGTCTATTATTTTAATCCAAACACTAATGAAGAGGTTAATTTAGATTCTACAACATTACCAGGAAACGATTGGTTAGTTTCTCCTAGATTGGGTTTCAACTGGGATGTTAATAATGAAAACACAACCCAGGTTAGAGGTGGTACGGGGCTATTTACTGGGCGCTTTCCTTTCGTATGGTTAGGAAATCAAGTGAGTGGTGCTGATGATGGTTTCTTTCAATTAGTAGATCCAGATTATCAATGGCCTCAAGTTTGGCGTACTAATTTAGGTGCAGATCATCGATTAGAAAATGGCATTACCTTAACTGCGGATGTATCGTTTACCAAAGATCTAAATGCAGCTCACGTACAAAACTGGGGACTAAGAAATCCTTCAGGAACACTAAATGCACCAGGTGATGATAGACCAATTTATGTTTCTGGTGATTCAGGAAATAATGCTTATGTGTTTACAAACTCAGATAAAGGTAGAGTATGGAATGCGACTCTAAAAGCCCAAAAAACATTTGATAGTGGTATTTACACAAGTTTTGCTTACAACTATTTAAATGCTAAAGATGTAAATTCTATTGAAGCAGAAATTACTGGTGATGCTTTTGATTTTAATCCTAATCTTGGTAACGCAAATAACGATGTATTATCCTATTCTAAATATGGAGACACTCATCGTTTTATTGGTATCGCAAGTAAAAAATGGTCCTATTCAAATGATAAAATGGGTACAACTATTTCTACGTTTTTTGAATATGCACAAGGTGGACGTTACAATTATACCTATGCAGGAAACATCAATGGCGATAGTTCATTTCAAAATAATGACTTAATTTATATTCCAACTGCAAGTGAAGTGCAACAAATGGATTTTTCAGGAGGTACAAGTATGGCTAATGATTTTGAGAATTTTATTCAACAAGATAAATATCTAAGTGAAAATAGAGGAAGTTATTTTGAAAGATACGGAGCCTTATCACCTTGGAGAAGTAGATGGGATGTAAAGGTTTTACAGGATTTTAACTTTGAAGTTAGCGAAGGAAAAACAAATACATTACAAATAAGTCTTGATATTCTTAATTTTGGTAACCTATTATATTCAGAATGGGGTGTGGTTCAGCAGCCTAATAACTTGTCGCCAATTAGTGTAGACACCTCTGGTGCAACACCAGTTTATACCTTTAGTGAAGGCTCGGACGCTCGAACTTTTGGATTTGACTCTAGTTTAGCTTCAAGATGGCAAGCCCAAATAGGATTACGTTATATTTTCTAAAGAAAGTAGCATATAAATTATTAAATTTGCGCCCCATTAAAGGGCGCATTTTTTATGTTTAAAATGAAATATATAGTTGTAATTTGTCTGTTTTTTGCCAGTTTTTCATGTAAAGTAAAATCCGAAAAACAGTCAGTAGCTAATAAATCGGCATTAGTAAGTAAGTTTGTGTATCAGTCTCAAAAAGACCCTATAATTAGTGTGCACAGAGGAGGTAAGTCCATTGAAAATTATCCTGAAAACTGTTTGGAGACTTTAGAATATATAAATGACAGTATATCTGCTATATATGAGATTGATGTAGCAAAAACGAAAGATAACATACTTGTTTTAATGCACGATAATAGCTTGGATAGAACCTCCACGGGGCAGGGTGATATTACCAAATATACCTACCAGGAATTACAACAATTTAATTTAAAAGATGATTTTGGGAATGAAACTAAGTTTAAAATTCCGTTATTTAAAGATGTTTTAATTTGGGCTAAAACGAATCAGGTTATTTTAACAATCGATATAAAAAAGAGCGTTTCGGTGAAACAAGTGGTTGCTTTAATTGAAGAAACCCGAGCAGAAGATGTTTCCATTATTATCACTTATGACATGAAGCAAGCCAGCGCAGCTTATAAAGCTTCTCCAAATTTATTACTATCGGTTTCGGCTAGGAATGATGAGGAATTAGATTGGTTGTTGCATTCAGAAATTCCAACGGAAAACATGATTGCCTTTACAGGAACACGGCTATCGTCCGAACCATTTTATAAAAAATTACACGATTTAGGATTCACTTGTATATTAGGTACATTAGGGAATTTAGATAAGCAGGCACAGGCAAAGGGAGACGATCTTTATCAACATTGGGTAGATTTAGGTGTTGATGTAATTGCAACCGATAGGCCATTTGCTGTTGCAGCAAGTTTAAATATTAAAAAATAAAGTATAGTTTTCTCGATAAATTCGGGTTTAAAAAGAATTTCATGAAATATTCAAGACTTACAAAAGAACAATTTGAAGAATTACACCAAGAGTTTATAAACTTTTTGGCCACTCAATCTATAACTGCTGATGAGTGGGCGAACCTAAAGGAAAACAAACCAGAATTAGCAGAAATGGAGTTGGATGTTTTTAGCGATTTAATTTGGGAAGGTGTTTTAAACCAAGCAGAATATTTAGAACATTTTTCGGCACAACACATTTATTTATTCCGTTTGGGGAAAAAGAAAATGAAAGCCATCGTAATAAACGTCAAAAATCCGGAGGTTGATATTACTACCCAAAAAGGATATGACTGGTTGCGTGAAAATTTAATGGATGAACGTGTGGAGTTTTTACAGGCAGATAAGCCTTATACCGAAGATAAAAATTTAGATAAATTTAAAATGATTGAACAAGGCGCTGTAATAACCAAAGGTGAATTGTTTAAGTATTTTGATGATTTAATAAATTAGTCTTTTGTAAATTCGCAGCAAATACTAATTTGTTTAATTGTTTATGCGTTGAATTGTTTAGTCGTAAAGACCAATTCGTAATTCGTAATTCGTAATTCGTAATTCAATATGGCCCAAAAACCAAGCATACCAAAAGGCACAAGAGATTTTAATCCAGAACAAGTAGCAAAACGCAATTATATTTTTAATACCATTCGTGGTGCTTTTGAAACGTTCGGTTTTCAACCTATTGAAACACCTAGTTTTGAAAACTCAGATACCCTGATGGGCAAATATGGTGATGAGGGAGATCGTTTAATTTTTAAGATTTTAAATTCGGGAGACTATTTAGCTAAAGTTGATGAACAGGCGTATGCTAATAAAGATTCCTTGAAATTAACTTCTAATATCTCTGAAAAAGCCTTGCGCTACGATTTGACGGTGCCATTTGCACGTTACGTAGTACAACACCAAAATGAGATTGAGTTCCCTTTTAAGCGCTATCAAATACAACCTGTGTGGCGTGCCGACAGACCACAAAAGGGACGTTTTAGAGAGTTTTACCAATGTGATGCCGATGTAGTAGGTAGTACATCACTTTGGCAAGAAGTTGAGTTTATTCAATTATACGATACTGTATTTTCATCTTTAAAATTAGAAGGTGTAACTATTAAAATTAACAACCGTAAAATATTATCTGGAATAGCCGAAGTTATTGGTGCTTCCGATAAGTTAATCGATTTTACGGTAGCTTTAGATAAACTCGATAAAATAGGCGAAGAGAAGGTAAAAGAGGAAATGCTTTCTAAAGGTATTTCAGAAGAAGGCATTGCTAAATTACAGCCTTTATTTACCTTGTCAGGTTCATTTGAATCGCAAATAGAAAGTTTAAAATCTATTTTATCAACTTCCCAAGAAGGAACGAAAGGCATTGAAGAATTGGCTTTTATTAATGAAGCTATTTCTGTATTGGGATTACAAACAGCTACATTACAGCTTGATGTAACCTTGGCACGTGGCTTAAATTATTACACAGGAGCTATTTTTGAAGTAGCCGCACCAAAAACCGTGCAAATGGGTTCTATTGGTGGTGGCGGACGTTACGACGATTTAACTGGTATTTTCGGATTAAATAATGTAAGTGGCGTTGGTGTCAGTTTTGGTTTAGATCGTATCTATTTGGTACTTGAAGAATTAGGATTGTTCCCTGAAACGGTGAATAAAAACGTTGAAGTATTATTCATCAATTTTGGAAACAAAGAAGCTTTGTTTTGTTTGAAAGCGATTAAGCAATTACGTTCAGCTGGTATTAATACGGAGTTATATCCTGATGCTGATAAGATGAAAAAGCAAATGAATCATGCCAATAAACGTAATATTCCATTTGTTGTTTTAGTAGGTGATGAGGAAGTTAATTCGAACACATATACTTTAAAAAATATGGTTTCAGGAGAACAATTAAAAGTGTCTTTAGAAGACATGCTAAAGCATTTAAAATAGAAAAGTCCTAAAAATAAATTTAGGACTTTAAAAAGTATTTTGGAATAATAACAAAGAGTGACTAATTCAAATTTATTCTATTAATACTTTTTTGGACACAATACCTGTTTCTGTTTTTAGTTTCAGAATATAGGCGCCAGTAGCAATGCTATTGGTTTTTTGTTCTATAAATTTATCGTTGGTTTTGTTAGATAATTTAAATATTGACTGACCTAATAAATTAAATAGTTCCGTAGTTTCTATGGATTGTGAGTTTGGGTTTTGAATAATAATGCTTCCGTTTTCTTTCGAGAAAAAGGCTTGAATAGCTCTGTTTTCGATGGTAGTATTGTTTAAAGTGCTAGCATCGGAAAATGTTATTTCAAAACGGTCTAAATATTGCCCTGCATTTAAATTAACTTCATAGGCAGCTTGTTTTAAATCATGATATACATTAAGTGTTTTATCATGTAAAAGAATATTTAGGTTATTTGAAATGTTTTCAAGTAAATCTATTTTAATACTTATTAAACCCGTTTGTTTTGTTTTTATTCCTAGAGGTAATTTTTGGTCTAAATTGAAGTTGTCAACTCCTTGAATTACGTATTTGTTATCGCTAAATACCCAAAACATATCTTCTTCATTATCTTCAATAAGTGGTGCATCGTAGCCAAAATCAAATGCTGTGGTAGCATTGTCATCAACTCCAGCCAAAATTAAACGGTAATACCCTTTTGGAGAACTGTATTTTAGTCTTATTTTTTGTCTTATATCTGTATAAGCATCCGTGTTCATGAATTTTGAACTGTTTTTTGTGGATTTAAAAAATAAAGAAGGATCAGAAGCTTCTGTTTTGAATATGCGTTGACTGTTTTTGAAGGTAATATTACCTCCATCTCCGGCAGCTACAAAAAATCCTTGTCCTACAGGAATGTAACGTTCTGGTTGTTTTGTGCCGTTAGTTAAAGTGGCATTTATTCGCGTATCACTAGAAATAGCAGGTAAACTTCCTGTTAAAGTATATGTTGCATAACCACCTTCGTATGCTTTTAGCACATGAGAGCTATTTGCAAAATGATCCCAAAAGTATAACGTACCATTAATTGTGTTGGTAGCGGATCTACCACCATTAGCAATACTTATATTATCTAAAATAAACTCATTAGCATCTATGGCCGAAGGGTAGGGGTTGCCTACAAAGTATTCGTTATCTGCGGCTAATGGTAAGGTAATTTCTCCGTTATTAGGTTTTCCATAAAACGTATAGTTTTGGGTTGAGGTAAATGAACTTGCAGATGCTTCAACACCTTTCATAGTAAAGCCCTGGCCAGCCAAAATAGTTCCAGTACGTCTTACATGTTGCCAACCGTAATAGGTATTAGCTGTATTATTAGCAAATTTCCAAATCCAATAGTCGGCGATACTTATATTCGTTCCCGAAACACTACCATTATAGCCAGAACTTAAAAAAGTAATGTTTTTTGGAGAAGCCGGGATGGTACCGTTTTTAAGAATATTATCAATTAACCTAAAACTATTATTGTTACTTGTTGTATTGCTAAAACCTACTGGAGAGCACCAGTAATTATAGGTGTACAAATCTTTGGTGCCTTGTTGGTCTCTTTCCAATTTGCCAGAACTGGTAACATCTAAAATACTTTCTTCCGTTTGAATTAACTGCGATTCATTATCTAAATCAATCAATCCATCAAGTTTTAGGTACCAGCTGTTATACAGGCCTTTATCTGCTTCAATAGAAAATTCTTTTCCAGAGTCCACAATCAAACCAGCAGTACCTTGAATGTTATAAGAGCCATTTAAGTTAATGTTGTGTTTTATATGTACAATGGAAGCGTCGTTAGCATTATTTTGTTTGCTTGTAATATCCCATTCAGAGCCATTTAACCAACTAGCACTGTTAGTCCAATCGCCATCTGCACTAGAAACGTAAGGTAAGGGAGCTCTTTGGAAATAAATATTCTTAACATTATATATTTTAGCACCTGTTAAATCTCCTGCAGTTGTTTTTTTATCGTCTAAAATATCATCATTGTAAGCATCCATTTTGTAATACTTCACTAAGTTGGCTCCAATAGAGGTTGAAATATCTAAAGGAATAATTTTTCCTTGGTTAAAGTTGTTGTTTTCATCTAGTTCCTGATAAACCATGCGTTTTATTTCAGTATCAGTTAAAGCTGTATTAAAAACTCTTACTTCGTCAATTTCTCCTTTAAAATAATTGTTGCTGCTGGTTGCTCGCCCAATCATGAAGTTTGATGTACTGCTTATGGTTGCTCCGGTAGTATTACTAGTTTCTTCTATACCATTAATGTATAGTGCAGTACGGCCGGTTGTAGTAGAAACGGTCACATGCATCCAAATGCCAGTTGATATTGTACTTACAGAGGTTAAGGTTATACCTTCCACCACAGCGGATATAGTATTGGAACCATGGTTTATTCTGATGAAAAAATCATTTTGCCCGGCAATAACGTGGTTGTCATTATTCGTGTTGTTTCCGTCAGATTTTATAAAAGCCATTAATGTTGCACTTCCAGAGCTTATAACATTTTCGTCTTCTATATAATCATTGCGCCCGTCGAAGTATAAGCTATAACTAGCATCCAAATTTCTAGGAGATCCAAAGACAGTATCGTCACCATCTCTTGAGGCCATAACACCGTCGCCATCGTTATCTTCTAAGCTATCTAAGACACCCCCAGTATGTGGTAGGTGGGCATAAATTTCTAAAGTGTTTATATCGTATATTCCTGTTACATCGTTATAGGGGTCCCTATAATCAGGCAGACCATCACCATCGGAATCTAAAGCGTAAAGCGGTCCAGTTCCTTGACTCACGTTACCATAGGAATTCGTATAGTTTTGAGAGCTGGTTGCATGATGAAAATCGTAAATATCCAAGATACCGTCACCATAATATTCAGTAATGTTGTTACCATCTGAATCTTTTTCTCTAAAAGCTTCAGTTTCTAAACCATCGCCTACACCATCACCTGTTACGTCTCCATCTCCATTTTGAAAACCTACAGGGGCACTGGAGCTAATAACGCCATATTCATCTACATCAAAAAGGCCATCATTATCTGAATCCAAATCTAGATAATCAGGAATTAAGTCGCCATCTGAATTGATTGGTAACACACCTTCCAAGGTGTCGTGTACCCCATTTCCATTAGCATCTATCCAAGAAGAAACTCCGGTTAAAGTAGCTTTGCCTTCACTTAGTGATGCACTTGTTGGGTTACCTTCCACTACATCTGGAATGCCATCGTTGTCTGAATCCAAATCGAATACATCTGCTACACCGTCACCATCCATATCACAGAGTGTTTGTCTAATTTCTATATCATCAATAGCAAGATCATTTCCCAACCCACCAAATTCGTTATTAGAAAAAATTACCTGAAATTGGTTAGTATTAAATGTTAAACTAGCTGTAAACTGATGCCAACTGTTTAATGGGTCGCCGTTTATAGATGGGGGAATATCGCCTGTAGTAATTACGGCAGGTAATCCTGTTGCTGTGTTAATAAGTATATTTCCGTCCATATCCTTAAATTCTACTTTGATATCGGGACGTAACCTAGTGGCAATGCCTGGAGCAGTAGTGGTATCTAAATTTAACACCCAAAAACTATAAGTAATAGGGATGTTATGTAATGCACCGCTTATGTGAGCTGTATAGAATATGCCAGGATCTGGAGTGGCGTTAAACATGGCCATTCTACCTTGGTGATTGCCTGTATGATCTCCACCAGTATACCAATATTGGTCTGCCCAAGAAGCTACTTCTTCATTAGGAGTATCGTTAACCATATCTCCATCGGCTGCTTTATAATAAACGGTATATTTTCCATCGTTAAGATCGCGGGAACTGGCATTTGGACAATCGGATGTATTAACGCCCACGGTGCCATCTTCATAACAATAGGTTGTAACAGCATCGTAAGAGGTGTTAATGGTTGTTCTTTCTCCTTGTCCGAAAGTTTCTTCTAAAAATTTATAACTAGCTTGTGAAGAACCATTAGCTAAATGGCAATTATTTTCTTCAATAGAGTCGAGGATACCATCATTATCATCATCCAGGTCTACATCATCATATACGCCATCATTGTCACTATCAAAGAATACTTTACTGCCTTCAGCTGCTATGTTGATTCTATATAAAGATTCGTCTGAATCATCCGATGTAATTTGGATTTCATCAGTTTGAGTACCTATTGATGCTGTTGAAAATGTGACTTGAAAAGTTGTAGAACTATCGGGTACTATTGTTAATGGTAGGGTAGGGCTATTTATAATGTTGAAGTCCGATGTTCCCACCAAATTTATGTTTGATATCGTTAAATTTACTGCTCCTCTATTGTGAATGGTATAGGTTCTTGTAGCTGTTTCTGAAATAATTTGTACTCTTCCAAAATTTGTGCTATTAGTTAGTGTTGGTGTGTTACTGCCATCTCCAATTATAGATACGTTGGAACCTGTTACATCAATTTCCGATTCTAGTTCCCAGCTAATAACGATGCGACCATTTGCTCCAGAACCGCCGTTTCTGTTGGATCCATTGGTTTTATTTCCACCAGAGCCACCTGCGCCATAATTGTTGCCAGAGTTACCGTGAGTATTTTCACCGACTCCTTCTCCGCCAGTTCCGCCATTGGAGTTTCCTCCAGCACCTCCAGATGTTCCAGAAGCATTGCCTCCGTTTTCTGTAGAACCTGCGCCGCCACCGCCACCGCCAGAATTAGTTCCTGCTCCGTTAGCCCCTGTGCCACCATTCCATTTGATTGTACCTATAGAGGCAGCTGCTGTACCACCATTAGCGCCAGTTGTACTATTGCTTGATGCGTTAGTTCCTCCAGCGGCAACTACCCAATTTGTATTGAAAGATGAAGATCTTAGAGTCGCACTTGAAGCGCCTCCTGTACCAACAACCAGGGTGTATGTAGTTCCGGGGGTAACATTTAATGTGCTACTGGAAAATGCGCCACCACCACCACCGCCACCTCGTCTATTGTTGGATGTAACAGTGCTACCATTACCGCCACCGCCCCAGGCTTGGACTGTAATTTTGTTAACGCCGGCTGGAACTGTGAATGAATTCGTGCCTGCAGTGGTATATATTTGGGGAGAGGTTTGGGAAAATGAGATAAATGACAAAAACACACATATGCAATACGTGTACAGTTTTAATGAAACGGTAATATTTTTCATTATAGGTTAAGTTTTTAGCTTGGGACTAATTATTTACCAAATGTAGATATAAAATCCACAAAATGCAAAAATAATCGATGAAATACATTTTAGGTATATTTTTATGCCAAACTATAATCATGTATCGTTTCAGAATAATTGATTAAATGAAGGTTTATTCAAAATTATTGACGGTCTGAAACGGTTTTAGATTCTTCAAACTATTTCAATTAACAGCTTAAAAAAAACTGGGTAGGTGAGTTAGATTTTTATATTTGGTCATTTATTTTTTGTTTAAAGAATTCTTTTATTTTTGCAAGTATGCGAAAGATACTTCAAGCGTATATTACAGATCAGGCAATGCCTCAAGTTTTAAATCTTTTAAAGCATGACCATTTAACCGTTAAGGTTAAAAACGAGCGTAAAACACGTCATGGCGACTATATGCGATTACCAAACGGTAAACACCAAATCACTATTAATTCAAACTTGAATAAGCATCGATTTCTAATCACTTTAGTTCATGAAATAGCCCATTTTGAAGCCTATAAAACTTATGGGAAATTTATAAAGCCTCATGGTATAGAGTGGAAAAGAACCTTTCAGCATTTAATGTTACCTTTTTTAAACCCTGATATTTTCCCTTCAGAATTGTTGCCGCTTTTAGCAAAACATTTTAAAAATCCGAAAGCATCTAGTGATACTGATGTTATTTTAGCGTTAGCTTTGAGGCAATTTGATGAACCTAATGATAAAACCTTTATTTTTGAAGTACCTTTAGGACAAACATTCAAAATATACAACGGTAAAATTTTTAAAAAAGGAATACAACGAACCAAAAGATTTGAGTGTTTAGAGGTTAAAACAGGACGAATGTATTTGTTTAATCCGAATGCTGAGGTTGAAGTTATTTCTGCAAAAACAGGAGTATCATAAATATTAAATAATTATTAATCATATTTCTGCTTACACAGGAATGTAAAAATTAAATAAATGAATAAAAATTATTATGCCATTTTAATGGCCGGAGGAGTAGGATCGAGGTTTTGGCCTGTAAGTACAGAATCATTTCCTAAACAATTTCATGATATGTTAGGAACGGGTGATACTCTAATACAGAAAACCTTTCAAAGATTATCGCGTTTAATTCCTAAAGAAAATATTTTCATTTTAACTAATGAGCGTTACAACGATTTGGTGTTAGAGCAATTACCAGATGTTAAACAACGTCAGGTTGTTTTAGAACCTGCTATGCGAAACACAGCTCCATGTATTTTATATGCGTCTTTAAAAATTCAAAAGGAAAACCCTGATGCTGTAATGATTGTTGCACCGAGTGACCACTGGATAGAGGATGAAGTAACTTTTTCAAAAAATGTTCAGCAGGCTTTTGATTATTGTTCAGAAAATGATGCCTTAATGACGCTTGGTATTCAACCTACCTTCCCAAACACGGGGTATGGTTATATTGAATTTGAAAAATCATCTACAGAAGTAATAAAACCTGTAAATCAATTTAGAGAAAAACCAGATTATGAAACTGCTAAACAGTTTATAGCGCAAGGTAATTTTTTATGGAATGCAGGTATTTTTATGTGGAGTGTAAAATCTGTGGTCGAGGCTTTTAAATCCAATCAACCAACATTGTACGCTCTTTTTGAAACGGGAATTTCATCCTACAATACGGATGCAGAAAGTAATTTTATAAAGGAAAACTACCCGAAAGCAGAAAATATTTCGGTGGATTATGCCATAATGGAAAAATCTAAAAATGTAAATGTTATTGCAGCAGAATTTGATTGGAATGATCTTGGAACTTGGGGTAGTTTATATGATAAATTAGATAAAGATGCTTCTGGAAATGCTGTAGTTCTTGCTAAAACTTTAGCGGAAGATGCTTCTGGTAATATGATAAGAACCAAAAAAGATAAAATTGTTGTTGTTGATGGTTTACAAGATTATATTATTGTAGATAAAGAAGATGTATTACTTATTTATCCAAAATCAAAAGAGCAGGATATTAAAAAAGTGCTTCAAAAAGTAAAAGATAAATTCGGAAATCATCTTGGATAATAGTAATTTATTAAAGTAAACTATTTTATCTATATTCGTATTAGTGCCTAATTTGAAATAATAATGGAAGAAAACAAGTCTAATTTTTCTGAAGAAGAAAACAAGTCTAACAAAGAAAAAACAGTTGATCAGACAAAGAAGGCCATAAAGCAAGAGGCCATAGGTTTATTGGCTAGTGTTAAGCAATTTTTCAGTGACTTATTAGATTTTAGAGATGATACGGATCGTGATGCTACAATTTTAGCGATAAAAGGTGATATTCCTTTTAAAGGAGCAACTGCCTGGATTTTAATATGTTCCATTTTTGTGGCTTCGGTTGGGTTAAATGCCAACTCAACGGCAGTTGTAATTGGCGCCATGTTAATTTCCCCATTAATGGGACCTATTTTAGGAATAGGTTTATCGGTTTCCATAAATGATATCGATACCTTAAGAAAATCATTGGTCAATTTTGGGGTCATGATTTTCTTGAGTGTACTTACTGCCTTTTTATTCTTTTGGTTATTCCCTTTAAGTGAAGAATCATCTGAATTACTGGCAAGAACAAAACCAGATATTCGCGATGTGCTCATTGCATTCTTCGGTGGTTTAGCCTTAATTATTGCGCGCACTAAAAAAGGAACTATTGCATCAGTAATATTTGGTGTTGCCATTGCTACAGCTTTAATGCCACCTTTGTGTACTGTTGGTTATGGACTTTCAGTAGCTTTAGAAGAAGATTTTGCTAAAGGCATGAAATTTGCCTTAGGAGCAATGTATTTGTTCACCATTAATACTATTTTCATTGCGTTGGCTACATTTTTAGTGTTAAAGGTGTTAAATTTTCCAATGCTGAAATATGCAAATTCTGAAAAAAGAAGGCGCATAAGTAGAATAGCCACGTTTTTAGCTATTATCGTTATGGTACCTGCTATGTGGACATTTGTTGAAGTGTTAAAAGAAAGCAGGTTTGAGCGCGATGCTAGAAATTTTATTAATAGAGAGTTAAGTGCGTTGCCTCATGCAGATTATATAATTAAGAACGCCTCTTATAGGTATTCCGATGATGATAATGTGTTGTCCTCCATTCAATTAAATTCCTTTGGATTAGATGAAATTCCAGAGAGTACTGCAGCACTACTAAAAGCCCGTATGAAGAACTATGATGCTTTAAAAAATGTGAATTTAGTTCTGAACCAAAACAGAAGTAAAAATTTAGAAAGTTTAAAATATATGGAACAAATTAGATACCGAGATTCTATAGATTTACTTTCGCAATCTGATAAAATAGTGTTTTTGGAAAAGAAGCTTAGAAGTTTATCAAAATTAGAAGAGCAACAAATTCCGTTTGATAATTTAACCAAAGAAGTTAAAATTAATTATGAAGAGGTTTCTAGAATTTCTTACGCCACTGTAATAACCTCCAATTTTTCAAAAATAGATACCCTTTCCGTTTTTACCGTGAAATGGAATGAAAACAGTAAAGAAGAATCTATAGTAAAGCAACAAGAGAAATTAAGCAGTTGGTTAAAACAGCGATTTGATTTAGATAGTTTGGTTGTAAAACGAGAAAAGTAGCAATTCTTACTGGCGCTCCTCAATATACATCTGACGTACTTTTTTCATCAATTCAGATGAATAAACAAAATCGGTAACAACTTCATTTTCTGTTTTAAAAATGGTTTTATTAGAGCCTTCCCAGGCTTTTAAACCGTTTTTTAAGAAGACAATTTTTTCACCTATTTCCATCACCGAATTCATGTCATGCGAGTTTATTACTGTTGTAATGTCGTATTCTTCAGTAATTTCTTTAATCAGGTTGTCAATTACAATAGCTGTTTTTGGATCTAAACCAGAGTTAGGCTCATCACAAAATAAATATTTTGGTTTGTTTACAATAGCCCTAGCAATGGCAACTCGTTTTTGCATACCACCTGAAGCTTCACTAGGTTTTTTATTATGAGCATCGGCTAAATTGACGCGGTTTAAAACAAAGTCTACACGATCTTGCATTTCACTTTTACTCTGTTTTGTAAACATACGCAACGGAAACATGACATTCTCGGCAATTGTCATGGAATCAAATAACGCACTTCCCTGAAATACCATACCGATATCTCCTCGCAAGTCACGTTTTTCATCTTCTGTTAATGCAGAAAATATCTTACCGTCGTAAGAGATACTTCCTTGTTCATAGTTAAATAAACCTAATAGGCATTTTAAAAATACCGTTTTACCAGAACCACTTTGCCCGATAACAAGATTGGTTTTTCCTTTTTCAAATGTCGTGGTAATCCCTTTTAAAACTTCAGTATCACCAAACGACTTATGTAAATCTTTTACCTCTATCATTAACTTAAAAGCATTTGAGTTAGGAAATAATTTAGAAGAATTACAACTACCGAAGTCCAAACAAAAGCAGTTGTACTTGCTTTACCTACTTCCAATGCACCACCTTTCATATAATAACCATGAAAGGCCGGAATTGTAGCTAAAACAAATGCAAACACAAAGGTTTTTATAAATGCATATGTTATATGAAATGGGATAAAATCGGTTTGAATACCAAAAATGTAATCTTCAACCGAGCTAAAGCCTCCATAAGCACAAGCAGCCATACCACCAAGAATGCCCAAAAACATACCAATAGCGATAGCAAAAGGATACAACATCAGGGCAATCGTTTTAGGGAAAACCAAGTAGTTTAGAGAGTTAATTCCCATAACTTCCAAAGCATCAATTTGCTCCGTAACCCGCATAGTTCCTATACTAGATGTTATAAACGATCCTACTTTTCCAGCCATAATTACGGAGGTAAAAGTGGGAGCAAATTCTAGAATCACAGATTGTCTGGTAGCAAAACCTACCAGATATTTAGGTATAAGAGGATTACTAATATTTAAAGCTGTTTGAATGGTAATAACACCACCCACAAAAAAGGAAATAAAGGCAATGATGCCTAAAGACCCAATTACCAAGTCGTCTATATCCTTTAAGATTAAATTCTTCATCACAGACCATTTGGTTGGCTTGCGAAACATTTCAGCAATCATTAAAAAATAAGCACCAATATTATGTAGATATGTCATAATCAATTTTAATGATGCTAAAGTAAAAAAAGTTACTGGGATTTAACTTTAATTTTAAATTAAAGATATTTAAAAAGCAGTATTTTTGAATCGTTAAAATAAAAGTTATGATTAAAAATCTTGTTTATATTACAATGGTCCTTGCCATAAGCTTCTCAAGTAACGCCCAAAATAAAGTGCTTTCAAAAGAAAACACTAACAACCCGAAACTGGTAGTGGGTATTGTAGTCGATCAAATGCGTTATGATTATTTAACACGTTTTTACAATAAATATGGTGAAGGTGGCTTTAAGCGCATGATGAATGAAGGCTTTAATTGTAAAAACAACCATTTTAACTATGTTCCAACCTACACAGGTCCTGGGCACGCGTCTGTTTACACAGGTACCACTCCAAAATACCACGGTGTTGTTGGAAATGACTGGTATGATAAAGAAACAAAGAAAATGGTTTACTGTGCTGGTGATGATGATATGATTTCGGTTGGTGCAGAAACAGAAGATGGTAAAATGTCGCCACATCGCATGAAGACTACAACTTTTGCTGATGAAAACAGATTGTTTACCCAAATGCGAGGAAAAACTATTGGTATTTCGGTGAAAGATAGAGGAGCCATTTTACCTGCAGGACATACCGCAAATGCAGCTTATTGGTTTTTCGGAAAAGATAAAGGACATTTTATAACCAGTACTTTTTACATGAATGATTTACCTAAATGGGTGAATGAATTTAATGCTTCAGGAATGGTAGCTTCGTATTTAAAATCTTGGAATACATTATATCCTATTGATACCTATTTGGAAAGTGGTACTGATTTAAACAATTTTGAAGGTGGCTTTAAAGGAAAAGAAACAGCCACGTTTCCTTATGATTTAAATACTTTGAAAGACCAAAATGGAGGATTCGACTTGTTAAAAGCAACTGCTTATGGGAATTCGATTGTAACCGATTTTGCCATAGCAGCCATAGCAGGAGAGCAATTAGGGCAAGATAACTTTACAGATGTTTTGGCAGTTAGTTTCTCAAGTACTGATTATGTTGGACATAATTTTGGTGTAAATTCAAAAGAAATTGAAGACACCTATATTCGCTTAGATAAAGATTTAGAACGTTTTTTTAAAGCTTTAGATGCTAAAGTTGGAAAAGGAAATTATACCGTGTTTTTAACGGCAGATCACGCTGCTGTAGATGTACCTTCTTATTTACAAACAGTTAAAATTCCAGCAGGTTATATTAATTCTAGTGAACAAAAAAAGATGTTTACAGAATTTGTAACAACAACTTTTGGAACAGCAGATATAATTGAAAACGTTAGTAATAATCAAGTGTTTTTAAACAGAGCGAAAATAAAAGAACTAAAATTAGATTTAGTCGATGTTCAAAATGCGATTGTAAACGAAATTATTAATTATCCAAACATTGATAAAGCCTATACAGCAACAACCTTAAGTACCAATGAGTTTAATTCAGGTATCGAAACCTTAATTCAAAAAGGGTTTAACCAAAAAAGTTCAGGTGATGTTATTTTTGTTTACGATCCAGCCTTTATTTCTTATAGTAAAACAGGTTCTACACACGGTTCAGGTTTAAATTACGATACCCATGTGCCACTTTTGTTTTTTGGAAAGGGTATAAAACATGGAGCTACATTTAAAAAAACGGAAATAACCGATATTGCGCCAACTATGTCTGCACTGTTAGGTACTAGTTTCCCAAATGGTTCCATAGGTCAACCTTTAGAATTTGTTTTAGAATAGTTTGAATAAAAAAATGAAATACACATTAGTAGCCTTAATACTTGTTTTAGGTGTATATGGTTATGAGTATTTTTTAAAGACTGAAGCATCTGCCGAAATTGTAAATAACGGTAAAGAAGTCAAGCAATATACTAATGAATATTTTTTACCAACAAGTACTACGGGGCAGGTAGTGCATCATGAAGGGTATTCGTTGTCGTATAGTGAACCACATGAACAAGCGGAGTGGGTTGCTTATGAATTGAAAAAATCACATTTAGCAAACACCAATTTCAAACGGCCTTATTTTGAAATTGATGAGGCGGTGAAAACAGGGGCTGCAAGCTGGAGAAACTATAAAAATTCGGGATATGATCGTGGTCACTTATGTCCTGCGGCCGATAGGGCTTATAGTAAATTCGCTTACAATGAAACCTTTCTAACCAGTAATATAAGTCCGCAAGAGCATGCTTTCAACTCAGGTATTTGGAATACTTTAGAACAGAAAGTTCGGTATTGGGCAAGTAGATATAATGGTGTTTTTGTAGTAACTGGCGGTGTTTTAAAAGGACCTATGAAAACGATTGGAAGTGAACGAGTGGCGGTACCAAATCAGTTTTATAAAGTGTTGATTGATACAAATTCTGGCAAAGTTAAAATGATTGCATTTTTAATGCCTCATGAAAATTCTAATAAGCCGTTGTACGATTTTGTAGTTTCGGTTGATGAAATTGAAAAATTAACGGGTATTGATTTTTTTCCAGAACTGGAAGATAGTTTAGAAAATAAACTGGAAGCTTCAAGTAGCTATAAAGATTGGAGCTTTAAATAGTTATGGTTGCTAGTAGTTAAGCTAATTGAAGTTAAGATAATTACTTTTTTAATTTACCCAAAATTCCTTTCCAGCGCAGATTTCTAATAAATAAACCTTCGTCTTCTGTTACTAAAAAATCAATTTTATTCTTTTTAGCTAAAAAATACCCAGCTAAATAATCCTTAAATAATTGAAAACTCCTTTTTTTGTAAGCCAATTTTAAAGCTGAAATTAAAGTAATTTTAAAACCGTATCGCATTTTGTACATGGCTTCACCTTGCAAATATTTTGAGCCTTTGTTATAACTTATCCCAGTTGGTTTTAAATGCTTTACGTGTAATGATTCATCGGTTAAAATATCCCAGCCATAAAATTTAGCAAGCAATTCATCTACAGTGTCCCAACCCATAGATGGTTTAAGTTTTCCTATTTGTAAAAAACACTCTTTTCTGTAGGCTTTTAAGGCTCCTCGAATATGGTCTTTCCGAGTTAAATTCTCCAACATCCATTCATCACCTTTTTCAATATAACAAAAGCCAGCAGCCATGCCTAATTTGGGATTTTTATCAAAATGGTTAGCTATTTGCTCTAAGTAATTTAAAGGAAAAATTAAATCGGCATCAAATTTACAAAGCACATTGTAGTTTTCATCTAAAGTTTCAAAACCTTTATAGAAGGCATTAATAATTTTTGAACCTGGTAAATGCTCGTTGGAAGATTTTGAATTTACTAATTCAATACACGGGTGTTTTGTAGCATAGGCTTCAATAATATCTCGAGTTCTATCGGTTGAATTATCATTAACGACAACCAGCCGTTTAGGTTTAAGTGTTTGATTCACTAAGGAGTCTAAAGTTAATGCTATAGAACTAGCTTCGTTATGCGCGGGTATGATGATGTAGAAATTCAAAGTTGTACTATAAAGAAGTTAAAAGGTTTAATTTAAAAGTATTTGGTGTTTGTTTAAATCCTTTCCGCATAAACTATGTAATACCTAGGTGTAAACCATCGTAAAATAGGACGAATTCCAATTTTTTTGGTTGGGTTTGTCCATTTTTGACGGTCAATTATTTTCCAACCTGCTTTTTCTAATAACCAATCAAATTGCCAGTCTTCAAATTCATGAAAATGTCTGTCTAGCATATCCGTTTTACTTCGATAGGCTGATGAAAACCATAATTTTAGTGGTACACTAGCAATTAATTTATCTGATTTTATAGACCGCAGAACAGTAAAAGGAGACAAAAGGTGTTCAAAAATTTCAAAAGCTGTTATTACAGAAGCATTTGATTTTTTAATAGTTGATTGATCTAAATCTAAATCTTCTCCAGTTGTATTTTCAACCTTATAACCGTGTTTGAGCATAATTTCTGAAAATGGATTTACAACACCCAAATCTAAAATAGTTTCGGATTTAGTGACGTGTTTTTCTAAAAATTGGATGGTGTGTTTAAATCGCTTGTTTGGAAAAGTTTTTTCGTACATTTTTAATTTTGAAAACATTAGTTGTTCAGAATTACAAATATAACAACATACAGGAGGCTATTTAATATTTTTCAACCTAAAAATAATAGATCTATTTATGTATGAAATTGAGGTTTACAAGATGCGTGTAAAAATATCCTGTATTTTTATGATTGGGAAGGGAAACTACTAAAAAACACTAACTTTGAAAAATAATTCATTGGATGGCACTTATAACGGATTACAAATGCCATCCAACGATTATTGGTATCTAATTAAATGTAATGATGGGAAAAATGACAACGAGTACACTTCTCATTTTTCATTAAAAAGATAAACTTAGTATTTATATGCAAAGGCGTTAATGTGCATACCAGCACCAACACTAGCAAATATAAGTATATCGCCTTTGTTTAAACTATGATTTTCTAATTTATTGTTTTTTACTAAATCAAAAAGTGTAGGAACTGTAGCCACCGAACTATTACCAAGTTTTTGAATGCTCATAGGCATAATATTTTCTGGTATGGCGGTTCTATAAAGGCGGTACAAGCGTTTTAAAATAGCTTCATCCATTTTCTCGTTAGCCTGATGTATAAAAATCTTTTTTACGTCATTTATATCATAACCACTATTATCAATACAAGTTTTTATAGCTTGTGGCACATGGTTTAATGCAAACTCATAAATTTTTCGACCTTCCATTTTGATAAAACGGGTGTCTTTACTAAGGTCTGGATTGTTTGAGTTTCCGTAGTGTAAATAGTAAGCTTCATCATAGGTGTAACTTGCCGTTTCGTGTGATAATATGCCACCTTCCTCTTCAGTAGCTTCAATTATAGTCGCGCCAGCGCCATCCGAGAAAATCATGGCATCTCTGTCATAATTGTCAACGACTCTAGAAAGGGTTTCAGTACCAATAACTAAACAGCGTTTTGCCATTCCGGCCTTAATGAATCCTTGTGCCTGAATAACACCTTCAATCCAACCTGGGCATCCGAAAAGAATATCGTAAGCAACACATTTTGGATTTTTAATTCGTAAACTATGTTTTATTCTAACAGCTAAACCTGGCAACATATCACTTTGAATGGTGTTATGTCTAATATCACCAAAATTATGCGCTACGATAATATAATCTATAGTTTCAGGATCTATTTTTGCATCTGTTATTGCTTTTTCAGCGGCGAAAAAACCTAAATCAGATGAATTTAAATGTGGTTTTGCATAACGCCTTTCCGCGATACCTGTAATGGCCTGAAATTTTTCAATAATAACATCATTAGGAGAGTTAATTAAGGAGCCATCGGTATTTAAAAATGTGTGTTCGAGGAAAGCTTCGTTTTTTTCGATGGTATCTGGAATATAGCTTCCAGTACCGGTAATTTTAATGTTCATAAAAAGAAAAATTTGCCTTTTTTAGTTAACCTGCGCAAGGTACGAGGTTTTCACAAAAGGCAAATTCTTTTTTCAATTTTTTTACGATGTTCAACGCATTATTTAGGCTTCTGCATAGGCCTCAATAGGAGCACAAGAACAGATTAAATTTCTATCGCCATAGGCATCATCTACACGTCTTACGCTTGGCCAGAATTTGTTATCTTTAACATAGTCAAGCGGAAAGGCAGCTTCTTCACGTGTATATGGGAAATACCATTCGTTAGAAGTTACCATGTCCAAAGTATGTGGTGCGTTTTTCAAAACATTATTTTCATCGTCTTTTGTAGCGTTATCAATCTCTTTTTTAATAGAAATCATGGCATCACAAAAACGATCAATTTCAGCTTTACTTTCACTTTCTGTTGGTTCAATCATAAGTGTTCCAGCTACAGGGAATGATACCGTTGGTGCGTGAAAGCCGTAATCCATCAATCGTTTGGCAATGTCGGTTACTTCAATGCCATTCGCTTTAAATGGTCGGCAATCTACAATCATTTCGTGTGCTGCTCTACCACGTTCACCAGAGTAAAGTGTTTCAAAACTGCCTTGTAAGCGGTGTTTGATATAATTAGCGTTTAAAATAGCGATTTTGGTAGATTCCGTTAAACCTTCTGCACCAAGCATTTTAATATATCCATAAGAAATTAAGCAAGCCAAAGCAGAACCATAAGGCGCTGCAGAAATGGCTGTAATAGCTTTATCTCCTCCAACTTTTTTAATTGGATTTCCAGGTAAGAATGGCACCAATTGTTTCGCCACACAAATAGGGCCAACACCAGGGCCACCACCACCATGAGGAATAGCAAAGGTTTTATGTAAGTTTAAGTGACATACATCGGCACCAATATTGCCAGGATTGGTTAAACCAACTTGAGCATTCATGTTGGCTCCATCCATATAAACTTGTCCGCCATTATCATGAATGATTTTAGTGATTTCTTTTATAGCCGATTCGTAAACACCATGGGTAGATGGATAGGTTACCATTAAACAAGACAGGTTGTCTTTATGTAAAATGGCTTTCTCACGTAAATCTTCTACATCTATATTACCTTCAGGAGTCGATTTTGTTACTACCACTTTCATACCTGCCATAACAGCACTTGCAGGGTTGGTGCCGTGTGCCGAAGATGGAATTAGGCAAATATCTCTATGTCCGTCGTTACGAGATTCATGGTACGCTTTTATAACCATTAAGCCAGCATACTCACCTTGTGCTCCAGAATTTGGTTGTAGTGATGTTGCAGCAAAACCTGTGATTTCTGTTAATTGGTCTTCTAATTCTTTTAAAACCGTTAAATAACCCAATGCTTGTCTTTTTGGAACAAACGGATGAATATTTGCCCATTTAAAAATACTTAAAGGCAACATTTCTGAAGCAGCATTAAGTTTCATGGTACAAGACCCTAAAGAAATCATGGAATGGTTTAATGCTAAATCTTTACGTTCTAAGGTTTTAATGTAACGCATTAATTCGGTTTCCGAATGATAGGTGTTAAATACATCCGAGGTTAAAAAATCGGAGTGTCTTTTTAAGTCTTCCGAGATATTATTTCCTTCAGAAATAGCTGTAACGGTAATAGTTTCTTTTTCGGCAGCTTCTGCGAAAACAGAAATAAGATAGTTTAAATCTCTTACCGAGGTTGTTTCATTTATAGCAATAGTTACAGTTTCTTTATCAGGATAAAACAAATTTACTTTTTTAGCTTTAGCAATTTGTTTTATCTTTTTTGAATCGGTTTTTATTTGAAGCGTATCAAAAAACTCGGTATTAGCCTGGGTATAGCCTAAGGTTTTTAAAGCAGTTGCTAAGGTTGAAGCTGTATTGTGTATTTTATTGGCAATGAACTTTAAACCTTTAGGCCCGTGATACACCGCATACATACTTGCCATAACAGCTAATAAAACTTGAGCCGTACAAATGTTTGAGGTTGCCTTATCACGCTTAATATGCTGCTCGCGCGTTTGTAACGCCATACGTAAAGCGCGGTTTCCATTCATATCTTTAGTAACACCAATAATACGGCCAGGGATATCCCTTTTGTAAGCTTCCTTTGTGGCAAAATAAGCGGCATGAGGTCCACCGAAACCCATTGGAATTCCGAAGCGTTGTGTGGTACCTACCACAACATCAGCTCCAAAGGCACCAGGCGCTTCTAATTTAACTAAACTTAAAATATCGGCAGCAATCGCTACTTTTATTTCAGCATGATTCGCCTTAGAGATAAAAGATTTTATATCAGTTACTTGACCATCTTTTCCAGGATATTGAAGAATAGCTCCGAAAAATTCAGAAGAGAAATCAAACTCATTTTCATTACCAACAACCAGTGTAATACCTATTGGGTTAGCACGAGTTTCTAATATTGAAAGTGTTTGCGGTAATATATTATTGGAAACAAAAAACTTGTTAACGTTGTTTTTCTTTTGAGCGCGCTCACGAACAGCAAATAATAAACTCATTGCTTCAGCAGCTGCAGTGCCTTCGTCTAAGAGTGAAGCGTTTGCTATTTCCATACCTGTTAACTCAATAACCATGGTTTGGTAATTTAAAAGCGCTTCCAATCTACCTTGTGCAATTTCTGCTTGGTAAGGTGTGTAAGCGGTATACCAACCTGGGTTTTCAAGAATATTTCGTTGAATAACAGCAGGTAAAATGGTTGGATGATAACCTAAACCAATATAAGTTTTATAAGCTTTATTTAATTTAGATAGTTCATGGATATGAAGTAAATACTCATATTCCGTCATAGGTTCATCTAAATTTAAGCCGTTCTTTAAACGAATATCATCAGGAATGGTTTCATAAATTAATTGATCTAAAGAATCTACACCTATGGTTTCTAACATAAGTTTTTGGTCATCTTCTCTTGGGCCTATATGACGCAGTGCGAAAGCGTTTGTATTCATTAAGTAGAAATTGTTTATATAATTCGCAAAAATACAGAATAAAAAACGTGTTTAATTGCATTAAATGGAAAGTTTTTAACCATAAGCAAACTTTATTAACACTGTAAGAATGTGATTGCCTATTTTTGTGTTATGCAAGTGTTAAAGCAGATATTTAATTTTTATATAAACAGTAGTATTCATGTTGCTTTAGCGGTAGTCTCTTTAACATGGATAACTCTTAAGGAGTACAATATCTCTGGTAATGATGGGCTTTTGTGTTTTGTGTTTTTTGCGTCTATATCGGGTTATAATTTTGTGAAGTATTTTGGAATTGCAAAGTTTCATCATATTCGTTTAGCGACTTGGTTGCAAATTATTCAAATCTTTTCATTTATTAGCTTTGTTTTGATGTGTTATTATGGGTTGAGTCTTAACCCTGAAACCTTGCTATATTTAGCTGTATTTGCTTTGATTACCTTTTTTTACGCCATGCCATTAATACCCGTTAGCTTATTTTTTACTTATAGAGCTAATTTAAGAAGTGTTTCAGGTTTAAAAGTGTATGTAATAGCATTGGTTTGGGCTGGAGTTACTGTTTTTCTTCCGATAATAAATAATGAATACCAACTATCGGTGGATATCTTTATTACTGCGACTCAACGATTTATATTTATAATAATTTTAATGTTGCCTTTTGAAATTAGAGATTTACGTTTTGATAGCTTAAAACTGGCTACCATTCCGCAGAAAATAGGGGTAATACAAACGAAAATGTTGGGTACTCTATTTTTATTTGCCTTTTTTCTATTAGAATTTTTTAAGGATTCTGTGAATTCTGCACAACTACTAATTCTTTTTTTAATATCTGGAATTACGTTGTTGTTTTTGTTGTTTTCAAGTAAGGAGCAAGGAAGGTACTACAGTTCCTTTTGGGTGGAAGGCTTACCTATTTTGTGGGGTCTATTAGTGTTTTTATTTAATTAAAAGGAGTGTTTTTAATAGCTTTGTCGAGTTCTTGTTTCATGGACTCCTTGCATTTTCTATCCAAACACGTTACTTTCGATTTTTCTACAATTTTTGTAAGTTTAGAATTGTTCTTAGAGTATTTTCTACACCTATTGCAATAAATTATATGAAGATTTAGGATTATCTTCTCCCATAATGAAGCATCTTTATACTGTGCTTTATCGCATACATGACCTGCCTCATCACATTTGAATATAAATTTAAATTTATTACTCATAACTAATAATTAAAACCAATTTTCTTTTAAGCAATCTGCCATTGCAGTACGTGCTCTATGAATGATTACCCAAAGATTAGACGCTGTGATATTGAGTTCATTACAAATAACCTCAGTTTCTAAGCCTTCAATGGTTTTCATTCTAAATACATCAGCTTGTTTTTCTGGTAGTTTGCTTAAACAATTATAAATTGCATCACCTAATTCTTCGTTTTGCATGCTGTCTTCAGCAGTTTTATCAAAGGGATCTGCTACGCGTTCTTCCAACCAATCGCCTTCAGTTTCGCTATCATCATTATAGCTGATTCTTACTTCTGCTTTTCCTTTATTCGAATTTATTTTACGGTAGTGATCAATAACTTTTCGTTTTAAGATAGAGATTAACCAGGTGCGCTCGCTCGCTTCTCCTTTAAAATTTTTCATGGATTTTAAAGCAGCTAAAAACGTGTCTTGTACCAAATCTTGTGCAATAGCTCTATCGCCAACACGTGAAATGGTGTAGTTATAGAGGTAATCGGAATATAAATCGATCCACTTATTTGGATTAATTTGATGGTCAGACATGGTTACTCAATTTTCTTTTATTCAAAAATAAGTGAAATTAATGGATAATAGAGATAATTCTAAATTAAACCAGCTCGTTTCAATAAGGCCTCAGGTTGCGGCTCTTTTCCGCGAAAGCGTTTGTAAAGTACCATTGGGTCTTCTGTGCCTCCTTGCGATAAAACGTTATTTTGGAATTTATTAGCAACATCTTTATTGAAAATACCTGCTTCCTTAAAATATTCAAAGGCATCAGCATCTAAAACTTCAGCCCATTTGTAGCTGTAATATCCCGAAGAGTATCCACCTTGGAAGATATGTGCAAACGAGGTGCTCATACAGGTTTCTTTGGTTTCAGGATATAACGATGTGTTTTTAAAAGCTTCTTCTTCGTGAGCTTTAACATCTTTAATAGTTTCTGGATTTTCAATGGCATGCCAACTCATGTCTAAAAGGCCAAAACTCAACTGACGTAAAGTTTGCATGCCTTGTAGAAAGGTTGCCGATTCTTTTATTTTTTCAACAATGTCCATTGGGATAAGTTCTCCTGTTTCATAGTGCGTAGCAAAAAGCTCTAAGGCTTCTTTTTCGTAACACCAATTTTCCAAAATCTGACTTGGTAATTCCACAAAATCCCAATATACTGAAGTACCAGATAGGGTAGGGTAGGTAGTGTTCGCTAACATACCATGTAACGCATGTCCGAATTCATGGAATAAGGTAGTAACCTCATTAAAAGTTAATAATGAAGGTTTGCTTTTTGTTGGTTTGGTGAAATTGCAAACGATGGAAATATGTGGTCTGTCGTTCACACCGTTTTTAATGGATTGTGATTTAAAAGACGTCATCCATGCACCATTTCGTTTTCCTGGTCTTGGAAAAAAATCGGCGTAAAAAATAGAAATAAATTCACCTTTATTATTAGTTACTTTATAGGTTAAAACATCTTCGTGATATTTGTCAACATCTTTTATTTCTTCAAAATTTAAATCGAATAATTTATTAGTTACCGTAAACGCACCATTAATAACATTCTCTAATTTAAAATATGGCTTTAAAAGTTCATCATCTAAACTGAATAATTTTTGTTTTAATTTTTCAGAATAGTAGGAACCATCCCATTTTTGCAGCTGGGTGATACCATCTAATTCCTTTGCGAAATCTTGAAGGTTTTTAAATTCACGTTCGGCAGCTGGTTTGGCCTTTTCTAATAGTTCATTTGAAAAAGCTAAAACACTTTCTGGTGTTTTAGCCATGCGTTCTTCCAAAACAAAATGTGCATGTGTTTTATAACCTAATAAATTAGCACGTTCGCATCTTAATCTTGCTATTTTTAATACAATTTCTTGATTGTCTAAGTCATCATTATTAAAACCTTTACGTCCTGATGCTAAGGTTAATTTTTTACGTAATTCTCGGTTGTTGGAATATGTAACAAAGGGGATATAGCTCGGGTAATCTAAAGTAAATAACCATCCTTCTTTATCTTTGGATTCTGCTAACTGTTTGGCTGCTTCCACTGCACCTTCTGGCAAACCAGAAAGTTCCTTTTCGTCGGTAATTAACATTTCGAATTTGTTGGTTTCCGCTAAAATATTTTCTCCAAATTTTAACTTTAACTTACTTAATTCTTTGTCAATTTCCCGAAGTTTGGACTTTTTGTCTTCAGGTAAATTAGCACCATTTCTAGAAAAACTTTTATATTTTTTGTCTAAAAGCGTTAGTTGCTCTGTAGTTAAATTTAAGGAGTCTTTAGAGTTGTAAACAGATTTTATACGTTTAAATAAAGCTTCATTTAAGGTAATATCATTACTGAATTCGGACAATAAAGGGGAAACTTCTTGTGCTATTTTCTGAATAGTATCGTTAGTCTCAGCAGAATTCAAATTGAAAAAGATGCTTGAAACCCGGTCTAATTGTTCACCTGAAAATTCTAAGGCTTCAATAGTGTTTTTAAAGGTTGGAATTTCTTTATTATTTGCAATAATATCAATTTCAGCCTTAGCATCTTCAATGGTTTGCTTAAATGCAGGAAGAAAGTCTTCATTTTTTATTTTTGAAAAAGGTGCTGTATTATAAGGGGTTTTGAACGATGTAAGTAAAATATTTGATGTCATTTAAAAAGTAAATATGTTAAAACTAAAAGATATTATGCACACATAATAAAATTTTTATATTTTTGGCGAAACAATTTGAAGAGTGACTAACTCATAAAATTATTCTTAATAGCTAAAAAACCTCGATTTCCCGTCGAGGTTTTTTTATTTTAAATCTTTAGCCGATTCGTGTACTTGTTGTTTTAAAGCGTCTTTGTAGTCTATTATTTTATCTAATATCTGTGGGTTGTTAGATCCAATTATTTGGGCTGCTAAAATACCAGCATTTTTTGCGCCATTTAAGGCTACCGTTGCAACTGGTACGCCTCCTGGCATTTGAAGGATGGATAGTACCGAATCCCAACCATCAATTGAGTTACTGCTTTTAACAGGAACACCAATAACTGGAAGTGGCGACAAAGATGCAATCATACCTGGTAAATGTGCAGCACCTCCGGCACCTGCAATAATTACTGCAAACCCTCTAGTATGTGCGTTTTTACCATAGTCGAATAGTTTTTCTGGGGTACGATGTGCAGAAACAATATCAACTTCAACGGTAATATTAAAATCTTTTAAAATATTAATAGCGTCTTGCATCACTGGCAAATCGCTTTTACTTCCCATAATAACTCCTACTTTATTCATAAAATTTCAAATTTTTGTTAGGTTGAGCGCGGTCTAGACCTAAATTATTCACTTATAACTTTAATCGTTTTTTTAACTTCTTCGGCAATACGTCGTGCTTCATTTAAATCTTCATTCACAATAGTAACGTGTCCCATCTTTCTAAATGGTCTTGTTTGTTTTTTGCCATAAATGTGAGGTGTAACACCTTCCATTTTCATAATACTTTCAATATTTTTATAAACCACATCTCCAGAAAAACCTTCAGCACCAACTAAATTTACCATTACGCCGCCCACTTTGCTGTCGGTTCTACCTAAAGGTAAATCTAAAATAGCACGTAAATGTTGTTCAAATTGAGAGGTGTAACTGGCTTCAATGGTTTGATGTCCCGAATTATGAGGCCGTGGCGCTACTTCATTAATTAAAATGTTATCATCTTGTGTTTGGAACATTTCAACAGCCAACAAACCAACGTGGTTAAATGCTTTTGAAACATTTAATGCAATTTCTCTTGCTTTGTTTGCTACCTCATCCGAAATTCTTGCCGGACAAATAACATATTCCACTTGGTTAGCTTCTGGATGAAATTCCATTTCTACAACAGGAAAAGTTTTAATTTCACCAGATACATTTCTAGCAACTATTACAGCTAATTCGTTCTTAAAAGGTACCAAAGTTTCTGTTATACATTCACCAGGTGTTAAACCTTCAAGGTCGGAAAGTTGCCTTACCACCTTTACGCCATTACCATCATAACCAAACTGTGCTGCTTTCCAAACGAATGGGAATTTTAAACCGCCATTGTTTATAGCATCTTCAATTTCAGAAAGATAAGCAAACCTGGAGAAAGGTGCTGTGGGTAAATTATTATCGATATAAAATAATTTTTGAGCAGCTTTATTTTGAATTTTTCGTAATGTTTTTGACGATGGATAAACTTTTTTGCCTTCTTTTTCAAGTGCTTCCAAGGCATCAATATTTACGTTTTCAATTTCGATAGTGAGCACATCTACTTGTTTCCCAAAGTTATAAACAGCTTCAAAATTCATTAAATCGCCCAGATGGAATTCATTACTGGCAATTTTGCATGGTGCTTCGTTACTAGCATCTAAAACACAGGTGTAAATATCAAATTTTCGGGTGTCGTTAAGTAACATTTTGCCTAATTGACCACCACCTAAGATACCAAGTTTAAAATTTGAAGAAAAATAGTTCATGCTTATTATTGTGAAATTTCATTAAATATTCGGCAAAAATACATTTAAATCTTAAAATAGTCTCGAATTCGTAAATCAAAAATCGTTATTAGGCAATCTATTGATTATCTTTGCGCCTTTCAAAAATAATATAACTGTGATAAAGCTACACGACAAATTTTTTAAACCGTTTATTTCTGCAAAAGAAATAGATGCAGCAATGGAACGTTTGGCAACAGAAATTGCTAATGATATTGGAGATGAAATACCAATTTTTATAGGTATTTTAAACGGGTCGTTTATGGTGGTTAGTGACTTTGTTAAAAAGTATCCTAAGCCATGTGAAGTTACCTTTATAAAATTAGCTTCCTATGAAGGAGTGAAATCTACCGAAGATATTCAGCGTTTAATTGGGTTAACCCAAGATTTAACTGGGAGAACGGTTGTTATTTTAGAAGATATAATTGATACGGGTAATACCCTAGCAGAAGTGCATCGTATTTTTAAAAATGAGCAGGTAAAATCATTAAAAATTGCAACACTTTTTTACAAACCTGAAGCTTATAAAAAAGATTTTAAATTACATTATATAGGTATAGAAATTCCAAACAAATTTATAGTAGGCTATGGCTTAGATTATGATGGTTTAGGACGAAACATACCAGAAGTCTATCAAATAAAAGAAACACAATTCATGACAAACTTAGTATTATTTGGACCTCCAGGAGCAGGTAAAGGAACACAAGCAGAGTTCTTAAAAGAGAAGTATAATTTAGTTCATATCTCTACAGGCGATGTTTTTAGATTTAATATTAAAAACGAAACGGCATTAGGGATGTTGGCAAAGTCTTATATGGATAAAGGCGAACTAGTTCCGGACCAAGTAACTATTGATATGTTAGAAGCAGAAGTTGAAAAAAACAGTGCAGCAAAGGGATTCATCTTTGATGGTTTCCCACGTACTAATGCGCAAGCAAAGGCTCTAGATGCTTTAATGGAAAGTAAAGATTCTTCTATAAGTGCTATGATAGCCTTAGAAGTAGAAGATGAAATTTTAGTAGAACGCCTTATTGGAAGAGGAAAAACTAGTGGTCGAGCTGATGATGCTGATGAGTCTATCATTCGAAATAGAATAAAAGAATATTACGATAAAACAGCCATTTTAAAAGATTACTATTCAGCTCAAAATAAATATTTTGGTGTGGATGGCGTTGGTAGTGTAGAAGAAATTACCGAGCGTTTAAGTAACGCTATTGATAAATTATAAGTGATACGTTAAGTCGTTTGTTGTTTAGTTGATTTTTTTTGTTCACTTCAACTTAACAATTTACAACAAACAAATAAACAATTAAGATGACAGAAGGTAACTTCGTAGATTACGTAAAAATGTATGTTAGCTCCGGAAACGGGGGAAAAGGATCATCGCATTTACACCGCGAAAAATTCATTGAAAAAGGCGGTCCCGATGGTGGTGATGGCGGTCGTGGTGGTCACGTAATTTTACGTGGAAATTCAAATCTGTGGACCCTTCTTCATTTGAAGTTTAAAAAACACATCCGTGCAGGTCACGGTGAAAGTGGAAGTAAAAGTAGAAGTTTTGGCGCCGATGGCGTAGATGAGATTGTTGAAGTGCCTTTAGGTACGGTTGTTCGTGATACGGAAACCAATGAAATTATTTTTGAAATAACAGAACACGGTGAAGAACGTATTATTGCAGAAGGCGGAAAAGGAGGTTTAGGAAATTGGCATTTTAGAACTTCTACCAATCAAACGCCACGTTACTCACAACCGGGAATGCCACTTGAAGAAAAGCATATTACTCTAGAATTGAAAGTGCTAGCGGATGTTGGTTTAGTAGGCTTTCCAAATGCAGGGAAATCGACACTCTTATCGGTAGTAACTTCAGCAAAACCGAAAATTGCAGATTACGAGTTTACAACCCTAAAACCAAATTTGGGCATTGTGCAGTATCGTGATTTTCAAACTTTTGTAATGGCAGATATTCCTGGGATTATTGAAGGAGCAGCTGAAGGACGTGGGTTGGGTCACTATTTTTTACGTCACATTGAGCGTAATTCTATATTATTGTTTTTGATTCCTGCCGATGCACCCGATATTAGAAAACAATACGATATTCTTTTAGATGAATTGCGTCGTTATAACCCAGAAATGCTTGATAAAGAACGCATCATAGCTATTTCTAAATGCGATATGCTAGACGATGAACTTAAAGCGGAATTAAAAGAACAGTTGGATAATGAGTTACCAATTCCATATCTTTTCATTTCTTCGGTAGCCCAGCAAGGAATCACGCAGCTGAAGGATACGCTTTGGAAAATGCTGAATAATTAAAAAATTATAATTAACAATTGAAAAACACGTACTATAATTGTCTTATCAAATATAGTACGTGTTTTTAGTTATATACATAGGGATGGTTGGATAAGGTACAGAATTAAAAATTCGTTAGTTTCTTTAAGTGTTAATTATTTAAGACTACCTATGGAATAATTTTTGATTAACTTTATAAATAAAAATTCTTGTTATGAAACCTTTTGTATTTCTGCTGCTGCTTTTTACGGTATCTTGCGCTCCTATTCGGGTTAATTACGATTTTGATAAAAATACCGATTTCAATCATTACAAAACCTACAACTATTATAGTAACATGAATACTGGTTTAAGTGAATTGGATACAAAGCGTATTTTGGATGCTATAGACAAAAACATGGCGGAAAAAGGCTTTTTTTTAGCTGAAACACCAGACTTTTTCATTGATATTAAAAGTAAAGAGTTTCAAGAAATACAACGTAATACGGTTGGTGTTGGCTTAGGTGGCGGTGGCGGTAATATGGGTGGCGGTATCTCCATTGGGCTTCCTATTGGGCAAGCTAATTTAAATAGACAAATTATAATTGATTTTGTAGATGAAAACAAAAAGCAATTGTTTTGGCAAGCAATTAGCGAATCGCGTTTTACTCCCAATGCAACTCCAGAGAAACGGGAAGAACTTTTAAATGCTATTGTGGAAAAGATACTTGGAAAATATCCACCCAAAGAATAACATTCATGTACAGGCGAGATTCTTTTAATTCTTAATTAATTTCCGACTAGCAATAAGGGCATTGCCAGAATAAAAATTAGTTACATAAATACCAGTACTTAAATTACTTAAATCAACTGGAGAGTTTAAATAATTGGTTAATGAAACGGTTTTAATCATTTTTCCGTCCAAACTTACAATATCAACTTTTAAATCTGTGTTAGAATCACTTTCAAATTTCAAATTTACAATGTCATTTGTTGGATTTGGAAACATCGAAATATTATAATTTGCAATCTCACTATTTATATTTTTTATTCCTAGCGTAGAATTATCAATATTCCAAGTAATTGTATATAAATGAAAGGTATCATGATTATTAACTTTCAAAAGACTAGTTTCATCATTAACTGAAACGGTGAGCGTATTCATACCTTCATTTAAATCCGTTTCTGAAATGGAAACAGCATCTAAATCTGAAGCAAAATTAATGTTATTTAAAACCCAGTTACTTTTTAATGTATTCGGAACAGGTTTTATTAAATTTAATTGAAATTCCAATGGAAATAATGGACTAATCAATTCATTAGAAACAGGAATATAGGAGTCGATTGGCGATTGTAAACTATGAATTTTTTCAACCATGCCTTCTTTACAAACAGAACAAAAAGATTTGTCTATACTTTCCATAATACAATTTTGGTGTGGCTTGTACCACCTAGCACAATTACCACTGTTGCAAGTGTATTGGTGTATCCCAACACCATTAATGTTCAACCAATTTTTCCATTTTACGAGGTTGGCATTGGTTTCTTGCGTCATGTTAATTGCTTCAGCCGCTAATTCATCGCCAGGATAATACTCATCTTTTAAGTTAAATAATGAATGTCCTAGTTCATGCATAATTACTTTACTGCCCCAGGATCCCGTATAAGCCATTGGAAATTCGCCGCCACTACCTCCATATTCCGCTGAATTTACAAGTATTAATGCTTGATCATAGGTTGGAAAATTGGTGGCAAGTAAATTGGTTATTTTTAGTTGTGTATTGTTTGCGCTGTAACCATCAATTTCATAATAGAGTAAACGGTGCGACCCAAACGAGTCATAAGTTGCGTTAAAATAAGTATCTACATTTATTACAGGCGTTAAGGGACTGGTAGGTGTTTCCATTGGATTAGTACTTGTACCTGGATGATCCGCTCCACTTTGGTTTGATGCTACCTTTATTATGTGAACATTAAAATAATTTGCATATTCTTTAAAAGGGGACTGATTAAATAATTCAGTAGTAAAGTTAATTGCATTGGTTTTAAATTTAGCTAATTCACTTTCCCTGTAACCTTCACTTAAAATAACAAGGTTGATTCTTTTATCATTATCGCCAGAGTTCTTAATGGTTTCTGTGTCAAAAACTTGTGCAAAGGTGTATTGAAAACTAAGCAATAAAATGACAAATATAAGGTGTTTCATTATCAATCTAACTTTGTTATTATTAGAGTTTTGCTTTTTTGAAGCGAATCAGTTATTTCTTCAATCGCTATAAATTTTGTTTCGCTGTGTAATTGCAAACGTAGAGATAGCGGTGCTTTTTTTAATTCGATTAACTTGTTTTCAAAGATAAGTGAATCGTTTACAAATTCAATTATTTTTGATAATGGGTTTTTTATTGCAATGGCATTTATTTCAACAGAATCTTTATTCAATTGGCGGCATTTTAAATCGCCAATACCACCTACCTTAATATATTTGTTACTACTACTTTTTAGTTTGCCATCTGTAATGGTTTTGCTTATAAATTCAATGTTTTTTTTGTTGTTTTCAGAGTTTGAAATACTATAGTTTAGAAAAATTAGCTTTGGCTGGAGGTCTTCATCAGCAATTTCCGTTACATCTGTTTTTTTTGCAGCACAGGCCCAAAAAAGTATCAAAATAACTAAAGGCGATAATTTAAAAATAGAGAGTTTCATCGTGGAATAATTTTGCCAGCTAATTATTATTAATATTAATTCGAACCCCTTCACTGTGGCTACTAAACTCTGGGGCATACATACTTTGAATGGAAGTGATGCCGTTACTCATGTTTCCCTGATGGTTTACCCGTAAATCGTATTCAAAAACATAAATGCCTTTTGGCAAATTATCAATAAAGAAATTGGTGGAAGCGTCTAATGTACTTTCATAATACGCCAAACCATCTTGCCATTTGTATGCAGAAATTACATTAATAGGTTCTAAACCTGCTGCTCGCATATCTTTCATGTGTATAAATTCCATAGCCCTATCGCTTCGCAACTCAATACGTACACGAATTAAATCGCCCACTTTTAAATTTGTTTGATCCGTAATTTCTGTAATTTGTTCTCCTATATCTGTATTTGTTTTGAGGAATAATTTTTTACTTAATTTTAAAGGAGTATCGGCTGAAGATATTTTATTTAAATCTTCAAAATATTGCCAGTATAAACCACCCCAAGCGATACCGTCATCTTTTTTGCTTAGAGTTATAGTACCCATATTCGGTTGTATTTCCGAAGTATTCCAAGTTGTTTTATAATAATCAGTTCCGGCTTCAACCTTTACATTTTCTAGTTTTGAAGGTTCTATTGTTTTGCCTCCAACCATAACATTTACAGTATTGGTAACACTTAACCAATCACTACCTTGTAATAATAACGCATAAATAGCTTCAGTTGTTGCTTTGGTGGTTTGCCATTGGTTAGTTTGCTTGTTTTTAAGTAACCATATCTTTAAATTATCGATGGTTTTGGTATCATTTTCAAGTTCTGAAAAGGCTTCAATTAATAAGGCTTGCGTTTCAATTGGTGCCTGATACCAGTGCCATGAACCTATATTTTCTTTCCAATACATACCTGTTTCTTCTGAAATTATGCTGTTTTCCTTTAAGGAATTTAAAATTTTTGTTGCAGTTGCTTTATCGCCCATTCTATTAGCCACCAATAACATTAAACCTTTTGCGTATAAAGAACGTGATAACCAATATTTTTGAATTTGTGATTGGTAATACTTTGTAATGTCAGCAACTTCTTTAGATTTCTTAATTTCGGTATAGAAGCTTCGCATATATAAATAATGTAATTGTGTATAGCTTAAATGATCTTTTGTTAAGTCGACTTTTGAATTGTATTTTCTAATATCATTGTATTCTTTCACAAATTCCGCGTCTAGATAACTAATGGCTTTTTCAATCATTTTTGAATTTTCTATGTTACTTAAGGATACACCAAGTTTGTCCAAATGCCCGAAACCAGCAATGATGTGTTGGGTAATATATCTATTTTCAATACCCCCATTAAACCAGGCCCAAGAACCATTGTTTAATTGGTTGTTGGCTAACTTATTACTGGAGGATTGCAACTCGTTATTCATTTTATTCAAATCGAATAACAAGGCAATGCGTTTTTTCTGTTCTGTTTCGCTCTGTGCATCACGTAGCCATGGTGTTTCTTGAATTAGAATTGACTTTAATTCCTCGTTCTTTTCAAGGTTTGAAATTAATACATCTTGCGTTTTCCATTGGTTGAATACGTCTTTAATTCGTGGGTTTGAGTTTGAAATATGACTCGCCAAGGCATTCGCATAAAAACGAGAAAATATTTGTTCATTACATTCATACGGATATTCCATTAAGTAGGGCAGTGCCTGTACCGCATACCATGCAGGGTTGGAAGTTATTTCCAAACTCAACTTATGGTTTTTAAGTGTTGTAGAGGTATTGGTTTTTAGCTTATTTAATGTGAATGTTTTTGTTTCGTTAGAGCGGATCCACATGGGTAAGGTTTCTGTAATTAACATGCGGTTATTTAAAACAGGTAAAGCATTTTGTTCACCATCGCTAAAGGTATTGGATTTTGCGATGATTTTATACTGAACTGCATCTATACCATCAGGAATTGTTAAGTTCCACGAAACTTGTGTATTGCCTTTTCCTTTAGCTGTAAATGTTTTAATTGTATTCGACGAAACAAGTGTATTGGTAATATCCTTTCCAGTGATAGCATCTGTTAAAAATAAATAGACTTGTCCAGAAAGCTCGTTGTTTGTTAGATTTGCAATTTTGGTACTAATGGTTATTGTATCTCCTTGACGTAAAAAACGTGGCGCATTTGGGATTACCATCAATTCTTTTTGAGTAACGGTTGTTAACGTTTTTGTAGCACTTTCCAAGGTTTTGGTATGTGCTAACAATTGTAATTTCCACTGGGTTAATGCTTCGGGTGTTGTAAAACTGAAAGTAACAGTGCCTTCTTTATCAGTTTGTAATTGCGGAAAGAAAAAAGCTGTTTCTTGGAGATTTTTACGAATTTGAATGTTTTGAATGTTTTGCTTTTCAATTGGGTTATTTTCTATTGAATTTTTCTCTTTGTCTGAACTGAACTCTTCCTTTCTTAACTCGCCAGATTCTTCTATATTTAAGGCTGAAAAAAGAACTTCACTATCTTCTTCGCTAACTTGTTCAGATGGAATGTTATTAGCCTTTGCCGATTTTGAAATAGCCATCAAATTCCTATATCCTGAATTTTGATTTCCAAAATAAAATCCAAACCAATTTAGTTGATCATATTGCTGTGGCGAATAAGTTGAATAATTTTTTGAAAAATAAACTCTAAAATTTTGGGTGCCGAAACTACGATAAGCATGAATAGGATAATAGGAGAAATAAGTAGAATTTTGTATTGGATTAAAACTCCAATTATGTGGATTAAACTGATCTAAAGACGAATCGTACATGCTTGCTAAAATTTCTGCAGACACTTTATCTCCTTGTGGGCCTTTAATTTTAAAACTCCAAGTTTCATCGACACCTGGCTGAATTTTGTCTCTAAATGTAGTTGTTTCAATCTCTAAATCGGTTTTTGGATATGGAACGGATATTATTTCGGCATCGGATATAAAACTATTAAAAACAGCAAAACTATATCGTACGGCAAAACCACCCACATCTGAATGTGATACAGGAATGGTGATTGTTTTCTTGCTGTTATTCAATTGAATAACTTCGGTTTTTACAATCTCATTATTTTTTTCTATAGAAACAGTTATGTTTAAATCTTTAGCTCCCGATGCTAAAGTTGCAACTACGGTTTCACCAACTTTATAGGTTGATTTATTAGTTGTGATGCTGAATAATTGGTTGTCTGCTAATGTTTTGTCATCATCACTATAAAGTGTGGTTTTTACTTCGTCTTTCACTATTTGGCCGAATTTATCAATGCTTTCTAAAGTGATGATATAGCGTCCAGATTTCCATTTTTTAATACTTCCTAATTCAAGTGTCTTAGATACTTCTGTGTTAAATGATTTTTCAAAAACCAAGTCGCCTTTTGCCCAATTAGCTGGCTCATCTTCATTCATGTAAGCATCATGAGGGAATAGGTTTTTGAAGATTTCCTCTGAAAAATCTTGATAATCTGGTGCCTGCCATGGGCGTTGTCTTAAAACTGATTTTGGTGCTTCCAATTTATAGATTTTCACAGTTCCTATGGCAGGAACAAATTCACCATTCAGATTTTTAGTATTAATAAGTATGTTATGATTTTTTTGAGATTTATCAATTTTTTCAGCAATACTCATGTTCGCAATTAAAGCATGATACCCAACGTTAATAATGGTTTTAGCGCTTCGGGTTTCACCGTTTAGGTCGGTAACATCTGCCGTTATTTGATAATTAAAAATTGGTAAACTCGTTTTATCTACACTTTGGTCAGGCAAGGCTTTAAAAGTTATTTCAAATTCGCCTTTATCATTAGTGCTGCTTTCACCATGCGTTATTTCTTGAGGTTCGCTAATAAACCATGGGCGGTACCAAAAATACCAACGTGGGTATTCCACTTTTCGATGTACACGATATACCACTTTAGCATTTGTAATGTTGCTTCCGGCGTAGGCTAAAGCAGTTCCTTTTACTGTAACCGAATCGTTTACCTTATAAGTTTCGGTTATAGGAGTAAACTTGGTTTCGAATTTTGGACGTTTGTATTCTTCAACAGAGAAATAATGATTAACCTCAAAATCTTCAGCATTTCCATCCAATTTAATATGATATTCACCATTCAATCCGCTGCTAGGTAATATAAATTCACCATAAATTGAGCCAAATTCATTGGTAACAAATTCAAGCTCTTTGATTTTAACATTATTTACATCATATAAAATGGTTGAAACAGACTTGTTTGGTAGGACTTCTGAATTCTCGTTTTCCACTTTCATGGCAATTGCCTTAAAATAAACAGTTTGTCCAGGTCGGTAAATGCTTCGGTCGGTAAATAAAAAGCCATTATATGTTATGTCTTTTTTATCTGATTTGTGATATTGGTTAATAGAATAATCTCCGAAATATGCCGTTTCGTTTAAGTGACTAATTTTTGCAGAAATATTTCGGTAATACTCGCTTTCTTTTTTGATTGTTATTTCTCCTAAAGCATTTGTTGTGAAATTTCTATTGATTGGATTTCTATCATTATTTTTAAAATAAGTTAGAGTTACTGTGGCATTTTGAATTGGTTTTCCATTGTTTCTGTCAATTACCAGAAAGGTTGTATGCGTTTTACTATCTTTTTCTAACAAAGCAAAATTTGTTGCCTGAACCGAGCTAAAAGCAAAGATGTCTTGGTCTGCTTCAGTTTCGGCATAGATTATGAAGGTTCCATTAGGTAATTTTGGAATTAAAACCTCGGTGCTATGTGTTTGTAAATCGTTTTCGTTGCGTAATTTACTTAGCCATTCTGTATTTAATGTTAAGCTTTTAATGAAGGCGGCTTGCTCTTCTTTTCTATAAATTTTTTGGAATTTTTCTAATTGATTTCTAGAAATATCGTAGATTTTAAATTGAATGTTTTCTATATTTTTATAGCTTACTAATAAACGCGCATGTTTCTGAATAGGCAAAAAATCTTCGGTAGTAATTTGAAGTGTTTGTTGCAGTATTTGAGATTTTAAAACCTTGCATTTTTCTGCAGCATTACTTTTAGGAAATTTTTGAGTAACGGCATTGCAAATGTCAAACGCTTCTTTAGTTTTCCAACGATTTTTTTCATTTGATTTAGGTGTGTATGCATTGCCCTGTTGATAATAGATTGAAGCAATTTCAAAATCGTATAATCCAGAAACCTCATGAGCTTTCAAGTTTTCAGCTTCGGTTTTTAAGGCATCCAAGAATAAAGCTTCTTTGTTGCTAAAAGTAGCATGTTGGTTTACAAATTTTAAACGTTCAATATTTACGTCTGCTAACGCAAAAGGTTCCTTATCTTTTAAATGAAATTGAATTAAGTTCTGATAAATTTTTAAAGCATTTAACTGTAAAGACATAGAATCTTTCAGTTTGAGTGTGATATTAGAAAATGTGGTTGCATCGCCCAAAAAATCAAGATTATCTATTTCAAATTTATAGGCAGGTTTGGTAATATTGGTTTCGTTTGTTTTATAAAATTCTAAAGCGTTATGACTTAGGAAATCAAATAAGGTTGGTCTGTAAATTTTAGAACCTTTTTGAAGGGTTAATATGCTATCATATTTGCTTAAAGGTTGTAGTTTAAGTGTTTGGCTATTGTGTAGTGAATTTTGGTAATGCAAATGAATTTCATCAAATAGGGTTTGCAAATCCCAAGTTCTAAAATCATTAGTATCTACTTTTTCATTGGTTTTTGTTCTTTTATAAAATTGCCAACGGTTTTGGTTAAAATATTGCCAATATAAATTAGCTAAAATGTTTTCTAATATATTTTTGGTTGGTATGTTACTATGCGTAATTTGATTTTTAAAATCGTTAATGATATTTAATTGCGCATCTTCTTCCAAAACCAATGCATACTTGCTTTTAAAAAGCATTGTTTTTATAAATTGAGTTTGATTTTGATCTTTTATAGCGAGTGCAGAAATTTGATTTACAACGTTTAAAGCCGATTTGGGTAAACCATTATCTTCATTGTTTTTAACTGATTTCCAGAGTGTTTCATAATTAGCATTTTGACTATGCCCTAATATTGAAAGTAAAATAATTGTTAAAAAAATTGCCGATTGTTTCATTTCATTAAATTTGTTATAAAATTACTTTCAAAAGCTGTTCCAAAAATTAATATATGAAAGAATAGTGTTATTGATTGAGTGAATTTAGTTATTTTTAGTTAAAATGCCGTATTGAAATTTGTTAACAAATTACATGTTATGAGAAATTTAATTTACTTAATACTTTTTCCGATAGTATCTTTTGGTCAATCACATGTAGCTGGTTTTGAGGATCTAATTAAGCAAAAGCAGTTTGATAAAGCTGAAATAAAAATAACAGTTTATTTAGAGAAACACCCAAAAGATTTGGAGGTCCTTGAACTTTTAGGAGATACCTACGGCCATCAAAAAAAATGGGACGAAGCGATAGAGATATATGAGAATTTAACAAAAGCAGACCCGAAAAATGCGGAATACCACTACAAATACGGTGGCGCCATGGGTATGAAAGCTTTGGAGTCCAATAAAATTACAGCTATTGGTATGGTAAACGATATAGAATCGGCCCTCCATAAAGCTGCAAAACTAGACCCAGAACACAAAAATGTGCGATGGGCCTTGGTGGAATACTACATGAAATTACCAGGTGTTTTAGGGGGCAGTAAAAATATGGCGTTAAAGTATGCGTATCAATTAGAACAACTCTCAAAAGTAGATGGGTATTTGGCAAAAGGCTTCATTTTTGAGTATGATGAAGAGCCAGAACTTGCCGAAAAATATTATAAGTTAGCCATTAAGGAAGGTGGTTCTCTATGGTGTTATAATAAACTTACCACTTTCTATGAAAAGCAAAAGCAACCCGAAAAAGCCCTAGCAAATCTTGAAGATGCAAAAGAAAAGTATAAGAGAAATGCATTGGATTATGAAATGGGTAAAATTGCAGCCCAATATAACATCGAATTGCAAAAGGGCGTTCAATGTTTACAAACCTATTTAAAAAACTATTCTCCAAAAGATGGGGTGACCAAAGCTTGGGCACATTACAGACTTTCGCAAATATATGCGCACAAAAAAAACAAAGCTGCCGCTTTAAAGTATATTGATTTAGCACTTGCCGAATCGCCAAAAACCAAATATTTTAAAGACGAAAAACAGCGAATTTTAAAACTTTAGTATGATGGCGTTACTAATGTGGTTGCGCCTATCGGTATAACTTTTTTGCATCTTATGAGAAAAAGATGGCTCTTTAATTGCTAATGCAAAAACTTCCTATTCACACTTCGGTCATCCAAATTCAATTCATATATTTACTTCTGGAAAGAACCTAATAAAATCAGGTAAATTCTATATTATAATTCAGAATACAATAAAACTACATGAACGTACATTTTATCGCTATTGGTGGTTCAGCAATGCATAATTTAGCTATAGCATTACACAATAAAGGATACCAAGTTACAGGCAGCGACGACGAGATTTTCGAACCTTCAAAATCCAGGTTAAGTGCCAAAGGATTACTACCCGACACCTATGGTTGGTTTCCAGAAAAAATTGATGCAGGTTTAGATGCTGTTGTGTTGGGCATGCATGCCAAAGCAGATAATCCGGAGTTGTTGAAAGCTCAGGAATTGGGATTAAAAATTTACAGTTATCCCGAATTTTTATATGAACAATCAAAACACAAAACCCGTGTTGTAATTGGGGGTAGTCATGGAAAAACCACTATAACATCCATGATTTTACATGTAATGCATTACCATGATCGCGATGTAGATTATATGGTAGGAGCACAGTTGGAAGGTTTCGATGTGATGGTTAAACTAACGGAAACCAACGATTTCATGGTTTTAGAAGGCGATGAGTATTTGAGTTCTCCAATTGATAGGCGTCCAAAATTTCATTTATATAAACCCAATATTGCTTTGTTAAGTGGTATTGCCTGGGATCACATCAATGTGTTTCCAACATATGATAATTACGTAGAGCAGTTTCGCATTTTTGTAGACAGCATTGTAAACGGTGGAAGTATCACCTATAATGAAGAAGATTTAGAGGTAAAGCGTGTTGTTGAAGCTTCAGCCAACCCCATTCGAAAATTGCCTTATAATACTCCCGATTATACAGTTGAAAACGGACAAACCCTTTTAGATACACCAGAAGGACCACTGCCAATAGAAGTTTTTGGTAGACACAACCTAAATAATTTAGCAGGAGCCAAATGGATTTGTCAACACATGGGTATTGATGAAGACGATTTCTATGAAGCTATTGCGAGCTTTAAAGGAGCAAGTAAGCGTTTAGAGAAAATAGCAGAAGGAAAAATTAGTGTAGCCTTCAAGGATTTTGCACACTCACCAAGTAAGGTGGAAGCGACCACAAAGGCTGTGAAAGAGCAATTTGGAAACCGAACAATTGTAGCTTGCTTAGAGTTGCATACTTATAGCAGTTTAAACGCTGAATTTTTAAACCAATATAAAGGAACTTTAGATGCAGCAGATGTTGCCGTGGTTTTTTATTCGCCACATGCCGTACAAATTAAAAAGCTTAAAGAAGTAACCCACGGACAAATAGCCAATGCTTTTGAGCGGGATGACCTGATTATTTATACCAATCCAGAGGATTTTAAAAACTTTTTATTCTCGCAGAATTTTAACAATAAAGCGTTATTATTAATGAGTTCGGGTAATTATGGCGGATTGGATTTTAATGAGGTAAAGGGGCTTATAGAATAGCTTGATAAAGCAATTTTTTATAGACCATTTTAGCTCTTATTTCATTATAAATTCAATTACATTTGTGACGTCCTGAAATAGGGATACAGAATTAATAATTTAAAGGTAGTGATTTTATGTCACTGCCTTTTTTAGTTTTATATTTTTTTCTTTTGATACTATTTTGTTTGTGCATTTGATTGGGAGTCAACATGTAATTGG
>NZ_JBFHGK010000006.1:0-129009 GCF_041583155.1 Mariniflexile sp.
ATTAGTTATAACCTATTCAAAAAGACTTTTCCGTTTATCCGATCAGGAAAATACAGCTCTTCAACCTGATTTAATTATAGATCAAAAACGGGATGATATGTTTAAAGGAACAGATACTGTTTTAAAAGAATTAATAAATAAGAATTAAGGTGTTATATTGTAGGTTATAAGTTATTGGTTAGTTATTTCAAAATTGAGTGCAAACTGGATTTTCTAAATTTAAAATTATCTTTTTGTTTTATAACCTTAAGTTGTTTCTTCTTATGTGTTTTTTTATAATTTTACCAGCATGATGGGTACAGATAATTTCTTCAAAGAAAATAAAGATTTAAGTAAAGCGAAAAATTCACAATCAAATCTCGAAGCCTATTTTTCGCAATTTAGGAAACATGTGGTTGGAATGGAAAAAACGTTTGTGTCTCCATACGGTGAAAAAGAAATCATCTATGCTGATTGGACAGCAAGTGGAAGATTGTACAGACCAATTGAAGAACAGCTATTGAATAAGATTGGTCCCTATGTGGCTAATACGCATACAGAAACATCTATTACCGGTAGTGTTATGACGTATGCATATCATGAAGCTAGAACGATTATTAAGACTCATGTGAACGCTTCAAGTGATGATGTGTTGTTAACAGAGGGAACGGGGATGACTGGTGCGATTAATAAGTTTCAACGTATTTTAGGAATTAAACTCAACGAAAATCTAAAAGAGCATACGGAAATTCCAGAAGAAAAACGCCCCGTTATTTTTGTGTCTCACATGGAGCACCATTCTAATCAAACTTCTTGGCTTGAAACCATTGCTAGAGTAAAAGTCATTCCATCGAATGCGGATGGGTTGCCTTGTTTAACTAGTTTAGAGAAGTTGTTACAGGAATACCGGGAGATACCAATAAAAATAGCGGCAGTTACAGGTTGTTCTAATGTAACAGGAATAAAGACGCCCTATCACCAGATTGCTAGAATAATGCATGAAAATAATGGCCTGTGTTTTGTGGATTTTGCCTGTTCAGCACCATATGTTAAAATAGATATGCATCCAGAAAACGAAGAGGAATATTTAGACGCAATCACGTTTTCACCACATAAGTTTTTAGGGGGACCAGGGGCAACAGGTGTTCTGATATTTAATAAAAAACTTTATAAAAATCTGATTCCAGATAACCCAGGTGGCGGGACAGTAAATTATACAAACCCTTGGGGAGACCATGACTTTATAGATGATATAGAATCTCGTGAGGATGGGGGCACGCCTGGTTTTTTACAAGCAATTAGGATCGCACTTTCTATAAAGTTGAAGGAAAAAATGGGTGTTCAAAATATTTTAGAAAGGGAGCGCGAATTAAATGCTATTATTTTCGAAAGGTTATCAAAAATTGAAAATTTAAATATTTTAGCACCAAATCATACGGATCGTTTGGGTGTGTTTTCATTTTATATAAATAATGCACATTATAACTTGATTGTTAAATTACTGAATGATCGCTTCGGAATTCAAACTAGAGGTGGGTGTTCATGTGCGGGGACTTATGGTCATTATTTGTTAAATGTAGATCAGACAACTTCAAAATCAATCGAGGTAAAGATATTGGAAGGTTGTTTAATAGAGCGTCCGGGTTGGATTCGTATGTCCATACACCCAATAATGACCAATGCTGAGATTGAATTTATATGTGAAGCTATAGAAAAGGTTGCGGAAAACTTTGAAAATTGGGGTGGTGATTATGAATATAATGCCATTAAAAATGAGTTTATTCACAAAGGAAATCATAATATAGAACAGGAAATTATAAAGGACTGGTTTGAATAACCACCTGAGCTTTATTCTATATTTAGGCTAAACTTTTATAAATAGTTTTTTTTTATACATAAAGTAACCAAGTAGCGTATAAAGTGATACTACAGCTATTGCATAAATTAGGGAAAAAAAATCTAAACTAAAAAAAGGATAAACAAAAAACGACTCATATAACCATGAGTGAATATTATTTTCCGGTCCAACCTTTATTAAGTACATGGATTTAGAAATGAAACTGGACAAAAAGTAAATGGTAATGGCATTCATGCCTACGTATTTGAAAATATTACCGAATTCATACTTTTTTACATCTTTAAGATAAAATATAGCTGTAAGAATTAATGTTCCCCAACCGCTTGTTACTAATACAAAACTACTACTCCAAATCGCCTTGTTTATTGGAAAATAGATGCTGAAAAAGTAACCTGTTATTAATAATCCAGTGCCAGCAAAAAGCAATGGTTTTATCTGAGTGAGTCCATCTAAAAGTTTACCAATTAAAATTCCGATAATACAAGAAACTATCGCAGGTATTGTGCTTATAATTCCTTCGGGGTCGTAGTCTGGCTGCCACATGTGCTTCCCTAAAAGATTTAGGTCTATGTAGTTTGCCCAGTTGTTTGTGGCTCTATTATAGGTTGGAGTGCTACCATCAGGTAAAGGCATAAATCCTAAGAAAAGCCAATAAACTAGTAAAACAATAGAGGAGATGACAATTAAGCTTTTCCAATTGCAATTAATGTAAAGAATTGAGGCGATTAAAAACACGATGCCTATTCTTTGTAAAAACGCCTAAAAATCGTAATGATTCAAATTCAACAAAAAAAGGGAAACATGGTAAAAAGCTATTTAGAAATAATCCCAAGCCTATTAGTTTCAAACTTCGGATTCCTATTTTTTTATAGGTTGAAAGGTTATTGGGTTTGTTTTTATATGAGAAATAAATTGAAATGCCAACAATGAATAAAAAGAAGGGGAAAATTAAATCTGTAGGCGTTAGCCCATGCCACTCTGAATGTAATAATGGAGCGTAAACATTGTTCCAATCTCCAGGCGTATTCACCAAAATCATGGCAATAATTGTAAAACCCCTTAAAATATCAACAGATTCAATTCTTTGTGTCATTTTTTCGTGATTTAATAATTGTTTCTAATGTTACTTCATTAATCAAAAACGACTAGGGTGATAGGGTAATAAAAACAAGATACAGAATTTAATTGTCGTCGTCGTTAATGTTAAAAATCCGTTCTTTGGTTTGTTTGGTGTAATTGCGCCCAATCGGAATTTTTCTGTTTAAAATTTCAACTGTATTACCTTCTAAAGCAACAACTTTATTTATTGAAATGGTAAATGAACGATGAATTCGCATAAAATTGGACTGTGGCAATTCTTCGGTTATAGCAGATAACGATTTATGAACGATATAATCACCTAATGTGGTAATCACCTTAATGTAATCCTTTAAACTTTCAATATATAGAATGTCGTTCAAATTCGTTTTAATAAGCTTTTTATTCACCTTTAAAAAAATATGTGGCTCTTGCTGTAATGTCGCATCTATTTTGTTGTTGCTAACATACACTTCATGATATACTTTATTAATGGTTTTTAAAAACCTGTCGAAAGGAATCGGTTTTACTAAATAATCTAAAATATTTAATTCGAAACTTTTTACAGCATATTCACGGTAGGCAGTGGTAAAAACAATGAGGGGTTTATAGCCCAAGTTCTCAATAAAAGTAAAACCCGTTATTTGAGGCATATTGATGTCTAGAAATATTAAATCTATTTTTTCCTTCTCTAAAACGCTATAAGCTTTTAGAGGGTTAATAAATGTTTCAACTATTTCTATATTGTCAAAATTCTTCAAATGATTTTCAATTACAGAAATTGCAAGTGGTTCGTCATCAATAATAATGCACTTAATATTCATTATAGGGGTATTTTTAAAAACAAGTTATAACTTTCTCCTTCTGTTGTTGATTCTAAAATATAATTATTTGAAAATAGTAAATTTAATCTGCGTTTAGCGTTTTTATTTCCTATGCCATTACTTTCTGTTTTCGTCGCATTCGGATTAAAATTATTGATTAAAGTAAATTCTAAATAACCTCTATTTAATACGCTAAAACTCATTTTAATTTTTAGTTTATCATTTTCCTTCATACCGTGTTTAAAGCAATTTTCAACAAAAGACAACAATAATAGTGGGGGAACGGTAATATCTTCAATATCTCCCGAAATATCTATTTCAACTTCTACTTTTTCTTCAAATCGAAGGCGCTCAATATCAATAAAATTGTTGATATGGTTAATTTCTTGAAGTAAACTTGCTCGCGAGCTCTTTACTTCATATAAAATATACTCCATCATATCGGACAATTTAATTACCAATCTTGGGGCATTGTCGGATTTTGTTAAGGTTAAGGCATATAAATTGTTCAGGGTATTAAAAAAGAAGTGAGGCTGAATTTGAGTACGTAAAAATTTAAGTTCGGTACTCATTTGAAGTTGCTCTAAATCTTCATTTCTTTTTTTCTCTATGGACCAATCAATAACTATCTTAATAGCCGTAACAAAACCAATAACATATAATTCGCCTAAAATTACAGCTATGATATGATTTAGCTCCATAAATCGCCCAGAATCTCCAGCTTCTGGCCAAATATTTTTTGTAACCAATAAATAGTTAAGCCCTGTTCGTACCAAATATACCAACAGCAACATGAAGACTAAGGAGATGAAGTAAGTCCAATATTTTTTACGAAGAATGAATTTTGGAATTAGATAATAAAGATTTAAATAAACCACTATCATGTGAATAGGGAATTCTACTAAATTAGATTTTAAAGAATACCAGTAATCTGCAAAATAACTTCCCCAGCGTACAAAGTTGAAGGCAAAATAACCTAGCCAAAATACCACATGATACCTTATAGGAATAGTGTCGTTTATTTTTTTGTTGAATTTTGAAATAATCTTGAGTTTTTAGGTGATTTATTGAATATTCTTGATGTAAATTCAAAGCAATTTTAGTGATATATTCGTTAATTAGCAATAAAACTGATAAATCTTTATTTTAAAAAATCGTTTGCAGAGTTAACCATGTCGTCTATGTGTAAAACCATGTCGTTTATATAAATTTTTTTTATTCAATATTAATAATGAATAGTTTGGTTCAACTAAAAACACAAAATAATCGAATTATGAAACAAAACTTACGAACTCTTTTCTTGTTTTCTTTTTTATTATTGACAGCCCAAATAATAGTTGCTCAACAAAAAGAAATTAAAGGAACAGTAACTTCTAAAGGAAGTGGCATTCCAATTCCAGGAGTAAATGTATCAGTATCGGGAACCACTATTGGTGCCCAAACAGATTTTGATGGGAATTATAACCTAACCGCAAAGGTGGGTGATGTTCTTAACTTTTCTTATCTGGGAATGACGAGTGTAAAAATAACCGTTGGTAGCAGCAATATTATTAATGTGGTGATGGAAGAAGATGCTGAACAGTTAAATGAAGTTGTAGTAACGGCTTTAGGGATTAAGAAAGAACGAAAAACATTAACCTATTCCGCCCAAGATGTAAAGGGTGAAGATTTAGCTAGGGTTAAGCAAACCAACCCTATTAATAGTTTGTCAGGAAAATCGGCAGGTTTAACCATTACACGAAGCTCTTCGGGTGTTGGAGGTGCAACTAAAGTAGTTTTAAGAGGTAATTCATCTACAAGTAATAATGACCCGTTGTATGTTATTGATGGTGTTCCAATGCTTAATAGTGGTAATGGACAAAATGGTGAAACACCTGGAACAAACGTTTTTGGTAGCCAAACAGGAAATAGAGATGGAGGTGATATTACATCACTTATAAATCCAGATGATGTGGAAAGTATGACGGTTTTAAAAGGTGCTTCAGCTGCGGCTTTATATGGTAGCCAAGGTGCTAATGGTGTAATATTAATAACAACAAAAAGTGGGAAAAACGGGGTTGTAAAAGTTAACTTCAACTCTACGCTTACGCTTGATAATGTAATGTCCTTACCTGAATTGCAAACCGAATACCAATCGCCTTCGGTTGGAGGTGCTATTGCAGAAAATGGTAGGGTAACAGATCCTAAATCTTGGGGTGTAAAAGCTAGTGGTTTATCAAATACTGTTGATGATTTTTTTAAAACCGGAACAACTGCTACACAGGCCATTTCTTTAAGTGCAGGCAATAAAGTGGCGCAAACTTATTTTTCGTTTGCAAATACTTCTGCTACAGGAGTAATGCCAGAAAATAGATTGAATAGAAATGTTTTAAACTTAAGAGAAACAGCCAGTTTTTTAAATGATAAAATTCAGGTATCGGCGAATATAAGTTTGTCGGATCAACGTATTTGGAACCGCCCTGGAAACGGATTGTACTCAAATCCTTTAACCGGTTTATACCTTAATCCAGTAGGAATAGATTTAAATACTTACAAAGATAAATTTGAGTATTTCAACACCGCTACCAATATGATGGATCAATATGCTACCTCTTTTGATGAAAATATTCAGCAAAATCCATATTGGTTAATTAATAGAAATCAAAGTAAAGATATCGCACAACGAGTACTCGCTAGTGTAAGTGTTAAATATCAAATTACAGATGATTTTTCATTGCAATCTAGAGGAAGTTTTGATAAATCATTTTTCACTTATGATAAAAAATTATATGCAGGTAGCGATTTAACTTTTGTGCCAGAAACAGGACGCTACATTCTTGAAAAAACAGAAAACACACAACAGTACTTAGATTTAATAGCAAATTATAACAAAAACCTTTCTGAGGATTTTGATTTTAACTTAACTCTCGGAACGAGTTTAACAAAATATAGTATTGGTGATCAGATATTAATGGATTCAGGACCTGAAGGTTTAAGATTTCCGAATGTATTTACTATTGCCAACTTTGAATCTTCTAACGGTATTGCACAAACAGTTTCAAATAGAGAAGTCCAATCTGTTTTTGGTGCTGTAAATATTGGCTATAAAGGCATGTTTTATTTAGATATTACAGGTAGAACCGATTGGTCTTCAACCTTAGTAAATACAAATTCTAGCTCTTTCTTTTATCCATCGGTTGGACTAACCAATGTATTATCTGAAACAATCGAATTGCCTGAAGCTGTATCATTTGCAAAGGTTCGCATGTCCTATGCTGAGGTTGGAAAAGATATTCCTGCGTTTGCAACCGTTCCTTTAAGAACTATTGGAACAACAAATTCTGGCGGCACAATTGGTTCGGCAAATCAAGCAACATTTGCCCCTAGAGATGGTGAAACTTTAGAGCCAGAAAAACAAAAATCTTTCGAAATTGGTACAGAATGGCGTTTTCTAGGAAATAGGTTGGGTATAGATTTAACTTACTACAGCTCTAATACCGAAAACCAGATATTCTTTATTGCAGCACAGCCTAATATAGAGGGCTACACTCAAAATATTGTTAATGCTGGTGAAATTTCTAATAAGGGTATTGAATTGGTACTTAACGGAAAACCTATTGTTAATGATAATTTCAAATGGGATATGGCTTTAAACTTCGCTTCAAATGAAAACAAAGTCGTTTCAGTGCACCCTTCATTAGAAAATGGTGAAGCAATTTTAACTGCTCCTGGAGTAAATGGTTACGGCTATTCTTTAGTTGAAGGTGAAGATTTTGGTAGTATTCGCGGACGTTCAATTTTAAGAAATGAAAACGGCTTACCAATAGTTTCTGATGATGGTAGTGGAAGCTTAACCATTGAAGCAACTGGGTTTGAGACCATATCGCACGCTCAACCAGATTTTACTTTGGGACTTAGCAACACTTTCGATTATAAAAACTTTTCCTTAAACTTTTTAATTGATGGAAAATTTGGTGGTGATGTAGTAAGTATTACTGAAGCAATTAATGATTTTTATGGTGTGTCTCAAGCATCTGCAGACGCAAGAAATACCAATGGAGGGATGATTGAAGTTATAACCACTACAGGAACAAGTGCACAAATGACGGCTAAAGATTACTATACAAAAATAGGTGGTAGAGCAGGATTATTAGGTGAGTATGTTTACGACGCAACCAACATAAGTTTAAGAGAATTATCTTTAGGATATACTTTCCCAAATCCAGGTGAATTCTTTGAATCGGTTAAGCTTTCATTAATTGCAAACAACCTGTTTTTCATTTATAAAGATGCTCCTTTCGATCCGAATATTGCATCTAGTACAGGTATCGGATTACAGGGTGTAGATATATATGGGCAACCTTCAACAAGAAGCGTAGGATTAAACATTAACGTAAATTTCTAAGAAAATGAAAAATATATTTAAATACCTTTTAACGTCTTTAACGCTGCTTAGTTTGGCCAGTTGTACAGACGATTTTGAAAAAATAAATACTAACCCGTATGGTATTTCAGAAGAGAGTTTAACTCAAATGAATAATAATGTGGGCAATGAATTTGGTCCCATGTTTTTAAATGTGTTCAATGTAACTCCTGCATGGAATTATCAATTGCAACAGGGTTTAATAGGGGATGTGTACTCTGGTTATATGACACCTCCAACGCCTTTTGCAGGAAACGTAAATAACATGACTTATGCCTTAGTGGACGGTTGGAACGGTTTCCCTTGGAGTGATGCCTACGGCTATGTGATGCCACAAGCATTGAATGTGAAAAATGCGGTTGAATTAGGTGGAGATCCTAACGGTATTAAGTTTGTTTACTTAGCAAATATCATTAAAGTAACAGCAATGCACCGCGTATCGGATATTTATGGACCTATTCGTTACACAAAATTTAACGATTTTAGTACTACTGGTGAATATGATTCGCAAGAAGTAGCTTATACTGCTTTTTTTGAAGAACTAAAAACTGCTATTGATGGTTTGGAGGCTTTTGAAGAGGATGTTCAATTTGTTCCTTTTGATATGTCTAGTTTGGCAGGTGATATTGCTAAATGGCGACAATTCGCTAATAGTTTAAGACTGCGTTTAGCCATGCGTGTATCTAAAATAAATCCTACTTTGGCAAAAACACAAGGTGAATTAGCGTTGGCTAGTAATGCAGGTTTAATGACAAGTTCTAATATGGTTATTAACACAGGGTTTCCACATCCAATATCAGTTATTAGTGGGTCATGGGGCGACATAAGAATGGGAGCCGTAATGGAATCTATTCTAACAGGTTATAATGATGATAGAATTAAGGCTTATTTTAATCCTTCTGCCGATGCTTCTTTAGCTGGTGATTATAAGGGTATTAGAATGGGGATTGCTATTGATGCGAAAGTGCAATATTTAGATCATTCCTCTATTGGAAGTGTGATTGATGGTGAAACCCTAACTTGGATGACGGCTGCCGAAGTGAATTTCTTAAAAGCGGAAGCTTCCTTAAGAGGTTGGGCAGGCGCTGGAATTGCGAAAGATAATTATGAAGCGGGCGTTGCAGCATCATTTGCGCAACATAGCGTTTCGGGTGTAGAAGCATATTTAGCAGATACTACAAGTACACCAGCTAATTTTGTGGATGCTTTAAATGCTGTAAATGACATTGCTTATCCAAGCACTGTGAAAAAAGCATACAATAGTTCTGGTACCAATGAGGAGCAATTGGAGCAAATTATTACTCAAAAATGGATCGCCATGTTCCCTGATGGACAAGAGGCTTGGTCTGAATTTAGACGTACCGGCTATCCAAGAATCTACCCGGTTGTAGTAAATAATAGCGGCGGAAAAATTAGTACAACTACGCAAATACGAAGAATCAATTTTGTGGAAAACGAAATAAATACCAATGCAGCTAATGTGTTAACAGCAGTTGGATATTTAAATGGTCCAGATACAGGTGGAACACGCCTGTGGTGGGATACTGGGTTGTCAAACTTCTAATATTTAAATACAAATTAAGTTAATTTTTGTTCCTTAATCAGCATGCGGAAAATAGTGTTTTTCCGTGTGCTGTATTGAAATCTATAACCATAAAATTGTTTACAGTGAGAATTGCAGATCATAAAAGTATAGTTTATTCCCAAGCAGGAAAATTTGAAGAAACACGTTTTGAAAAAATTCACAACGTTATTTTTGAGGATTCCAATGAAGCATCCATTCTTGTTGCCGAAGAAATAGCAGGTTTAATTAGAGAAAAAGAATTTCAAAACAAACCATGTGTTTTAGGCTTAGCTACAGGTTCTTCACCTATAAAAGTGTACGAAGAGCTTATAAGAATGCACAAAGAAGAAGGATTGAGTTTTGTGAATGTTATCACCTTTAACCTAGATGAATATTTTCCAATGGATAAAAACAATATTCAAAGTTATTTTTATTTCATGCATCAACACCTTTTTAATCACATTGATATTCTGCCAGAAAACATCAATATACCAGACGGAAAGGTTAGCTCAGAAAACTTATATCAATCGTGTGTTGATTATGAAATGAAAATAAAAGCAGCTGGTGGGTTAGATTTTCAGCTATTAGGCATCGGAAGGACAGGCCATATTGGGTTTAATGAACCCGGTTCTCATTTAAATTCCGGTACACGAAGTATAACCTTGGATCACATCACAAGGGTTGATGCAGCTCCTGGTTTTTTAGGAATTGATAACGTGCCAAGAAAAGCAATAACCATGGGAATAGGTACTGTTTTAGGTGCTAAACGAATTGTGCTTTTGGGTTGGGGAAATAACAAAGCAAAAATTCTTAAAGAAACTATTGAAGGTCCCATAACTTCGGAAGTGCCGGCCACTTATTTGCAACATCATAACAACACAACTTTTATTTTAGATGAAGCTGCTTCTTCTGAATTAACACGAGTAAAAACGCCTTGGCTCGTTACGGCTTGTGTTTGGAATGAGGACCTGAAACTAAAAGCAGTAGTTTGGCTTTCAGAACGTTTAAGTAAGCCAATATTAAAATTAACGGACAAAGATTATAATAATAATGGGATGTCCGGGCTTCTTACCGAAGAAGGTACTGCTTATGATTTAAACATAAAAATGTTTAATAAATTGCAACATACTATTACGGGTTGGCCAGGTGGTAAGCCTAATGCAGACGATTCTAACAGACCAGAACGTGCTGATATTCCGAAAAAAAGAGTGCTTATTTTTAGTCCACATCCCGATGACGATGTCATTTCTATGGGTGGTACTTTCGACCGTTTAGTAGAACAAGGGCACGATGTACATGTGGCTTATCAAACTTCGGGAAATATTGCAGTTTCAGATGAAGAAGCCTTAAAATTTGCAGAAATAACGCAGAAATTATGTCCAGATTGTCAGGATACTCAGAGTATTATCACTTTCCTGAAAACAAAGACGGAAAACGATATCGATTCACAAGAGGTTAGGCAGTTAAAAGGTTTGATACGACGTAGTGAATCTTTAGCAGCTACCAGATACTTAGGTCTTAATGATGAAAATGTTCATTTTCTGGATTTACCTTTCTATGAAACAGGTACCATTAAAAAAAATAATTTATCCCAAGATGATACTATAATTATGAGTGATTTAATCTCTCAGATTAAACCGCACCAAATTTATGCGGCGGGAGATTTGGCCGATCCTCATGGTACCCATAAAGTATGTTTAGATGTGTTATTTATTGCATTAGAGCAGTTAAAACATAATAAATATATGGATGATTGTTGGGTTTGGTTATACCGCGGCGCATGGCATGAATGGGAGTCCTATCAAATTGAAATGGCGGTGCCTATGAGTCCAGACCAAGTGCTTAAAAAACGACATGCCATTTTTTATCATCAATCGCAGAAGGATGGTGTGATGTTTCAAGGTGGCGATTCAAGAGAATTTTGGGTGCGTGTTGAAGATAGAAATAGGTTAACTGCTAAAAAGTATAACGATTTAGGATTGGCCGATTATGCAGCCATTGAGGCCTTTAAGAGGTATCATTTTTAAAAATTAAATTGATGAACAAAATTATAATATTTCTTTTGTTTTTTGGTGTTTCAAGTGAATATGCTACTTCTCAAAGTCTGTTGGCAGAGAAATATAATTTGATGCCATGGCCCCAAGAATTAAAAGAAAAAATTGCTGAGTTTACTATTGATAGCGACGTTACGATTTCAATTCCCAAGGAAGATGAAGGTGCCGAACGAATTCGTAATGCCGCTGTTAATTTTTTAAGACGCCTTTCCAATAGAACTGGTGTGTTTTTAAAAGAGGGGTTTCCCGTAACTGGAAAAAGAGGTAGTATAAATGTGACCTATAATCGTGTGGCACAACTGACTATTAATACGGACGAATCGTATGAATTAATAGTTGAAGATTCTATTATTAACATAAAAGCAATTACTGATGTTGGAGCACTTAGAGGTCTAGAAACCTTATTGCAATTAGTACAACACAATGGGTCTTATTTTTATTTTCCTGGAGTTGAAATCACCGATGCACCCAGATTTGTTTGGCGCGGATTAATGATAGATGCATCAAGACATTTTCAGCCAATACACGTTTTAAAACGCAATTTAGATGCTATGGCTTCGATGAAAATGAATGTGTTTCACTGGCATTTAACAGACGACCAAGGTTTTCGTGTAGAATCTAAAACATACCCGAAACTTCATGAATTAGGTTCCGATGGACTTTACTACACTCAAGAACAAATTAAAGAAGTGGTTTCCTATGCTAATACATTGGGCATTCGTGTAATTCCGGAATTTGATGTGCCTGGGCACGCTTCGGCTATTCTAACAGCTTATCCTGAATTAGGAAGTAAAGAAGGCTATGCCTATACTATTGAGCGTAATTCGGGGGTATTTAATCCAACACTGAATCCATCTAAGGATATTACGTATCAATTCCTTGAAAATTTATTTACAGAAATGGCTTCCTTGTTTCCGGATACTTATTTTCATATTGGTGGCGATGAAAATGAAGGTAGACATTGGGATGAAAATGAAGATATCCAAAAGTTTAAAAAACTAAACAATTTAGAAACCAATCATGATATACAGACTTACTTTAATATCAAACTCGAGAAAATTCTAAATAAATTAGGTAAAAAATTAATGGGTTGGGATGAAATTATGACTCCCAATATGCCAACAATGGCTGTTATACATTCATGGCGAGGGGAAAACGAGGGGCTTCCAAAAGGAGGTAGTTTAATAAGTGCCGCTAAAAAAGGGTATCAAACTGTACTTTCAAATGGCTATTATATAGATAGAATGCAATCTGTTGAAGCGCATTATTTAGTGGATCCCATAGGGGATATTCAATTAACGGAGGCAGAATTATCGCGTGTTTTAGGAGGAGAAGCTACCATGTGGAGCGAGTTGGTAACACCACTTACCATCGATTCCAGAATATGGCCAAGGACAGCAGCAATTGCGGAGCGATTTTGGTCTAACCAAGCGGTTAATGATGTTGATAATATGAAAAAGCGACTAAAAGATGTGTCGTTTAAATTAGAGGAATTAGGCCTTACTCATATTAAAAACAGAGATGTGATTTTAAGAGGTATGACGAATAATCAAGATATTTCTTCACTTCTTGTATTGACTAAAATATGTGAACCATTAAAAATTTATACCAGAAATAAAGATGGGATTGAATACCAAACATTCTCGCCTTTTAATTTGTTTGCAGATGCTTGTGTTGTTGATGCTGAAGATGGTTTAAGTTTTAATGATGCTGTAAAGCAATTTGTGAATAGTTCAAACCAAATACATTACAATCAAGTTTTAGCGTATTTAAAAGTTTGGTCAAAAAATTATGATGATTTTAAAAAGTTGAATAAAAATCCAAAAATCATTCCACTAGAAAAGGTGTCTGAAAACCTATCGGAAGTGTCACTGATATTATCAAACGCTTTTGAAAAAGAGGAAGTGACAGTTGAAAATTTATCAAAAATTAAAAATGGCATTACAATTTTAAGTGAACCTTTTGTAGATGTTGAAATGGTGATAGTTGATGCTTTTTCTGATTTAACAAGTCATATAGAAGCAAATTATTTAATTAAATAGGATATTATTAGTTAAGTCTTAATCTTATAAAAACGGGGAAATGGTCGGAGGGATAATGACAATCTTTAGAATCGCTTAACACCGCATATTTGTTTACTTTTATATCAGTACTTAAAAATATAAAGTCGATACGTCGCGTTACAGGTTTATTAAATTCAAAGTTGTTAAAGGTTCCTATAGGACCAAAGGTGTATGTGGCTATGGCTTTGGAATCCTTGAGGTTACTGGTAATATATTGAATGCTTTCATGAGTTTCTTCCATATTAAAATCGCCCATCAATATCACGGGAAGATTGTTAATATTTAATTCCTTTATTTTTTGAATGATTAAAACAGCACTTTGTTTTCTGGCTACAACACCAACGTGATCAAAATGTGTGTTAAATACCCAAAAACTCTTTTTAGATGATTTATTTTGAAACAAAGCGTAAGTGCAAATACGATTACAAACAGCATCCCAACCCATAGACACTTTATTTGACGTTTGTGATAACCAAAAGGTAGAGGATTTCAAAACCTCAAAATCGTCTTTTTTGTAAAAAATTGCAGAATATTCTCCTTCGTCTTTTCCATCATCACGACCAACACCAACAAAATTATAATCAACTAAAAGGCTGTCCATATCTTTCATTTGGTTTGGCATGGCTTCTTGTACTCCTAAAATATCGGGCTCATGAAATTTTAATTGATTAATGAAGAAAAGCTTTCTATTCGTCCAGCTATTTTCACCTTCCTTTGGGTAATCTAGTTTAATATTATAGGTCATTACCGAAACTTCCTGGGCGTGTAAATTGCCGAAAATGACTAAAATGAGGGATGTTAGAAATAGTTTTTTCATAAGTTATGGTACATAAATTATTTCACTCTTTTCTGAAATGCCGTTCTCATTATAAGCTTCAATGCTAAAATAATAGGGTGTATCACGATCCAAACAGCGCATAAAGTGTTCATTGGTGTCATACACCTGCCACGACTGGTATAGTTTGTCTGGAGCAATTCCCCAGCGAATATTATAGCCCTGAGCTCCTTTTACAGGTTTCCAAGTAAATGCTGCGTCTCTTCTGTCTGTTTCGCGTTTTATGGCAAAACCTTTAACATTAGCTGGTGTTTTGCCGAAACCTAAGCCAAACACCCTAAACTCCGACATGGCGAAGTTTGCACCCGGCACTTCTACATTTTTATAGCGCACATATTTAGCATTAAGTGGCGTGTCCAACACGATATAGGCATTGGGTGCATCTATATTACTGCTGCTCCTATCTACGGCTGTTTGCCAGTTTTTCCCATCTTCAGAAACTTCAATACTAAAACGGTGTCTTAAACCTTCAGTACGTGTATAAATACCAGTCTCATGGTCATGAAAATTTAACTGAAAAGCATAAATTTTTCCCGGTTTCGGCATTTCAATTTTTATCCACTGTTTATCGTTATTAGCTTCGGCCACCCAAAACGTTTTGGGGTTTTCATCGGTTAATACTTTCGAAAGAACGTCGTTATTGGTGTTTTTTTCAAGAGGTAATTCAGTAATTTCAACGTTATCATCATTTGATGTAAACTTCATAATCTGTGTTAAAGATGAAGATACTGTAACCTGACCTTTATACGAGAGTAACATCCAACCATTATGTTGTCCTGCTTTAGTAGGATGATCAGGGCCAAAACGCGGGTAATCCCCATAATCGGTAGTGGAATACATTAACCCATCCTCATCAAAATAGGTTGGAAACATGCACAAACGGCGTTCCCATTGTGCGTTTGATGCCAGTGCCATAGTCGCAAAATGCCAGTATTGCCCATTGGTTTGCTTCACAGTGATGCCATGTCCTGCACCATTTGTAAAGCCACCAGGTTTAAAACTCATCGGATTATTCTTCATGTAAGTAAAAGGGCCAAGAGGTGTTTCTCCTATATAAGCCCCATCGGCATAAACATTAAATTGAGTACCTGGAGCAGCATATTGCAAATAATATTTTCCGTTATGTTTTGTCATAGACGCTCCTTCCATATAGCCTTCTTTCAAAGTTGGATGAAAATTATTTTCTCCAAAGCGTTCCCATCCGTGTTTTTCTTCCACAAGATTGATTAATTCTTTTTTAACACCAGTTTCCAGAAAACGGTCATTTTTATTTAGCATTTTTACTTGGAGTGGATGTAAATTAGACGATCCCCAATACAGATAAGTTTTATCATCATCATCAATAAATAATTCTGAATCCTGAATGTTGTTAGAAATAGAGGGCGTTGGGGTCCATTTTCCACTTTTGGGATCATCGGTATAAAGAATACTCCCATAACCCGCTGGATTACCCGCAAAGTAAACCAGAGAATCTTTATAATTAAAAGCTGTAGGTGCGTTAGACCCTTCAAAATACCATTGTTGAGGCTTGATAAATTTCCAGTTCACTAAATCGGTGGAATGCCAATAGCCAAAAGAACGTGTAACGAACATGTAGTATTCTCCACGAAATTCAATAACGGCAGGATCAGCACCCGAACGATAGGATAAATTTCTACTTGAGTTATATACCATGTAGGTATAGTCAATGTCTAATGGATTGCAATAAGTTTTGAAATTTTCATGCCCATTTTCATTTGAATTTGTTTTTTCTTGACCGAAGACCGTATTTATAGCCAGACCAAAAATTAGTGTCAAGCTAAGGAGTACTTTATTCATAATTATATTTTTTTATTTATCAGTTTTAGGATTGTAAGACGTTCCAGTGTTTCCGCGTAATCTTTCAAACTGTTTGAAAGCTTTATTTATTTGTTCTTTTGGTGCGTTTTCAAACTCTTTGTTTGTTACTTTATACATAGCTTGCAACATTTCCAACTTTTGATGAAGTTGTGCTTTAACGCCATCGTATTCAGAATCGTTAATGATATTTTTAAGTTCGTTAGGGTCTTTTTCTAAATTATATAATTCCCATTCATCAATATCATCATAAACATGAATTAACTTATAACGATTTGTTCTTACACCATACATTTTTTAACCATATGAAATGCCGGATGATCATTATAATGGTAGTAAATGGCATCTAAAAAATTAAGAATTTTCCCAACACCTTCATTTACAGCGGCAATGGTAGCTAAATATTCCTGTAGATAACGTTGCACTTCCCATTCTGCTAATACCTTTCCAGAAAGATTAGTTTCATGCATGGCATTGTTTTTTATGTTATCTAGATATTTAATGGCGTCATCAGTAATAATATCTGTTACATAGCCTTCAATTCTAGTAGTATCAATTCGTTTTGTGTTTTCGTTTTCTCTAATAACATCAGGGTTATAATAATTCCCTTGGTCAGTTAATATTTTCCAGTAATTAAAACCTTGCGGAAGTCCGTCTAAATGCCATTTCCCTATTATTCCGGTATTGTAACCTGCTTTTTGTAGTAGTTTTGGGAATGTTTGTTGGTTGCCGTCAAATTTATCCCCATGCATTCTAAACCCATTTACATGACTAAATTTACCTGTTAAAACAAGGGCTCGACTTGGTCCGTAAATAGAATTCGTGCAAAAGTTACTTTTAAACAATGCGCCTTTAGTGGCAATTCGATAGATATTTGGGGTAGGGGCTAATTTGCTTATAGGATGGCCGTATGGACTAATGGCTTGCGTTGCATGATCATCGGCCATGATAAAAATAATATTTGGTTGTTTAGTTGTTGTATTATCAACTTTATGAATTATTTTTTGCCCACAAGATGAGATCACTAAAGCAACACAAAAAATATTTAAAAACGATTTCATAATTATTTTGTCTTAATTATTTTGGTTTGAATAATCTCACTATTTAAAATGGTACTATCAAAAAATTTAAAGATTTTGTCGAGATCATCGAATGGTATCTTAGAAACTTCATGTTTGCCACCTTTTACAATATTGAAATAGTATGAAGTTTCAAATTGATCTAATTTTTCAGCTATAATTTTCGAACCATCAAGTATAAAATAACCAGGTTGTTCTGGGGTGCACAAGTGATGTGATGCACTTGCAAAAGGTACTAAATTATCTTCCGTGCCATGATACAATACACTTGGTACCGCATTCACTTTTGTTATATAACTAGCATTTACTACTGCACCAGCGGCAGAAAAGACTCCTGCGAATTTAATTGGGTTATGTTTTTGAAGATTATCTGAGAAATATGCCTTCATATAAACGGCGTTTAATGCACCTTCAGCACCAGCGCTACTGCCTCCAGCAATAATTTTTGTATTATCTACTTGTAAAATTTCAGCATTTTCAATAACGAAAGCAGCAGCATCTAAATAATCTAAAGTAGCTTGTTTAAAGGTCTCTAATTTGTCTTCTTTAGGGCATAAACAACCAAATTGTGTTAGAGTGTTTTTCCGTAATAATCGGTATGAAATGGAAATACCGATATACCCGAATTCTGTTACGGCTTCGCAAAGTTTGGCGTCGTCAATGTAATCTCTTGAACCTATCGAGAATCCGCCGCCATGCATCCAAAGTAAAGCAGGTAATTTAGAATCTGGATTTATGTTTTTAGGTTTATGAATGTCTAGTTTTAATGTGTCGTTTCCTTTTATAGCATAAGTATATGTTGTTTTTGTTTGCGCCCAAAAAGGAATCGTAAACACAATAAAAATAATTACTAAAAGATGCTTCATGTAATCTAGTTTTCTTTGAAAAACCTACAAGGTTATTACAAACCTTGCAGGTTAGTTGCTATTAGCCACTCAGAAAAAAAATGTTTTTTAATTTGAAATAGGAACTTGTTGTATTTGTCATTTCAAATTAATTTAAACTGCCTGCGCAGTGTTTTATGGTTATTAATTTTTTAGCCTTCTTAAGATGAAAAAATAAAACATATTAATAAGAAAATGTTGAATCCGTTCCTTGAAAATTACTTAGTCAACTCAAAATTAGTAGAAAGCGTTGCATTCGAATCCGTGCCTACAAATACTTGAAAGGTTCCAGGTTCTGCAATAAAATCCAAATTTGAATTATAAAATTTTAAATCATTTTCGGTTAATTTGAAACTAATGGTTTTGGTTTCACCTTTTTTAATAAATACTTTTTGAAAACCTTTAAGTTCTTTAACTGGTCGGGTTACAGAACCAACTACATCACGTACATATAACTGAACCACTTCTTTTCCATCAAAATTCCCTGTATTTGTAACTTCAACAGAAATGTCAATGCTACCGTTAGGTGCTATTTTTGTGGTGTTTAACTTTAAATTGTCATATTTAAAGTTGGTATAACTTAAACCATAGCCGAAAGGGTATAATGGCTCGTTACGAACATCGAGGTAATTCGATTTAAACTTTTCGAATTTACCTTCGCTATTTCCTAATGGTCTTCCAGTATTTTTATGATTATAGAAAATAGGTACTTGTCCCACATTCATAGGAAAGGTAGCGGTTAATTTTCCTGAAGGGTTTACGTCGCCAAATAACACATCGGAAATAGCTAAACCAGCCTCGCTGCCTGGAAACCAAACATTCAATATTGCAGGAACTGTTGCGTTTTCTTCAACAATTGCTAATGGTCTGCCAGTAAATAATACTAAAACGATTGGTTTTCCTGTTTTCAATAAGGCATTTAAAAGGTCTTTTTGAACTTGGGGAATTTGTAAATTCGTTCTACTACTAGATTCGCCGCTAAATTCTGCCGATTCACCTAATGCTGCAATAATTACATCAGATTTTGAAGCGATAGCTAAGGCTTCATCCATAAGTTGTTTATCCGTTCTGCCGTCTCTTGGGATTTCTTTTCCAAACATGGTAGCTCGCTTTTCAAGCTCTAAGTCATAATCTAAATTACTTCCTTTGGCATAATGGATGGTGGCTTTATCTCCCACCACTGTTTTTAAACCTTCTAATAAAGGGTTGGATAAGGCTTGTTTTGTAGCAACACTCCAAGTGCCGGCCATATTAACAGCAGTATTTGCTAATGGGCCGATTAGCGCAATAGTTCCAGATTTTTTAAGAGGTAAGAGTTGATTTTCGTTTTTTAATAACACCATCGATTCCGAAGCCACTTTACGTGCAAAAGCTCTGTTTTCTTCTGTAAATACTTCTTTTGCTGGTCGATTTTCATCGCAATATTTGTAAGGGTTATCAAATAATCCTAATTGGAATTTAGCCGTTAAAATACGTTTCACGGCTGTATCTAAAACATCCATAGAAATCTTTTTGTCTTCAATTGACTTTTTCAAAGTATTTAAAAAACCATCGGAAACCATATCCATATCAATACCAGCTGCTAATGCTTGTGCAGATACTTCTTCAAAATTTCCAACGCCATGATATACCATTTCTTCAATGCCGGTATAGTCGGTAACTACAAAACCATTAAAGCCCCAGTCTGTTCTTAATAAATCGGTTAGCAACCATTTGTTCCCAGTGGCGGGAACACCATCAATTTCGTTAAAAGCGGCCATTACAGAGCCAACACCAGCATCAATAGCTGCTTTGTAGGGTGGTAAATATTCATTGTACATGCGTATTTTGCTCATGTCTACAGTGTTGTAGTCTCTTCCAGCTTCTGGAGCACCATATAACGCAAAATGCTTAACGCAGGCAATCATAGTGTTATTTAGCGCTAAGTCGTCACCTTGATAACCATGAACCATCGCTTTTGCAATTTCACTTCCTAAATAAGGATCTTCGCCGGAACCTTCCGATACGCGCCCCCAACGTGGATCTCTTGAAATATCTACCATTGGAGAAAACGTCCAGTTAATACCGTCGGCAGTAGCTTCTTGAGCCGCCATTTGGGCTGTTTTTTTTATCATTTCCATATTCCAAGAAGAGGATAAACCTAATGGGATTGGAAAGGTGGTTTCATACCCATGAATAACATCCATTCCAAAAATTAAAGGAATTTTAAGTTTGCTTTTTTCAACTGCGATTCTTTGAACTTCTTTAATTTTAGCAACAGATTTGATATTGAAAAGTCCTCCAACTTTACCTTCTTCAATTTTTTTAGCAATGTTGGAGCTTTTAGCTTGTCCTGTTGTGATATCGCCAGAAGAAGGCAAGTTTAATTGTCCTATTTTTTCTTCAATAGTCATTAAATTTAAAACAGAATCCACTTTGGCTTCAAAAGGATTTTCTTTAGAAACATTGGCCTGTTTATTGGAATTACATGCAACAAGTCCTAAAGTTATAATGCCCCATAATGCATATTTAATGTTAGTTAGAAATTTCATAATTTTTATTTTTTTGATTTTGAAAATAGCCAAGTTAAAAGTTCAGGTTCAGCAAAAGCGGAGTCCCAACTGTTATGATTGTCTTTTGAATATAAAGTGAAATTTGGTTTGCCTCCAGCTTTTAGTAAAGCAGCAACCATGCTGACCGATAATTGCGGGTCAACAACATCGTCGTTTGCCCCATGGAAAACCCAAAGTTCTGTTTTGTTAGCGTAAACTTTAGCGCTTTCTGGGTTTCCGCCACCACAAATAGCAAATGCTGCAGCAAAGGTTTCCGGATTTCTGTAAAGCATTTCAAATGTTCCCATACCGCCCATGGATAAACCACCAATGTATACTTTGTTTTTATTTACATATGGCTTGCTTAAATAATCGTCTATTAATAGCTTTACTAAATTTAAGGCTTTTGTTGGCGGTGTATTTAAAGGGAACTCTAATGAAATAGGTTTGGTGCTTCTATCAATTATGGCATTCGACCAATAATCATTTTGAGGACATTGTGGAAAAATAACGATGGCTGGAAATGCCCCTCTGTTCATTGAATTAGAAAACAACTTAGCTCCATTTGCTAATTGTTTACTGTTATCACTTCCGCGCTCTCCAGCACCATGAAGGAATAAAACAATGGGATATTGTTTAGATTCTGAAAAGTTTTCAGGGAGCATAATGCGATATTTTAAAGAGTCTTGTCCTTTTATAAAAAAAGCTTCTTTGTATAAATTTTGATGTTGGGCGTATGTAAATGTCACCATCAATATCAAAATAACTACTAAACTACTTTTTAGCTGTGTTTTATATTTCATGTTCTTGTTTTTTTAATAGTTGAAACCAAGTTTAGTTAATCCGTTTTTTACATCAGTATTTTGCATAAATAAATTCCAAAGTAAACCTGTTCGGTAGTTTTCAATCATAATAATTTGCGGTCCTTGGTCAATTGCCAAATAGGCATCTGCAACCCAATAATTATTTTGAGGACTAAACGCGTCGTAAAAGCCTGCAGGACCTAGAAGTTTCTCTTTTTTCTGATATAAAAAATGCATGACACTTAAGGATTCTGAAGGGGTATAAGGTATTGAACTGATTGCTGCGGTAGGTGAAATAACACCTATATCATTTGAAGGACTATGGGCAGAATAACCAAGGGAACCGTCTGAATTTCTGGAATAACTAGCTGTTAAGCCCCAACAATTAGCGCCATAATCAACAAAACTTTTAGGGTTTGCAATACAATACTGCCGATTTATTTGGGTGTGATTTACAGCCAAATTCCAGTAATTTCCATATAAATCGCTTAAATTTTTAGGATTTAAACCTAAAAAGGAATAATGACTAAAAAATAAAGGACCACCAAAAGTAGAACCGCCTGCATGTTTTAAAACCAAAGGAAAGCCGTATTGTGTGCTTGAAGTTACTATATTTCCGTTTGATGCCCAGCCATTTTCATATACTTGCTTAGTGATGCTATGATTTGGTGAGGCTGCTGCCAATACATACGTAATTAACGTTTCGTTATAACCTGTTAATTTTAGATTTATATCAAAACCATAATTTGGACTCCAATGCCAGTATAATGCATTTTGGTTTTGGGTGTACCAATCCCATTCAACACCTTTCCAAAGTAAATCTGCTTTATTTGCTAATTCTTTTTCAGGGTCTGTTCCGTTTATTAAATATTCTTTTACACATATTAAACCTTGTGCTAAAAATGCAGTTTCTACTAAATCGCCACCATTATCCTTGGAGCTGAAAGGTAAAACAGTTCCCGTGCTACCATCCAACCAGTGTGGCCATGCACCATGAAACCGATTGGCATTTTCTAAAAAATTTAAAATTTTATTTAAGCGCGTAACGCCTTCTGTTCTAGTTATAAATCCACGTTCTATACCTACCAAAATAGCCATGAGCCCAAACCCTGTACCACCTGTGGTTACCACATTCTGATTTAAAGTTGGGTTAGTAGGGTGGTATCTTTCCTTTGCTGCCCCTGAGTTCGTATTTGCAAAGTCCCAAAAGTATTTGAAAGTTTCACTTTGAGTTAAAGTCATCATGTCTTGATCACTTAACGGAACTATTACTTTTGGGTCTTCTTGATCTTGCGAAACTGAATCGTTATCGCCTTCACAATTAAGCGTTAGAAAACATAATAATATAATTAAACTTCTAATCATTTTTGTTCAGGTTTGAAGTACTTGAATCCTAGTTTTTCCAATCCAGATTGTACATCTTTATTTTTCATAAATAAATCCCATAACATTCCAGAACGATGGTTTTCTATCATTATAGGGATAGGACCTTGATCTATAGCTAAATATCTTGGTAAATACCATTTGTGTTCCAAACTAAAGGCATCATAAGGACCGTATTTTCCAATTAAAGAATCATGGTCTTTATACATTTTTTTTAGCATCTGCATACTTTCCTTTGGTGTATATGGGAATGACGACAAGGCCGCGGTAGGAGATATTACCCCCAAATCATTACCTGGTCGGTGCCCCTTGTAGCCCTTCGTTGAATAACTGGAAGTTAAGCCCCATAAACTATCTCCATAACCTTTATATTCGTTAGGGTTTGCCACGGCATACTTATAATGGATTTTGGCTTGATTTTGAACGAGTTTCCAGTAATTAGCATATTTGTCTGATAAGCCTTTTGGGTTTAAGCCTAAATAAGAATAATGTGCCCAAAATAGAGGGCCTACTTTAGCGTCGTCATGTTCAAAATAATTTAAAACTAATTCTTCGTCATAATATTTTTCATTTGAAACAATAGCACCATTTTTTGCCCAGCCATTATGATAAACTGCAGGTTTTATGCTATGCGTTGGGGATGAGGCAGCCAAAATATACATGATTAGGCATTCGTTATAGCCACCCACAGGGAAATTCATATCCCAACCAAATTCTGGCGACCAATGCCAATAAAGCACATCTTCACCGTTTTTTGTGTACCAATTCCATTCTACTTCTCGCCATAATTTATCAATTTTTGCTACTAAGGCTTGTTCAATTTCATTACCATTTTTAAAATATTCGGCAACTGTTAACATCCCTTGAATTAAAAAGGCAGTTTCTACCAAATCGCCACCGTTGTCTTTTTTACTGAAAGGAACCATTTTCCCAGTTTCGCCATTTAGCCAATGTGGCCAAGCACCATGATATCTGTCGGATGTTTCTAAAAAATCTACCATTTTATGAAAACGTTCCACAGCTTCTTCTCTTGTAATAAAATCTCTTTTTATTCCTACCAATATCGCCATAAAACCAAATCCGCTTCCACCAATGGTAACTGTGTTTTTTGGTGAAGTGGGGTATATGTTATCCATATGTATTCGTTCGCGGGCCAAACCTGAATTCGGTTCTGCGCCTTCCCAGAAATAATTGAAAGTTTGTTTTTGGATGGTATTTAATAATATTTCGTCTGAAAGTTCAGTTGTATGATTTTGATCTTCAAATTTATTTATTTCCTTATTAGTTTCCTTACAACTAAACAAAATGATGGCTATAAAAAAGGTTAATAGTAGTCTCATTTTTAGTGAAATTTATTTAATTAAAAGCTGCAGTTAATCGAAGTCAGATTTACCGAATTAATAGATAGTCTGGCTACAACCTAAACAGCTTTATAAAAATAAAAATACTGGCCAGCCTTGACTGGCCGGTATTTTAAATTAATTCATAAGTGCTTGAATTTCCACTTGGGAAAGTGCTTTTTTATAAAGTGCTAAACCATCCATATTGCTTAAATCGGATTTGTGTCCCCATTCTGTAAACCTTGGAGCTCCAGACATTATGGACATGATATCACAGCCAGTCCAATCTACCCCCGTGAAGGCACCTTGTTTGGCGACTTGACCATTGATATAAACTATGCATTCGGTACCTGAAATGGTAAATGCTAAATGTACCCAATCGGTAGTTGTTGTTGGGTCTATTCTTGCTGCAGCACCTCCGTCAAACCAAGAGTCAGCGGTGCCATTTCCAACATTTAATTTGAATGTTTGAGCTGTTCCGCTTCCTTCTCTAAAGAATCTAAAGCCACTTTTACGGTTATTTTGTTTATCAGCAGCCTTTCCCTCATCGGTTGGACCTATCACTAATAAACCAGCCGAAGTTGGAGCAGCATTAACCTTATACCAAAAGGTAGCGCTTAATTGGTTGCCCAAAAGGCCTGCTGTTGGAAATGTTAGATAGGAATCTGTTGCTCCTGCATACGCATTACTACCTTCTTTAGCTATGGTAGTAAAACTAGGAGTGCCCACTACCGTAGCATCTGTTTTACTTATAGTTTCTAAAAAGCTTCCATTAAAAGGCATGTTGAATATTTTGCTGCCATCAGCAACTATTTTAGTAATGTCATTTTGATTAAGTGCTTTGTTAAAAAGACGTAATTCATCCATGGTGCTTAAGTCGGATTTGTGATTCCAACCAGCAAACCTTGGTGCTCCAGACATGATAGATAAAATATCACAACCTGTCCAATCAACCGCTCTGTCAAGTTCTTTTGCGAGCACACCGTTTATGTAGATGATGGTTTTGGTTTGAGATAATGTAAAGGCTATGTGTACCCAGCCAGAGCTGTTAGTTAAATTAAATGAAGAAGCAGGAACAGCGGTGCCATCATTAGTGCCATTTCCAACATTCAATTTAAGACTTTGTGAATCGCCACCTTCTCTAAACAATCTAAAGCCACTTGTTCTTTTGTTTTGGCTAGTTGGATTTGCAGTATCTTCAGGACCGACCGTTAAAATACCAGCGCGGTTTGTTGAAGTATTATTCATTTTATACCAAAATGTAGCACTGAACTCGTTGCCTAAAAGACCTGTAGTAGGAAACGTTAAATAGGAATCTGTTGCACCTATATAGGCATTGGAGCCAACATATGCATCTGTAGTAAACCCAGGGGTTCCCACTTCTACAGCACCGTCACCACTGATGGATTCTGAAAAATCCCCATCAAAAGCCATATAGAATATTTCACTATCAAAAACTGGCTCGTAAGGCGGTGTTTCAATTTTTTCGAAGGTAGTAGTTTTTGTGGCAACAACATTGTTTGTATCCGTAACTGTAATTGTTAGCGTATGGCTTCCTGTAGATACGTCTTTAGTTAAATCATCCACAATAACAAGTTTACTATTTGTAAATTCAGTCATATTTGCTATCTCAACATTATCCAATTTTACGGATATGATAGCAATTCCCAAATCATCTTCCACTTGAAATTTGATTGTTATCGGTGCTATCGGATCTTTTGAACGAACCACGGTGGCCCCACTTGGGCTTGGGCTAGTTAGAGTGATAACAGGACCATCATACAAGAAATCACTAAATTCGGGCTGTTCTAAATTTTGGCAATTAAAAAATAGAGTTACTATTAATAGTATGCCTATATATTTTGAAATTATATTTTTCATCATTTCTATGCTTATTTAATTAATAATGATTTAATTATAATCAGGGTTTTGAATAATTATTCCTCCTGAATTATCAATTGCTTCCTGTGGAATTGGGTACAAAGCATGCTTTGGTAAATAACCTAAACTGGATAGCACCGTAGTGGCATCTCCCCAACGTACCAAATCGTAAAATCGGTACTCTTCTAAAGCAAATTCAGCACGTCTTTCTTGTTTAATAGCATCTCTTAATTCACTTTGTGAATCGGCAGTGGTACCAACAAGTCCAGCTCTTGTTCGGATTTTGTTTACTAGAGAAATTACTTCATCTTGTGAAGCTGCACCAGATTCATTTCCAGCTTCCGCAGCCATAAGAATTACATCAGCATATCTAATAATTTTAATGTTTTCCCATCTGTTGCCAGCAACGCCAAGGCTTGTACGGATGCTTTTCATAGTATATGCTTTTTTGTTCCAATACTTTTGCGCTGCTGGAGGAAATGCAGGCAAAGTGCCTCCTCCAAAACCACCGTCATCCTGACCAGATTCCAAAATTGTATTAGTTTTTCTGAAATCTCCAGCTTCAAAAGCATCAACAAGTGTTTGAGTTGGTGTATTGAAACCCCATCCTAAATTCCAATCTCCAGTGCCTCTTACACCCTGTGAAACGTAATAGTTACTGTTGTATTGATCTCCGTTTTCGGTAACGGTTTGTTGGATTTCAAAAATAGATTCTACACCATTATTACCGCCTCTTTCAAATAGATTTACCAAACTTGGGTCTAAATCATAAACATTAGAATCTATAACCTCCATGCACTTATTATAAGCGTTTGTCCAATCTTTTTGATACAAATACAGTTTTGCTAAAAGGGACTTTGCAAATCCTGAAGTTGCTCTTCCAGGGAAACCGGTCCAAGTAGGAGGTAGGTTTAATTCAGCAATAGCTAAATCTTCTTTTATGAAATTATCAATATCGGCTACAGCGGATTTTGTAGCAAAAGCATCGGAAGGCACATCGATAGTAGCTGTGATAATTGGAACTTCACCATAATCTCTACGCAACTCAAAATACATTAAAGCTCTAACTACACGAGCCTCCGCATCATTAATAAGACTTCCTGCATCTGTAGCTCCATCATCTTTAATGTTATTAATAACTTCATTACATGCAAAAATAACCTCATAATGAGCATTCCACCAGCTATTACTTAAGCCATTGGTTGCGATGTACTGGAAATCATTGAATGCGGTTCCATTGGCTGCTGAATCGCCATCGGTACTTCCTTTTTGAGCATCGTCAGATCGTATACTTCCAAACCAATATCGTTCCCAACCACCAACACTTCTGGTTCTTAATAATGAATAAATTCCAAAAACAGCTGCTTCCTGCCCGCCAACTCCTAATTCTTCATTATTAGCAACTTCACCTAAAGGTAATCTGTCTAAAAAATCATCTTGACAAGAAAAGTTTATGATTAATAATGCAGAGAAGAAGCCTATTTTTAATTTTTCAATAAGTTTTATCGTTTTCATACTATTTTTTTTAAAATGTTAAACTTAGTCCAATAGTAGATATTACTGGTACAGGATAGCCACCAGAGTCAACACCAAAAGATGTTGGAGAGCCACCAGCTTCGGGTGTGAAGCCAGAAGTTTCTTTCCATGTAAATAAATTTTGAACATTAGCATAAAGCTTTAATTGCTGGAATTTTAATTTTTCAAGAATATTGTTGCTTAAACTGTAACCCAATTGAATGTTACGTATTCTGATATAACTACCGTCCTCTATCATATAAGTTGAAGGCAATCTGTTATAATCGTTAGAATACAGTCTTGGTTCCCAGTTTGAACTTCCTGAGCCATTCCATCTATTCGCTCTTTCAGATCTGAAATTAAATTGCGCAAATGAATTTCCATTACCCCAATTACGATAAATTTCATTGCCATAAACACCTTGAAAATCAATATTTAGGGAGAAATTTTTGTATTTGAAATTTGTATAAAAACCATAGGTCAAGTCCGGAGTAGGATTACCAATTACAGTTCTGTCATTTGTTGTAATTTGGCCATCGCCATCCACATCGCGATATTTAAAATCACCAGGTGCATAAGTGCCTAAATTGCTTGGAGGTAATGAGGCGATATCTGCATTGGATTGGTATATACCATCTACGATATAGCCATAAAAATGACCGATAGGTTCGCCTGTAATGGTTCTTGAAGCTGTACCATTTGCAAAAATAGCCGCATCTTCAAAAGTTGATAATACTTCATTTTTAATAGTTGTAATATTACCGCCTACAGAATAACTGAAATTATCATTAAAACTACCATCCCAAGACGCTTCAAACTCAAAACCTTTATTTTCAATTTCACCAAAATTGTCGAAAAATGTTTGAACACCGGTATCAACGAATACTAATAAATCTTCTGTTTTTCTGTTATAATAGTTGGTGTTGAATGATAGTCTATTATCGAACCATTTCGTTTCAAAACCAACTTCCCACATTTTTACGGTTTCCCATTTTAAATTCGGATTTTCTTCAAATTTTTGAATAAAACCAGCAATAACCTGATCTCCAAAAACTGCTGTTGCATCCTGACTTACACCTGGATAATACGGATAGTTAGTGCCGCTAGGTAAAGCTTGATTTCCTAATGCACCGGTAGAACCTTTAACCTTTAAATAGTTTAAGCTACCAGAAGTATCCATAAAATCTTCCTGGGAAACTACCCAACCAGCACCAACAGACCAAAAATCTTGTGCTCTATTTTCTGGAGATAATTGTGAAGTGGCATCTCTACGGTAAGATGTGTTTAAAATATACTTGCCATCATAATTGTATAAGGCTCTTGCTAAAAACGAAGAGGTAGCTCTTTCTGATTGACTAGAATTGGAAGTTCTAGTAGAAGGATCTCCGTATGGATATACACTTAAATACCAAAATCTTGAATTGTCTGGAATGATGCCTACTGATGAGGTTGGATCGTGTTCTACACTTCCAGAAACACTTTCATAAGATACTTGCGTGGTTGTAAAACCAGCAACCGCATTTATATCGTGTTTGCCAATTTCTTTTTTGAAAGACAACAAATAATCTTGTTGAAAATTAAATGTGACACTGCTAGACTGGTTTACTCTGGTGATTTGATTACCGTTAAAGTTATCAATTTGATCTGTTTCAGATACATAAATTGGAATGATAGGAGTATAAGATCTTGATCTGTAATTGTTATAGTCTCCATAAACACTTGCTTTAAAAGAAAAGTGTTTTAAAAAATCTACTTCCGCAAATAAACTACCCACAAAACGATAACGTTCGGCAATACTTTTGTTTTTAGTTACCTCTGCAACCAAAGCTGGATTACCAATTTGTGGTCCACCAATTTGTATTGGTAATTGGTTGTAAAGTCCATCATATTCAGGGCGGGAATCGTAATGAATAGGGTCTACTATTGGTGTAGCGTTTAATGCGGAACTATAACTGCCCGAGTTAGGAAGTTTGTCTTGAAGGCCATTAATGGTAAGTCCCATTCTAAAAGCATCCGTTATCTTATATTCGTTATTTAAATTAAAGGTAATTCTTTGTAGTTCTTCGTTTTTTATTAAACCATCTTCCAAGCGGTAACCTAAACCAAATGCAAGTTTATTTTTTTCTGTAGCATTTTGAATGCCTAGGTTAACGGTTTGAATCATGGCAGATTTATTGGAGATGCGATCTACCCAATCCGTATCACCAGTAAACTCATTATAGTATGGAAATGGTGCAGAACCTTGATTTACTAATTGTTCGTCATAAAGCTCACTAAAAAGCGCAGCATCAGCCATATCTGGAGCGTCTGTTATGCTTTTAATACCAATTGAGGAATTAAAATTTACAGTAAACTCGCCCGTTTTAGCTTTTTTTGTGGTTACAATAATAACACCATTAGCACCTCTAACTCCAAAAATTGCCAAAGAAGAAGCATCTTTTAGAACCTCAATAGATTGAATATCGTTGGGGTTTACAAAGTCTATATTATCTGCAAAGATACCATCTACAACAAATAAGGGGCTTACACTATATCTACTACTTGTACCTCTAATTCGGATGTCGGGAGTTTGACCAAGTTGACCAGAGTTTACAACGGTTAATCCAGATACCTTACCTTGTATAGAGGCAATAGGGTTGGTGGCTGGTTTATCGGCCACTTCATCTCCATTTACACTAACAATAGAACCTGCTAAGTCACGTTTTTTTGCGGTTCCATAACCAACAACAACAACTTCATCCAAGGCAGAAATATCAGATTCTAGAGTGATGTTAATTGTAGTTTGATTTTGGATAGTAATCACCTTAGTTTTAAAACCAAGTGAGCTGAATTCCAAGATTTCTCCTGTACTAACTTGTATAGAATACTTACCATCAAAATCGGTACTAACACCTCTGGTGGTTCCTTTTACAATAACATTAACACCTGGCACAGGCATTTTATCTTCAGATCCAGTAACCTCTCCCGAAACAGTAAGGTTTTGAGCAAAGCCACTAATGGAAAATAGAATTAATAGTAATAAAATAATTTTTGGTTTCATATAGTTTAGTTTAAATTTTAGTTAGGCACAAGGTAAAACCTAATTTATTTAAGTTATAAAAAACAGCTACACTTTAAATACGTCATTGAAGAGTAAAAGCCACAATTAGCTTTGATTGACGTGTGGTACGTTAATAAAAAAGTGAGTAAAACACCAAGCGAAAACGCTGTATGACGTAGTAATGACGTAGTTTGAATTATGAATAACGTAGTTTTTAGGCTAATTATTCAAGATTTATCAAATAATCGGATACTGAAATGTCATCTTCCAAATCCAGTTTCTTTTTTAATCGGTATCTATGTGTTTCTAAGCCTCTTACAGAAACATTCATTAAAGGAGCTATTTCTTTGTTAGATAAATTCATTTTGACGTAAGCACAAATTTTCAAATCTTTAGGTGTCAGATTTTGGTGTTTTGATTTAAGACTTTTGAAAAAATCTTCATGTACTTGGTTGAAATTGAATTCGAAAACCTTCCATTCATCTTTATGCCCGATAGAACTGTCTACTTTATTTAATATCTTTTTAAAGGCATATTGATTAACAAAACCGTCCTTATTGGTAGCTAGCTCCTTTTTTATTTCTTGTAAAGTTTCATTCTTTTTAACCAAGGCTAAAGCCGTATTTGCTAATTCTTTACTTTTTAATTTTACCTCATTTCTTAATGATTCGTTTTTTAATTGAACGATTCGCTTTTCGTTTTCTAGATTTTTCTCCCTAACGATTTCCTGTTGTTCTTTGGCATATTTAATTTTTAATAAACGTTGATCTTTTTTTAGTTTTTGTTTATTGAAATAATGAAAAGATCCAATGCTAAGTGCTATGAGTGTTATATAAAGTAGAAAGCCTAAAGTATCCTTATACCATGGAGGTAAAATGTTAATTTGAACTTTTGATGCTTCGGTGAATTTTCCCAAATTATTATTTGTTCGGAATAATATGGTATAGGTGCCGTCTTTAAGGCTAGAGAGTTCAAGTTTGTTTTTTTCCAAGCGCTTCCATTTTGTAGCATCTAACTCTACAATAGAATATTCAAAAAAATGATTGCTGGATTTTGGTGAACATACTGAAATACCAAAACTGCTATTTAATTTTATTGGGATTTTTTTATTTAAATCGAAATCTATTAAACTCTTATCAATTTCTATATTATTTATTATAGGTTTTTGTAATTCTGTTTTTGAATTTGATTTACTATTAATAAGCATAAAGCCATTATTCAAATTTAAAGCAAAGGTTGAATCACTTATTTTAGAAATATTCTCGTTTCCAACTATCAATCTGTTTTTAAAATAATTATTGGAAAGTGATATTTCTTTTTCACTATTTAATATGGATTTAAACCCTATAGCATCACTTTTTGTTTTTAATACCAATTGATTAATATCTTCTTCAGAAATAATATAGGACTCTTTACCAAAATTCTCATTCAATAAATCGAAGGAGATAATAGTGTCTTGAATAGATTCATATTTTAACCAACCATCATTAGTTTTAAAACAGATGTCGTTTTTAATCTTATATATACGCACATTAAAATCTGAAAATTGACCCTTGTTTTTATAATTTTTTATGCTGATAATAGTGTCGTAATTTTTATCGAATTTAATTTTATACAAGCCTTTGTATGCGTGTGCTGCCCAAGCTGTATTTTGGTTTTCAAAAACTAAATAGCGAATGGGCATTGTGGTTTTTCCTAAATGTTTAGCGTTCCAAGTGTTGTTTTGTTTCTTTAGTCGAACTAACCCTGTATAGGTGCCTTGTATGTAAGTATTGTTTTGTTCAGGTGCTTTTTTTACAACCCAACCTCCGGTTGTAGTCGATATCAATTTAATTGTGTTGCCGGTTACTAAAAACGTTCCTTCATTATGGCCGCAAAATAATTCACCTTCAATTTCCTTTAAATTCCAAACTTGACCCTGAGAGCCTGTAATGAATTGTAAATTATTGTTACTGTCCAAATAAAAAAGACCTGTATTGCTGCCAATATAAATAGTGCCTTTAAATTTTATAACATCGTACACGGCGCCTAATTTGCCTGATACGTCATTAAAAAACAGATTATTGTTATCTAAATCTATACTAGCTATGCCATTATCTAAACCCAACCATAATTTATTATCGAAATCCAAATGCTGACTTAATACTGTGTTGTTTATTAATCCGTTTTCTTTGTTAATATGAAAAATGACATTCCCTTCGCTATTGGTAAAATAAACACCGTCCTTTATAGTGCCAAAAGCCATATTGCCGTTGTTTAATAAAGAAAATCCATTCAATAAGTGCTGTTTTAAAATATTGTTTATTTCAAAATCAACAGGTTTTAAGGTGTTGCTGTCATAAATTAAACAGCCTTTTAGGGACGTAATTAAAAGAAGTTTTCCTTTGTATTTAGTAATAGATAAAACCTTAGTGTTTGCTAAAGATTTGTCCATTATTTTTAAAGATAACTCATCATTTTTATATTCAAATACGCCATTATGTAGTGTTGCAACATATAGTTTATTATCAACGACACTACAAGAAATAGCCACAGACTTTGGTGCTATCTTTTTAATTTCACCATTAAATTTATATATATAAAGATTTAAAAAAGATCTAAAGGCAATCCCGTCTTTAAATGGTATAATTTGCCAAATTTCTTCATTAGGTGAGATTTTTGACTTAATGGCATCACTTAAAGATTTGTAAAGCAATTTTCCTTTGGAATTCTTTTTCCAATAACCAAATTCTTCATAGGACCCTGTGTATACTAAATCTTTATAGGCTAAAACAGAACGAATGGTAGTTTTGTTTGGAAGCTCCATAAACTCCCATTTAATACCATCATATTCTAATAAGCCATTGTGGTTTGCAACATACAACATGCCGTTTTCAGCTCGTGAAATACCCCAGTTTTGATTTCCTGCATTATATTCTGATAAAGAGAAGTTTTGAAAAAACGGTGTGTATTGGGCTGATATATCCTCAAGGAATAGAATTGTAAGTATTAGAATTAAAAATTTAGCCTTCATATTTCACAAATATATTCAATTTGAAAACGCTTTCGGGGTTTTCGGCTTTTAGATAATTTATGAAAAGTACTATTTCTGAATCATTTTTTTTGTAAAGTGAATTAGAAATTTCGACTTAAAAATTTATGCTAAATTGAATTTTTAAAAGCGCATTAAAAAAGGGGAATCGAATTGTAAATTGTAACGGACAAAAAGTTAAATAGGCAACACTAAGAATGCGCTTTTATTTGCTTTTAGAATTATGCTCTTAATTGACTTAAACTCGCAATAAGGTTTTCGCTATCGGTTGTTTTATCAAAAAAAGCATCGGCACCTAAGCGTAAACAGGTTTTCTTTAATTCGGAATTAATAGAAAAAATATAAACCTTAGTCTGGTTTTGTTTTCTTTTAAGGGTTTTTAGTAATTCAATGCCATTGCCATCTGGAAGGTTTAAGTCTAAAACAATAATGTCTGGGTTGTTTAAATTAATGGCATTCGTAGCTTTATGTAAAGTGGTTTCCCAAAACAAAGATTTTATATTGTTTAAGTTTAAAATACGCTTTTCTAGCCATTTGCCTATTTCAAAATCGTCTTCAACTAAAAGGATATTTAAATCTAATGCCATTTGAGAGATTGTGTACATATTTGTTTGGCCACTAATTTAATTAAACATAAGTAGTTTATTACTAAGCAAAATGCTTGAAATACTACGATAATGGCTAAATAAGTTGTTGAAATATTTTTGCGTCATTATTGTATTATCTGATTTAAATTTAAGTGTTTTGAAATGGTTGCAATTAACTGTTCGCTATTTATGGGTTTTGTTAAATAATCGTCGCATCCGGCCTCTCTTGCTTTTTGTTTTTCGTTTTCCATGGCATAGGCCGATTGTGCAATGATTGGAGTGTTTTTTCCAGTTTCTTTTAATTTTTTTATGGTTTCAAAGCCATCAAGATTCGGGATTTTTAGGTCCATTAGCACAATGTCAATATCGTTATTAGTTTTAAAGACTTCTAGAGCATCCACGCCGTTGGTTGTATGAATTAATATGCATTTTTTACGGATTAAAACGGCTTCCAAATAAATGTAATTAAACATGTCGTCTTCACAAATTAAGATTGTTTTGCCTGCAAAATCTGTATTGTTATTTTGGTCTAAAATAGTGCTTATAAAGGTTTTATTTGTAGTTACTACCTGAGGTAATTTAATGAAAAACGTTGTTCCTTTTCCTAATTCCGACTTCATAGAAAGTTCACCTCCAAGGCTTTTAACTGTTTTTCTAGAAACGGAAAGTCCTAATCCGTTACCTTCGTAATAGCGGTCTAAATCTTTATGAACTTGCCAAAACGGTTTAAAAATTAGGTCATGATATTCTGCAGCTATGCCGATACCACTATCTGAAATAGCGATATGAAGGTCTTCGTTTTCGGCAAAAACCTTTAGGTTTATAAAACCTTTAGCTGTGAATTTGAAGGCATTATCTAACAAGTTTTGAAGTGTTTGAAATAGCTTCAGCTTATCAGAGTAAACCATTTTATTTTCAAGATTTGAATCAAATTCAATATCAAACTGAATTTCAGGTTTTTGAAATTTTAATTGATGTTCCTCAATAAAATTGTTTAGTTCTGGTTTTAATTCAAATAACTCATTTTGGACTTTAAGAACTCCAGAATCAAGTTTCGATATTTCTAATAAATCATTTATTGTTTTTAATAAACGATCACCACTTTTATGCATAACCTCGATAATCTCTCTCTTTTCTTGGTTTGAAAAATTATAACTTTCATCAGCAAAAAAGTCAATAAACCCAAGAATACCATTTAACGGAGTTCTTATTTCATGGTGTAAATTTTGTATGAATGCAGATTTTAATTTATCTGATTCTTCAGCTTTTTCTTTAGCAAATAATAATTCTTGCTCTCTTATTTTTCTTTTTGTAATATCATCAATTGTAGCTAACATTACAGTACCACCATACTTTCTTAGTAAAGATGTTGAAATTAAAACTGTTTTGTTTTCTACAGTATCTCCAGATTTAATTGATATTTGTAACTCCTTTTTATTGAATGTTTTTCCTTTGAAGGTATCATTAAATATAGTCAATAAGAGGCAGGATTTACATGAATGACTGCTACCACATTCTAATAGATCATTTATGGTATTGGTACAGCGAATAAAATGACCAATTTTTTTATTTTGAATTTCAGAACCATCAATTTTAAACTTTTTTACCGCTTTTTTGTTTGCTCTAAGTATAATGCCTTGTTCATCAATAAGAAAAATAGATGAGGGTGAATTATCAAAAATTAACTTCAGCTCTTTTTCATTAGATTCGGATTGGATTTTTGATTCTAAAAGTAATTCTTCATAATGTTTTCTTATGGTAATATCCCGGAAACCCGTTAGAATCATATTCGATTTTCCAATTTTTAGATGTCTAGATGTTATTTCAACAGGAATGTTCTTTCCGCTTTTGGAGGTGTATTTTGTTTCTAGACGAAATTGTTTTTCTTCACTTTGTTTTTTCCAAGTGTCATTAAATGAGTTGACTAATTCTGTAGGGACAATGTCTTTTATATTCATTGTTTCCAAAATATGTTTATTTAAACCAAAATAGTCGCAGGCCTTTTTGTTTGCTTTTTTTATTTTGCCCTCTACATTAAGTATGAATAAGGCTTCTGTCATTTTATCAAAAAGAACTTCAAATTTCTTTTTCTTCTTATGATTTAAATTTTTTAAAGGAATTGTCTCTTCTCCGTTGTTTTTAATTTCGTTCACGTCAGTTCAATTTGGTGCAATCAAAGATTGTGTATAAACTTGATGGAAACAATAGGTAAAATTCTTAATATCTGATTTGGTGTTTCTGTTTTTTAAATATAAAAAGAGGGAGGTACTTAAATTAAACTCTCTTTAAGTATACTGAAAATTATTAATAAAGCTGTTCTTACTAACTAAATGTAGGCAATGCTTTGATTTTTGAAATTGGGAAAATAGAAGTAGGAGAAGAGTCGCTATGTGGAGAATTAATGTTTTGTAATACAAATAGTTAAGGTTGTTAAAAAAACAAAGAGCGCAGTCTCTCACCTTGCGCTCTTCTAATAAAAGTTTAAAATTTGTAAATTGCTATTGTCTACTTTTATAAGAGCAAATATCGTGCAAGTATAAAAACTTGGCAATAAGCATATTTCTTAATAGTTGGTTTTTTTTTCCTTATTGGGTGTTTTCAATTTCTGTTTTTCTTATTAGAAATATTAAAAAAAGTAATTCCTTTATTTAAGAGGAAGTAAAATAAACCAGTTATTTATCTAGGCTAATAAGCCCTGTTCTTAAGGCATACTTAGTTAATTCTGGTAAGGAATGTAATTCTAGTTTATCCATAATGTTTTTTCTATGGGCATCAACCGTTTTCGGACTTAGAAATAAAATTTCTCCAATGTCTTTGGAGCTTTTTCCTTCTGCAATTAACTGAAGTATTTCTTTCTCCCGAGAAGTAAGAGTTACCTCTTCTTCATTATTTGTGGAGATTAATTCTGTTAATATGATACCAGAGATATTTTGGGCAATATATTTTTGGTTAATAGAAACTGTTTTAATGGCTTTTATTAATTCTTCGGAATCGCAATCTTTTAACAAATAACCATACGCGCCCGCTTTAAACATGCCCAACACAAACCGTTTATTGGAATGCATGGAAAGCGCTATTACTTTTGTTTCCGGATTTTCCTGTACAATTCGGCTAGTTGATTCAACACCATTTAGTCCTTCCATAGCAATATCCATTATTACTACATTTGGTTTTAATTGCTTGCATAGTTTAATTGCTTCTCTGCCATCTTTAGCTTCTCCAATAACTTCCATGCTAGCATTTTTTTCTATAACATTTCTAATGCCATCCCTGAGAATTTGGTGGTCGTCAACCAATAGGATTTTAATTTTCATGTCTAAAATTTTTCGTTGGTTTTTAAAGGTACGAACAATTCTACTTTTGTACCAAGCCCAGGTGAAGAATTTATGCTGAAATTTCCTTGTAAATTTTCTATTCTTTCTTTAACAGCAAATAACCCAAATTGGGTGTTTTTTTTGTCTTTTATTGTTGTTTTGTCAAATCCTTTGCCTTTGTCTTTAACAACTATTTTTAATCCATAATCTTGCTTTATGAAAAATATGTCAATTTGCTTGGAATCAGCATGTTTTATAGCGTTGGTGAGTAGTTCTTGAATGGCTCTGTAGATAAGTATTAACTTGGGCTCGTCTAAGTTAATTTCATCAAATTCCGTTATAAACTGAACTTTTATATTGTTTTCATCCTCTATTTTTTCTGAAAGCCAATATATAGCCTCTATTAATCCGAGTTCATATAAAACTGGCGGACTTAAATCGTAGGTTATTTTTCGGGTGTTTTCAAGTGCTTCTGAAATATGTTTTATTATCGTTTCTATTTCTTTTCGTTTAGTGTCCGTTTTTGTTTCCTTACTTAAATCATTCAATTTCATTTTAGAAATTACCAACGACTGACTTAAATGGTCATGAATATTTGCAGCAATTGCTTTACGTTGCTTTTCCTCGGCTAACATCATTTCGGTGGTTAGGTTTTGTAGCGATTTTTGATAATTGTTAATTTCAATATCTTTTTCAATACGTTCCGTAATATCGCGCGATGATGAAACTATTTTTATAATTTCATTTTTTTCATTCATAATAGGTTGTCTGTTTGATTCAAACCATTTATACTCACCATTTTTATGAAGTGCTCTGTAAATCATTTTTGTAGGCAATCCTTTTAATAATCTATCTATATGTACCTGACTTGTGGTTTCTTGTATGTCATCTGGATGGATATAGTCGTATGGGTTTTTTCCTATTAATTCATCAGGCTCAAATCCGCGAATCTGTTTTATAGAAGGACTTACATATTCGTATGTAGCATCCGTATTATGCAAAGACACAACATCTGTGATATTTTCGGCTAAAAGTTTGTATTTAGATTCCGATTTATGCAATTCAAATTCTGCATTTTTCTTTTCTGTGATATCTAACATTATCGAATCCCAAATGATACTGTTGTCTTCTTGTTTTTTTGGAATACCGATACCTTCAATCCATTTTACAGTACCATTAGGTAGGTTGTTTTTGTACACCACATGCCACGGACTTAGGTTTTTAAAAGAAGCTTCAATAGATTTTTGAACCACATCTACATAATCCTCATCTATTTGATTCCAAATTAATTTTCCGTTTTTTACAGCGTCTTGTGGTTCTATTTCCCATATTTCTTTGGACCCTTCACTTACATATAATATTTCGTCTTGTCCGTTAGGGTAAAGTTTATATTGGGTAATAACGCCTGGTAAATTGTCGTTAATACCTTGCAGAAGCGCCTTTGATTCGTTTAGCTCCTTCTCGGCCTTTTTTCGTTGAGTTATATCTCGTACAAAAACCAAACCGCCATTTATTCCGTTGTAAAAAATGGGTTGCCCTTTTGTTTCTACCCAAACTTTATTGCCATCAATTTTTAGTAATATTTGTTCAAAAGGTTCATGCACTTCTTTTTTGTCTACATTTAAACTTTTCATCCTTTCCATTGCTTTGGAATGGAAATCGGTATGAAAATAATCAAGTACCGGTTTACCTAGTAATTCTTTTTCATCTTTAACGCCAAAAAGTTTAATAGCCAACTTATTTAAGTATGCAAAGCAGTTGTTTGTTTGGATAAAAATAGGGTCTGGGGCACCTTCAACAATGTTTCTAAATCGTTCTTCAGAGGTTTTTAACTCTTCCTCTTTAAGCTTTCGGTCTGTGATGTTTTTGGATATACCTGTTGCGCCAATAAAAGTGCCAGAATCGGAATGTAAAATCCTAACATTTGATAATATATGAATCGTTTTTCCATCTTTATGAGTAAACTGGCTTTCGTAATTTAAAAGTTCAATGTTAGTTTTAAATAATACTTCAAAATTTGCTTTCTCCTTTTCAATTTCCGATTTAGGAATAAAGCTGAAAATAGATTTTCCTATTATTTCTTCTGGTTCATAGCCATAAATTGGTTTAGATGCTTTGTTAAAAAATGTAAACGTGCCGGTGGCATCAATTGCCCAAATTAGGTCGTGTGAATACTCTACTAAATCTCTGTATTTTTCTTCGCTTTTTTGTAATTTAAGGATGGATTCTTTTAGCACAGTTATATCTTGAATGGCGCCATATAGCCGAGTCGCTTTACCGTTTTTAACTTCAATTTGACCAAGGGTGCGAACCCAAAGTTCTTTTCCTTTAGCATTGATAAAAGGTAATTCAAGGTCGTAAGGTATGTGATTGTTAATAGCTTCATTCAAAGCTTTTTTAATTACGGGTTGTGCCTCGGGGGCGTAGAATGAAATGCCTTCTTCTACTTTTGGTAATTCACCAACAGGAAGGCCGTGTATATTATAAGTTTGTTTAGAAAAATAAGTGGCCATGGTATCTAAATGTAATTCCCAAGCACCTACATTCGCTAAACTTCCTGTTTCGTTAAGGAGGTTTTCACTTCGTTCTGCTTCTAAAAGTGCTTCGCGCAGTATTTGTTCTTTTTCTTTAATCTCGATTTCCCATTGTTTTTTCTTAGTTATATCAATCATAACCCCAACAATAGATTTCAAATTACCTTGTAAATCATTATTGGCCGCTACATATAAATCACACCACACAGTTTTTCCGTCCTTAGCTTGATATTTTCTTTCTATTTGGTAGTTAGAGATTTCACCGTTTATTAATTTTTGGAGTAATAAATTAGTTGGTTGATCTTTTTGCAATATTTGTGTTTTATTGATGCCTAATATTTCATGGCTTTCATATCCAAACATGGCTTCCCAGGCTGGATTAACGAATGTGTAATTGGTGTTCTTATCTAATTCTACTATACCAATATTGGCGGTATGAATAATGTTTTGGTATTTAGTATATAACTCTTTTAAATTTTGTTGAGTGTGTTTTTCTTGAGTGATATCTTCAAAAGTTGTAAAAACTTGGTAAGGTTTTTTTTCTGAATTTTTAAACAAAGGAGTGGCGTGTATTTTTATCCATCGGTAATCGTCGTTTTTCGGGTTATAAACGCCCATAATAACGTTGTTAACTACTTTGCCTGTTCTTAATGCTACCATGCTGGCGTGCGTTTTACCAGGGAAATCGGTACCGTCTTCATGGATGCTTCGCCAATTAGGATCCATTGATGTTTTGCCTTGCATTTGTTGCAACGTTAACCCTAAGATTCGTTCAGCCGCTGGGTTTGCATCTATAATTTCACCTAAAGCATTTTGGTAGGTAACTCCTTGTGACATGGATTCGAAGAGTATTTGGAACTGAATTTCTTTTTTATGTAATTCAGCAACTTTACTTTTTCTTTCAAGTGATGCTTGTTCATATTTTTGTCGATAGGTAAGGGTGTGAAAAATATCTTTAAAAGGTTTGCTGTCAATTTTAAATTTGGATGTTTCTTTCTCAATAAACGACAAGTAAGCCCAAAAAATAAAGGAATAAATTAGAGTAGACGATACTTTTGCTAATAAGCCTGAAATTAAGACGTTTGAAAATAACGCTGTTCCAGCAAACCCTCCTATAGAAAAAAGTATAGAATCTAAACATACCACGATGGTCATGGTGAAAAGTATTCGTAAAAAAAGCCTTGAAATATACCTAGAAATGAATTCATATATAAAAATGATAGCAAAGGCATCTATAAATAAAGCTAAAGTACCGGCAATTATCATTCTAGAATTGATTGTAAAGAAGCTATCTGGCAAATTGTAAACGTTTACAAAATTTTGACCCATTACGGACCAGCCAAAAATAACTTGCACTGCAGCTAAAACTAAATTTGCGGCAAATATGGCGTAAATTACTTTCCGTGCTTCCAACGCATCTTCTCGGATATAGATTAGAAGTATAGCAAATAAACTACCAGTAAACAGAACCATAGACCCTGGTGAAACCAAAATTCCAGGAATAATTTCAATGTAAAAAGCAGCAACAAGAAAGGTTTGCATGAATTGAAAAACCCCAAGGGCTGTAAAAATTAAGCCCAAACCAAAAATGGATCTTAACTTAAACAGAAATAATAATAACGATCCAATTAATACGCATTGTGAAAATAAAATTAATAATTGGGTGATTGCGATTTCTTCCATAACGACTTTAATAACCTTACTAACATAAAAGATAGTATATTTTACGAATGTAATGAATTGAGAGATTTACGGAAAGGAATTTTAAAACAACACGATAAGTGGTATGAATAAACGTATTGCTAATTTTAGGTTTTTGGCTTTAATTATTTTGCAGTTACATAGCCGCTTTTTGTTGTTAAAAAAGCGACTCTAGTTGGAAACAATATGTTTAAAAAGGTTTCAATGGTTAATTAAGAATTATTGTAGAGGTATTTGTTTCAAACACGATGAGGTTGTCTTGGTTTATGTTTAAAAAACAGGGGTGAATTTTGAAAATTCTTCAGTTTAATTTGTCTCGTTTTATTAATCAACATTTTGTTGTAAGTCTAGCTTTACTTCGCCTATTTTTATTAATTTATTCTATAGGTTTCTTGCAATAAATACTATATTTGAAATCACTTATTTTAAGGTTTTATCAATAATTAAGTCGTTTTATGGAATGAAATTCTCCTGCCCCACAGAATTATATATTTGTACAGCTCGCATCTTGCTGTTAGTAAGTATGTTTCTGGGGTCCGTTTCTTTTTCTCAAGAAAATGATTTATTAAGAAAAGCGCATGAATTGGTATATTCCAATCCCGATGAAGCTATTAAAATTGGAGAACATATTTTAAAGTCGGGCTTTAATACTAAAGAAGAAGCCTATATCAATTTAATTTTATCCAGAAGTTATCAGGTTAAAGGGGATTATAATACAGCCATAACCAAAATATTTGAGGCGGGAAATCAGGTAAATGATAAAGATTTGAAAACTCAGATTGAGATTAATCTACTAAAATCTGAGCTTTTAAGAAACCTTCATCTTTATAGCCAGTCGAATAAGTATTTACACTTGGCAGAAAAAAGTATTCCAAAATTAAATTCAAAGTCAGTACAGGATTCGCTTCAATTTAATGTACAGCTGGAACATATTTACTTAAATTTAAATAAGCGGCAAAATGATAAGGCCTTAGCTTTAATTAATTCAGCAGGAAAAGACTTTAAAAATTTTTTAATGAATTATCCGGAAGAGACCGAGCGACTGTATATTGCTAAAGAAAGAACGTTTAGAAACTTGTCTCAACACGATTCGGCTTTTACATATATTGATAAACTTTTGGATCTTTCAGAGTTACAGAATAGTAGTAATCTTCTAGAAAGGGCGATATTTTACAATGAATTGGGGCATTTATATCTTCAGAATAAAGAATTTGCTAAAAGTGAAGAGATGCTTTTTGTTGCTTTAAGATTTGCTAGTATTCTTAATAACATCTTTCTATTGGAAGAGATTAATAGAAATTTGGCTATAGGTTATTTGGCTTCAAATCAAAAAAGTAAGTATCAAGTTTATAATGATGAATTCTTGATTCTAAATAATAAGGTTGAACTCATGGAGCAGGAGTCCATAAATAATCTCTATAATATTCTTAGTAACGAAGCTGAAGTTTATTTAGATTCTGAAGAAAAGCGCTACGATAGTATTATCAAAGTAGCTTTGGCGTGCCTTCTATTTATTTTATTGATAGGCTCTGTAATTGTAATAAGAAACCATTGGAGAAAGAAAAGATTAAATGAAATAATACGTTATTTGGAAATTAGTAGAAATAATTACATTAAAAAGAATCCTTCAAAAAAGGTTGTGGCTAAAAAAATAACAATACCGGAGGAAACTGAAAATCTAATATTAAGTAAGCTAAAACGTTTTGAAAATTCTCAAAAGTTTTTAAACAAAGATATGTCGTTAGCCGTTTTATCGGGGCAGTTTGAGACCAATACAAAATATCTTTCTGAAATTATTAACAAGCATTACAACGATAATTTTAATACGTTTATTAATAAACTAAGAATAAACTACATTATTGAAAAACTTAAAAATGATTCAAATTACATGAATTATAAAATTAGTTTTTTAGCAGAAGAAAGTGGCTTTTCATCACATAGTAGTTTTGCTACTGTTTTTAAAACTATTGTAGGGATGTCTCCGGCAACATTCATTAGTCTTTTGGAAGAAGATAAGGAAGAAGAACTTAATAAAACTAAGAAGAATAATGGTTAAGCCACGATATACATATCAACTTTTATGTTATTTCATGGTTTTTCATGTGTCTTTTGTTCTGTTTGCAACACCTGTAGAACAGGTTAAAAAGATAGATAGTTTATTAGAAGCAAGTACAAAAGATGTTTATGAAAACCCTGATAAGTCTATTAAATTAGGGCTTTCTATATATGAAGACAATAATTTAGCATTAAAATTAAGAATAAAAGGATTGATGTTGGTGTCTTTAGCATATACTTCCAAAAGGGATTATCAAAAAGCTTTGGAATATGTTAATGAAGCATACAATTTATTGTCTCAATTAAACGACCCTGTTTTAAAGATAGAAATACTATCAAGATCTGGCATTTTGTACCAACAGCTTAAAATATTCGATAAATCTTTAGATTTTTTGGATAGAGCAGAGCAGTTGGCCATGGCTTACCCATATAGAGATTCTGTTGGTGCTTTGCTGGGAAGAAATTATCTGGTTAAAGGATTTATTTATAAAGATAATTTGAATTGTGATATCGCTTTAAGCTTTTTTGCGAAGGGGATTCAGGAATATGAAAGGTTAGGGGAACACAATTATGCTACAAATTTAAGTATAGCTTATTATAACAAAGGAAATTGTTATATCCTTTTTTCAGAGCATGAAAAGGCCAAAGCAAGTTTCAGGAAATCCATTGCATTAGCAAAACAAGATGGCGCAAATAGTTTAGAATCTTTTGCTAAAAAAGGTTTAGCTGAAGTGTTTACTTTAGAAGAACGGTATGATGAAGCCATTGCACTTTTGCAGGAAGCCATGCAGCAATCGAGTAAAGTGGGAGATCTTATTTTGTATAGAGGTATTTATGAAGGCTTATTTGAAAATTATCTCGCTATTAATGATTTGGATAATTACCAACATTATTATGATCTTTATCTTAAAACACAATTCGATATTGAAATTTCGGAAAGAAACTCTATTAGTGCTTCCATTGATGAAAATATTAAACTCCAAAATGAAAAATTATATCAGCTTAAAAATCGGTTTAAGTATCATTGGAATATTATTATTCTTATAGCAGTTGTAATTATTTTTGGCATCGTTTTTAATTTGATACAGAGTAAAAAAACTTTTAAAAAACTTCAAAGCAAAATTGATGTGTTACATAAATCCAAACTCTAAGTTTTTGTAAAACATTATTTTAACCAGTAAATTAACGATTAATTATCTTTAATTTAACCTTCATTCAGGCTTTCAAATTTCGGTAAATACAAAAGCTATCTTCTTTTAATATAGTATTTATTATAATAGTTTTAAACTTTCAATAGCTAATTTGGAAAATAGCCTGTTATGTAATTCATGATGTAAATTATGTTCGTTATAAGCCTATTTTTTTAACTGGTTATATGAATTATGTTAGAGAAAAATTAACTGAAATAACTAATTAACAACAAGAAGAATGAAGAAAATTACATTTTATTTTTTAATGCTTTTAGGCATTACAGCATTCTCTCAAGTAGAGATTGTTGAAAACTTTGACGACATCGCCAACGGCGCCGTTCCCAGTGGCTGGTCTAAAACTGGTAGTTTTGGGGCTTCTACAGGATTTGTTTGCGGAGGCTCAGGAAAAAGTGCATATGTGGGGCTTACACAAACAGGTACTTCGGCATCATTAATCACACCTTATTACACAGCAATTTCTAACGGGACTGATGTGACTATGAGCTTTTCTGTAAATGTTTTCGAACAATTTAGCCAATTTCCACCAGCACAGTATAATGCGCCAGCGGTAAATTGGGGAACAGTGGTTTTGGAATATACTACCGATGGTACAAACTGGCTAACAGCTACAACAATTAGTGATTCCAATTTTACGTATTCTGGGATAAATTCATGTGTTTCTGTGGCACCTTTCTCGATAGGGGCTTTACCTAGTGGAAGTGATTTTCAGGCGCGTATTGTTGTAAATGCTGTTAATAAAAATGATTTTGCTGTAATTTTTGTGGTTGATAATCTGTCTATCACTCAAGTAGCAACTACAGTACCTAATTGTGATGTTGCTTTATTATCACCAGCAGCTGGTTCTAATACAGCTGAAAAGGATGTTACTTTAACTTGGCAGGCTGCTACGGGGTTAGCTACAGGATATACCGTTTCTGTGGGTACAGTTTCTGGAGGAACAGATATAGTAAACGCACAAACTACAAACACAACTAGCTACAACTTAACAGGTCTAGATTACGAAACGGAATACTTCGTTAATATTGTACCTTTTAATGGAGAAGGAGCGGCTACAAGTGGTTGTACAGAACAAAGTTTTACAACACGTGTTGAACCTTTAGCTGGTTCAAGTTGTAGTAGCCCAATTGTTATTAGTTCTTTTCCTTTTGTAGCAATGGATGATACTAATAATTATGAGGATAATTATGATGCTAGTCCGTGTAACAATACCTATTTATCTGGTAAAGATGTTTTTTATAAAATAACGCCTACTACCGATGTTTCTATAAATATAGAATTGAATGGTATTGAAGGAAATGGAGCGAGTATTCATGTGGTTGAAGGTTGTATTGACACAGCTTCAGAATGTTTAGCTTATGTTGCGTCATTTTCTGGTACTAGCAGAAATCTAACAGATGTTGTTTTGAGCGCCAATAAAACCTATTATGTTGTATTAAGTAGCTCGGCAAATACAAGAACTTATAGTTATACTATGGTTGTTACGCAAAATAGTTGTGTTAGTCCAACGATGTTATTAACTCCGGTAGCAGACTGTGCTAATGGTCAGTTTAATGTAGATGTAGATGTAAATTATCTAGGAAGTGCAACCAGCCTTACTTTAGTAGATAATTTTGGTAACTCAAATAACACCATATCTGCAACAGGTGTTGTTACTTTTGGTCCTTACCCAAGCGGTTCGGAAGTTGATTTTACATTAACAAACAATCAAGATACAACATGTTCATATGAAGAATCAACTTATTACTTTTGCCCACCTTCAAACGATGAGTGTGTAGATGCTATCAGTTTAACTGTGAATACAGACGATAGTTGTGCTATCTTCACCAGCGCTTCTAATGCTGGTGCTACAGAATCAACTACAAATGCCAATACATGTGCTTCGGCTAGTAATAATACAAATGATGTTTGGTTTAGTTTTGTTGCAACTAGTGAAGTTACCATTCTAGAATATCAAGACATAACTGCTGCAATAGGCGTAGGCGGTACCATTCAAGCTACCGAGTTGCTTGAAGGCACTTGTGGAACTTTAACAAGTTTAGGTTGTTATGTTACTAATTATGTAACCTTCACAAATTTAACCATAGGTAATACTTACTATATTAGAAACAATACCAGACTTGATGGCGAGTATGCACAAGATTATAAAATTTGTTTGAGAGAGGCTCCAGAGGCTCCTGTTAATGACGAATGTGCGAATGCTATTGAATTCTTTGTGTCGCCAGATGAAACCTGTGCTAATAAAGTATCGGGTACAACTGTAGGTGCTACATTATCTAGCGATAATACTTGTAGTACTGAGGGTTATGGTGATGTTTGGTACGTGTTTAATCCAACTGTTTCTGGAATTTATGAATTTTCATTGGATAGAATCAGTACAACTCCAACAAGCTCTTATGCGGTTTATGAAGGAACATGTGGGGCTTTAGTTGCAAAAACATCAGGATGTTCTACATCTAATCAGATAATAACTTTAGATAGTAATTTAAGTTACTATGTTATGGTGCAAACAAGTCAAGTTGGTGATGGTATCGATTTTAATTTATGTGTAACGCAATTACCGGATGCCGTAACAAATAACGATTGTTCTTCTCCAGTGGTTATTTCAGAATCAAATTCTCTTGGGAATAATAAAATCTCAGGTAATTTAGAAAATTCATACCCTTCTCCAGAAGCTTGTAATACATCTTATAAAACAATTTGGTATAGCTTCACACCAACATACACAGGTATTTACTATTTTAATTTTAAAAGAGTTAGTGGAAGTTCTTATTATGCTGTTTATACTGGCAACTGTTCAAACCTAAACACTATTACAGGTTTAACAAGCTGTTATAATTCTACAGAGAAAACCGGAGAATTGGTTGCAGATACAACTTATTTAATAAGTGTTCATGTCTCAGCTACAAGTTCAGCAGAATTCGAATTGTTTGTATATCCTGATTCTTCTTTAAGTATAGAATCTGAGAGTTTTGAATCTTTTAAATATTATCCAAATCCAGTTGTTAATACCTTAACAGTTAAAGCTAAAAAAACAATTTCTAATATAAGTGTGTTTAATATTGTTGGGCAAGAAGTTCAAAAAGTTGTCCCTAATGATTTGGATGCAACACTTGATATGAACCAATTAAATAATGGTGTGTACTTTGTAAAAGTAACTATTGAAGGTGTTCAAAAATCATTCAAAGTAATGAAGAGGTAAAGATTAAGTTAGCAATTGAATTATTAATAGCAGTAAAAAGTCTGGTTAACATTTTTGTTTTCCAGACTTTTTCATTTTAAGATTTGTTTGAAATTAACTAAAAATAAGTTTTGAATACATGTTTTAAAAATACAGATTTTTCAAATTATTCACCGGTATTTCTACCTTTTAAAAATGTCTTTTCTTTTTATTTGATGGCATTGCATAGCTTCAGACTAGTTCTTTTTGTATTCAAAATAATTTTTAATATAATACTGCTGATTAAATTAAAAATTCACAACACTTAAGCTCCAAAAATAGTGCAGAATGTCTTAAAAAAGAATGTTCTAAGCGCATATAAGCTTACGTTAACTTAACAGGAATTTAATGTTTGTAAGCTAGTTTTTATTATCCATTTTAGCTTTCAAATTTCGGTAAATAGAAAAGACATTCATTATATATGTAGTATATATATTTATAATTTTATCATTCTAAAATCACTAATTGAAAATTTCAGAGTATGAGAAATAAGTTACATAATGCTGTAGCAAAGAACAATTTCTTTTTTTTTAAAGAAGACTGTGAGTTTAAATCTAAAACTCATAAAAGAAATTTCCAGAGCGGAAGTTTTATTTTTGTTATCACTCTAATGTTGTCTTTGCTGTTAACAGGAAAAGGTTTTGCACAAGTTTCTGAAAATTTTGATAGTGGTGTACCTTCATCTTGGACCATTTTTGGAAATGGCGTAGGAACTTCAAATTGGGGTTTAACAAGAGCTGGTTATCAAAATACCAATGGTGTTTCAATAAACCCTAGTGCAGATAATATTGGAGACCAAAATACGGCTCAATATTTTTTGGTATCTCCTCAAATTTTAACGCCTTCTAATGGGGAAATCCATTTCTACACAAAGCAAACGTCTCAAACTGATAATGGAGCAATATATCAGGTAAGAATTTCAACAGCGTCTCAACCAGACATTAATGGTTTTAGCATCGTATTACAATCCTATACAGAGGCAAATTTGAATGTAGGATCTCAAACCGCATATGAGAAAAAAATTATAAAATTACCATCATCCATTCCTGCTGGTTTACAAATTTACATTGCTTTTGTTGCGGTAAATACTCAACAAGGCGTTACTCCAACCGGAGATGAGTGGTTTGTAGATAACTTTTCGGTGCTTGAAGGGTGTACAGAGGTTGATAGTGATGATGTAACTATAGATGGAATTACAATTGATGGAGCTGATATAAGCTGGTCGCATCCTACCGCTACTAATTTTGAGCTTCAAGTTTTACCTGAAGGAGGCACCCCTGCAGGCGGTGGTATACCTGTAACTGGAACAAGTTATACTTTAACAAATTTAGATGAAGATACTGAATTTGATGTTTATATTAGATCGATTTGTGATAATGAAACATATAGTGAATGGACTGGTCCTTTTAACTTTAAAACCCTGAAGTTAGGGCTGACATGTGAATCTCCAATTGTGATTTCAGATCTTTCTTCAGAGTCCTTCGTGCTGTCCGATAATTTGGCTAATTATATAAACCCCGAGGTTACTTATACTTCACAAGGGACTAACTGTATTTCAGGAACTTCAACTACAAATTATTTAAGAGGTGATAAAGTCTTTTTATCTTACACTCCAACTGAAGATGGTTTATTAACTCTTACACAAACCACTTTTAGTGGTGGTAATGCTACTAATAATTGTTATAATTCAAGAAGTTCACTTTTTGTTTATGAAGGCTGTAATGCTGTAGGTGTAAACTGTTTAGCAGGTGTAAATACCTTGAATGGATTTGATCCAAAAACTATTTCTAATTTATTGGTTGAAGCAGGAAAAACGTATATCATTGTAGTTTCCTCAGAGCTATCATCGGGAGCAGGAATTTGTTTTGAATTAGAAGTGTCAAGTCCAAAATGTGCACCTCCTGGTAAAATCGTTTATAATAATTTAACTGAAAATAGTGTAGCTTTTTCATGGGATAATATTGGTGGGTTTGCAAGTTCATGGGAATATGTGGTAGTTCCAACAAATTCAGGTGAACCAACAGGTTCTGGCACAGTTACAAATTCAAATGTTAATAATGTAATTAATACAGGACTGGCTCCAGCTACAACATACGATTTATATGTAAGATCCGTGTGTGGTGGTGTTCCAGGAACTTGGGGTGAAGCGTTTACCTTTAAAACACAGTGTACTGTTTTTGAAACACCTTATGCCACAAGTTTTGCAACGGCTTCTAGTACAAATCCTGAAGCTTGTTGGACAACGATTGATGTGAATGGCGATGGAAACAGCTGGGGATTTATTGGTGGTTATGCAACAGTAAGAACAGATTTATCTAGGTATCAAAATCACGATATGTATGTTTCGCCTCAAATAAATTTTAATGGCGTTCAAAAACGATTAAAGTATAAGCATAGAGCTACCCAAGGGAGTTCTTCCTATACTGTAAAATTATCAACTACTGGTGTTGGTGTAGATAATTTCACAACCATTGTAGTGCCTGAAAGACTTATAACTAATACGACCTTCCAAGAAGTAATGATTGATCTTCCTGCCGGAATAACAGGAAATGTAAATATTGCTTGGATCGTGCAACCGAATAATTCGGAATCAGCTTTACGCCTTTCAATTGATGATGTGGTTATTGAAGATAAACCAACATGTCCGGATCCTAAAAATCCATTTGTACTTTCTTCTAGCATAACAACAAATTCTGCATGGTTATTTTGGACCAAAGGAGAAAGTGAAACACAATGGCAAGTTGCTATTCAGAATGAAGGTTCTGGAATCCCAACAGGTGATGGAACATTAGTAACCAGCAATTCACCTTTTATTGCCAACAACTTGAATTCAGGAGTTAGGTACGAGTTTTACGTAAGAGCTTATTGTGATAGTGATGACCAAAGTAATTGGGTGGGGCCAGTAGCCTTCACGACGCTTTGTACCTCGTATAATACCCCATTCTTTGAAAGTTTTAACGATGATGATGCAGATACTCAAAAATTTTGTTGGCAAACAAGTAATGGTGATTGGACCATTTCTGAAAACATGGCTGAGATACCTGCAGGATCACCTTATAACGATTACTTAATTTCTCCCGCCATAAACGTAAATGGGGTTAAGGAATTGAAATTTAAATATCGCGCTGAGGTAGTATTTTCTTTTGGCACCTTAAGTGCACCTCGTTTTGGTTTAGAAGTATTAATGTCTACAACCAATAACAGTCCTGGAAGTTTTTCAGTTATTTCTCCTTTAGAGGTATTTACACATTCAGGATATAAAGAAAAGTCGATTATCATTGAAGCTAACGGGCCTGTTTATATCGCCTTTAGAGTACCTCCTGAATTTACAGGAGCGGCTTCAAAATTAAATATTGACGATGTAAGTATTACAGATGCGCCTCCGTGTCCAAATCCTTCAAGTTTAAATTTAGATACCGTATTAACAGATGGCGCTATACTATCATGGTCGGCAGGATATCAAGAAACAGAATGGAATGTAGTAGTGCAACCAGCAGGGTCTGGAATACCTTCCGGCTTTGCAACAACCGTTACTACTAATAGTTATACGGCTACAGATTTATCGTCAGATACGGAATATGAGTTTTATGTGATGTCCAATTGTGCGAATGGAGATAGTGAATGGGCGGGTCCGTTAGTTTTCAAAACAGCGTGTACACCATTTGTTACGCCTTTTACTGAAAGCTTTAATAGTGATTCAACTTCTGAAAGTTGTTGGACGGTTATAGATGGAAATACTAATTTAAAAACATGGGAATTAAATAGTGGAGCTTTTCCTTATGAAGGAGATCAAGCTGCTGCTATATTTTCAGGATCAAATGGTAATAATAATGATTGGTTAATTTCTCCAACAATTACTATAAAGGAAAATCAAAGATTACGCTATTACTACAGAGTTAATGATAGTTTCTTTACGGAAGATTTAGAGGTCTTATTATCTACAAATGGAACTGGATTAGAACAATTCACAACTGTTTTGTATGATTCTGAAGAAGACCCGGTACTAATCAATAATGTTGAATACAAAGTTAAAATCATCAATTTCCCAGCAGGAATTACAGGTGATGTTAATATCGCATTCCACGTTCCTTTCTTTCAAAGTTCTGCTCCGTATAGAGGGCAAACATTGGTAATTGATAATGTAAATATAGAAGATGTGCCTTTGTGCCCAGAAATAACGAATATTTCATTTAATAATATTACTGATACACAAGTGCAGGTAAGTTGGGATGCAAATGGTACGGAGTCTCCTTGGGAGATTTCGGTACAACCAGCAGGAACTGCAGCTCCGGTTGGCGATACGGACCCTAATTACCTGTATAGCGCAACTTCAAATCCATTTACGGTAACAGGTCTTACAGCATCTTCAATGTACGATGTTTATGTAAGGTCTTTATGCGAAACTGGTGAAATGGTCTGGGTGGGCCCAAAACAAGTGACTACAAAATGTAGTTTTGAAAACCTATGTCTTTATACGTTTACATTATTTAGTAATTCGGATGTTTCTTCAACATTAGATATTACTCAAAATAATCAAGTAACACAATCATTAGATTTCAATGGTAGAACTGAAGGAGAATCTTTTGATGTATTATTATGTTCAGGTGTTGAGTTTTCATTGTTTTTTAATACCATAGGAACCTACGCCCCGCAATATGCTAATTATTCATTCGAAATTAGAGATGATCAAGGAACTCTTGTATATGCAAGTACAGAGGCTATGATGCCAAGAACAAAAGTGTATACGGGCTATTCTTCATGTGGTGTTATTACATGCCCAACACCAACAGATTTAGCGGTAAGTACAACTTCGGTATTATCATGGACACCAGGTGCAAATGAAACACAATGGGAAGTAGCGATACAACCTGTAGGTAACGGTACGATTCCTCAAACAGGAACCTTGGTTTCTACAGCATCATACACACCAACGTCGACAGATTTTAGCAATCCATTTGCAGCAACTTATGAGTATTTTGTAAGAGCGGTTTGTGGTACAGATGATAAAAGTTTTTGGGCGGGTCCGTTTGTTTTTGTTAGAAATGACGATGTTTCAAATGCACTAGTGTTACCTATTAATGGTAGTGAAGTTTGTGAAGATGCTGGTACAAAAGTATCTTTTGTAAATGCGACGGCTTCTTCGGAGGCTATGAGTTGTGAAGCTACAAATGGTGGTGATGTTTGGTTTAGCATAACAGCCGAATCACCAATTCATATTTTCGAAATTAATAATTTTTCAGGTAGTTTACGTGGTGAAATTAATTCACTACCAGCTTATCCGGAAATTACGATGACTTTATATAAAGATAATGGTTCAGGAAGTCTGCAGGAGTTGGCTTGTAGTTATGACAATGTTCTTGTTGCTATGTATGCTTCCGAATTGGTTGTAGGAGAGAATTATAAACTACGTTTAACCTTAAATGGAACAGAACCGAATATTTACGATTTCAATGTTTGTGTAAAAACACCAGTAGATTTATGTGATTTTAATTTAGCTGTAAATGGTGGTTTTGAAGAGCCTGTAATACCTAGTTTAAGTGGTGTAACAACAATAATATCTCTAAGAACCCTTCCAGGATGGCGTCAAAATATAGAAAGTGTACAATCTACTTTTGTTTGGGAATCATTAAATGCTCCAGGTTTTACTTCATATGAAGGTGGGCAAGTGGTACAATTATTAACAGAACAAGTACCTGTTGGTCCTGAGGATACAGATATTAAAGGGCTTTACAGAGATTTTGATACATCTGAAGTCACTTTGTTAGAATATAGTTTTGCGCATTATGCCAGATTTTCTGGAAATACGGTACAACTTTATGCAGGTCCTGTAGGTGGCCCATATTCCTTAATTACCACACATGTTGGTGAACAAGAATGGGATGTAATTTCAGGAGAGTTTGAAGTGCCAGCAGGACAAAACACAACAAGGGTTATTTTTAGGGTTTATGGAGAAAATACTATAGGTAACTTGTTAGATGCTGTGAGTTTTAGGTCTAATAATGACATCATAACTCAACCTTATGATATTGACTGTACTAACCCGGTGGCTACCGTTGCGGCAAATGGGGTAGGTACATGGATAGCTAATGAAAATAATCCAAGCCCAGTAACCTTTACTGATGCTAATAGTAATACTACCAGCATCACAGGTTTCTTAAAATCAGGTATTTATACTTTTACTTGGAAAACTAGTTATTGTGAAGAAGATATTGAGATTTTATATGATGGTATAGGTTACGCACCAACTGTAGAGTCTCCAATAGAATATTGTCAAAATGATATAGCAGAACCTTTGGCTGTTACTATTGAAGGTGATTATACTTTATTGTGGTATTCACAAGCGGAGGGTGGCACAGGAACTACAACTGCACCAACCCCCAATACTTCGGTTTCAGGTAGCACAACATACTATGTGGCATATACCGATACAAGAGGTTGTGTAGGACCAAGAGCAGAAATAGTAGTAAATGTAGGCGCTACAATTCCAGCGGTTGTAAACTTTAGTTACGATACTACATGTACTAATTCAGAAGTGGCATTTATGCCAGTTCTGGCAGAAGGTTTTTCTGTAGGAGGCACTTTTAGTAGTACAACATTAACGGTAGATCCAACCACAGGAGAAATCGAATTATCTGAAGCAGCGGCAGGGGCTCACGAAGTAGTTTATACCTTTGATGGCGATCCTGAAAATTGTATTCAGTCAGGAATTTTTACAGCTAATGTTCAAATTATTTTAAGTATCACGCCTGTAACAGATTTTTATTATACAGATGCTGTTTATTGTGCTTCTAGTGCCAATGCGGTTCCTGTTCTTGAAAATGGATTTACTACTGGCGGAACCTTTAGCGCATCCTCTGGTTTAGCTCTTAATTCAGAAACTGGTGAAGTAAACATCTCAGGAAGTGCCTTTGGAAATTATACCATTACTTATACTATAAATGAAGATGCAGCTAACTGTGTTTCGGGAAGTGTAAGCACCTATGATATTGCTATTTTAAGTAGTATAGAAGCAGAAGTTACAGAATCTTGTGAGTCTGGCGAAACCATTCTTACAGTGTTACCAGTAAATAATTCATTTGATCCTTATGAGGTTACTTATACTTGGATGGATGCTAACGGTGCAGTAATAGGAGATAATTCAGAAATATTTAATGTGAGCGATTACGCTGCTATGAATCCAAATGTAACGGTACCAACACAAATTATGGTACAAGTGGAATACGGTGATTGTTCAAGTATTGTAACAACTACTTTAAATAAATTGTCTTGCGGAAGTATAACAAGAGGTATATCTCCTGGAAATGACAACAAAAATGACAGTTTAGATTTAACCGGTTATGGAGTAATTGAAATTGCAATATTTAATAGATTCGGTGTAGAGGTATATGCTTTTAAAGGTAATTATACAAATCAATGGCATGGTCAATCCAAAAAAGGAGATGATTTACCAGATGCTACTTATTTCTATACTATTAGAAAGCAAGATGGAAGCGCTTCAACTGGTTGGATATATATAAATAGAGAAAATTAATCATAACCCTAAATAGGATGCTTAATATAAAAGTTAAGTAGCCTGTTATTAAATTAAAAGCAATATAAAATGAAAAAAATATATTTTACAATAGTCTTTGCACTTATGGTTATGATGAGTGCCACCGCCCAACAAGATCCGCACTATACGCAGTATATGTATAACATGAACGTTATTAATCCAGCATATGCGGGCTCTAAAGAAAACTTAGCAATTGGGCTCTTGTACAGAACACAATGGGTTAATATAGAGGGTGCGCCAAAAACAGTAACTCTATCATTACATAGTCCTGTAGGTAAAAATGTAGGTTTAGGTTTGTCTGCGGTATCTGATAAAATTGGGCCGGTAGAAGAGAATAATGTGTATGGTGATTTCTCTTATACGCTTAATTTGGGAGGAGAACATCGTTTAGCTTTAGGTATTAAAGCAGGTGCTACTTTTCAAAATATAGGATTGTTTAGTGATATTGGTAATGGTTATGTGCCAGATTCAAATGATGAAGCCTTTAGCGAAAATTCTTCGAACGTATTTTTAAATATAGGATCCGGATTTTTCTATTATACTGATCACTATTATGCCGCATTTGGTGTTCCAAATTTTTTAGATAACACTCACTTAGATGTTACAAATAATGGACAGTCTTATAAATTTGGGTCTGAAACGCAACACTATTTCTTAACAGGTGGTTATGTGTTTCAACTTTCTGAAGAAACCAAATTTAAACCATCGTTTATGTTAAAATCAGCAATAAATGCACCAGTTTCTTTGGATCTTTCTGCAAACGTTTTATTGATGAATCGTTTTGAATTAGGAGCAACCTACAGACTTGATGATTCCTTTGGCGGTATGGTTAATTTTGAAGTTTCACCAGGCGTAAGACTAGGGTACGCTTATGATCATGTAATATCAGGCTTAAATACTACCACTTCAGCATCTCATGAGTTCATGTTATTGTTTGATTTGTATTCACCTAAAAAAGTATCAATTTCACCTAGATTTTTCTAACTAATATGCCACTTAAAATGAAAATAACATGCATGATTGCTAGCTTACTCCTTATAGTAAATACAAGCTATGCACAAAACAAAAAAACTGAAAAGGCTGATATGCTTTTTAAAGGTTATCAATATATTGATGCTATTGATGCCTATTTGGAACTAGTAGAAAATAATAATGCCGATAACTATGTGTATAAACAATTAGGCGATAGTTATTATAATGTGTTTAATACTGCCCAAGCAGTAAAATGGTATAATAAAGCTGTTGGTACTAAACAAGATGCTGAGGTTTATTTTAAATATGCTCAAGCATTAAAATCTTTAGGTAAATATGAAGAAGCTAATAAACAAATGGATGTATTTGCTAAAATGAAACCTAATGATCAGCGTGCTAAAGATCATATTGCAGACCCTAACTACCTGCCACGTTTGGTGGATAAACAGAAATTGTTTGATGTAGAGCCTATTGCTATTAGTAGTAAAGAGCAAAGTGATTTTGGTATAGTATTGACCAACGATAATATGCTGTATTTTGCTAGTTCAAGAAATACCTCAGGAAAGCAAGATAGTTGGAATCATCAGCCGTATCTAGATATTTATAAATCAAAGAGAAACGATAACGGTACTTTTTCAGAACCAGAAGCGGTAGAAGAATTAAATACACCATACCATGATGGTCCTTTAACTATAAGTGCCGATGGTAAAACCATGATTTTTGCCAGAGATGGTCAAAGTGGTGGTGCTTATAAAAAGGATAAAAATAATAAGGTTAAAATAGCCCAACAAGGTTTGTATTCTGCAAATTTGGTTGATGGTAAATGGACAAATGTACAGCCATTACCATTTAATAGTAATGAGTATTCTGTGAGTCATCCAAGTTTAAGTACGGATGGTAAAACGCTTTATTTTGCCTCTAATATGCCAGGTGGTTTAGGAGATACTGATATTTGGAAAGTAAGTGTTAATAATGGAAGTTATGGCGTTCCTAAAAATCTTGGAAATGCAGTGAATTCACCTGGCAAAGAGGGGTTCCCTTTTATTAGTGATAATACAATTTTATATTATTCTTCTACCGGAAAACAGGGGTTAGGAGGTTATGATGTGTTCAAAATAGATTTAAAAAACGATAATACCCCTATAAACTTGGGAAAGCCCATAAATACTAAAAGTGATGATTTTTCTTTTAGTATGAATACCTTAAAAAATGTTGCTTTTTTTGCGTCGAATAGAGAAGGAATTGATAATATATACTCAGCCATTCCAGTATGTAGTTTGGAACTTATAGCACATACAACAGATGCTAAAACGAATGCTATCTTGTCTGCTGCATCTGTGTCCATTTTAGATGAAAGCAATAATATTATAGCAACCAAACAAACAGATTCTAATGGTCTAGTTAGTTTTGATGCCGAATGCCATACGAATTATGTGTTTAATGTAGCAATGAAAGGCTATGAGACTAAATCTTTTGCGGTTGAAAAGTCGATTGGAGGTTCCGTTAAAGTCGAAGCAGCCTTAAGCCCAATAGATGTTATCATTACAGATAAAGAAGTTTTATTGAAAAATATTTATTTCGAGTTTGATAAAAGTAACATAACTCAGCAAGGTGCTTTTGAATTGGATAAATTGGTACACGTTATGAACGACTACCCAGAAATGGTTATTTTCGTAAAATCTCATACAGATAATAAAGGAAGTCAATCCCACAATTTGAAATTATCAGAACAACGTGCCCAGTCTACAGTTCAATATTTAATTTCAAAAGGAATTAACAAAACAAGGCTTTCGGGTAAAGGAATGGGAAGTTCAGAGCCAAAAGTAGATTGTAAGTCTAATTGTACCGAAGAGCAAGATGCTCAAAACAGACGATCAGAGTTTTTAATTGTTAAAAAGTAACCTAGTTAACGTTTTGTTTAAGGCACTAATCATTTAACTAGATCTGTCTTAAGTCTGATAAGTTGTTTTTTTAAATAAGGAATAGTCGTAATAAATACAAAAGAAGTGTTTTAAATATGAGGAAGTTTTTAATCTTAGGTTTGTTGTTTGCTTGGTTTTTTCAAGTTCATGCTCAAGAACCCAATGATTGTGTGGATGCTGTTACGGTGTGTGGAAATGGAAATTTTTCATCAAACGCAAGTGGAATTGGAAATTCACAAGAAATTTCATCGTGTGGTGGATTTGAACATAATTCCTTCTGGTTAAAAGTAGATATTGTTCAAGCTGGTACCTTAGGTTTTAACTTAATTCCTGCAGATACCGATATTAACGTAGATTATGATTTTTGGGTATTTGGACCAAACAGAGTTTGTAATAATTTGGGAAGTCCAATTCGATGCTCTACAACACATCCTGTTTCGGCAGGGCTTAGCAGTAATGTTACTGGTATTAATGGAAGCACCACCGTTACCCAATCAGGGCCTGGTGCTAATGGTAACGGATTTGTTTATTGGCTTAATGTAAAGGTGGGCGAATCTTATTACATCGCTATTGATAGACCTGTAGGTGATGGCGGTTTTGAGATTGAGTGGACAGGTACTGCAACTGCTGGAACAGGTGCTTTTCCTGCGCCTCCGGAGGCTAAAGAAATAGATGATCTAGTAGCTTGTAGTAATAATTCAAATGTTTCAATTTTTGATTTGAATTCCGTTAAAAGTGCTATTAATTCAGATACCGTAAATAATACGATTGAGTTTTATGAAAACTTAGCAGATGCTGTGGATGGAATTAATCCATTACCTGGAATATATGCTAATAAGTCTAATCCGCAACAAATATATGCAAAGGTAAAGACGGGAAGTACAGAATGTTATAGTTTAGTAGATTTCAATTTAGTGGTTTCTGGAATCCCTAAAGCTACAGTGTCTGTATCAGATACTTCGGTGTGTACCAATGAAGCGGTTACTTATACCATTTCGGGGACTCCAGGGGCTACCATAGAATATAACCTTAATGGAAATGTTACTCAGGAAGTGCTTTTAGATGCTTCCGGTCTGGCTACAATATCAGAAACATTAACGGCTACTAGTACTTTCAATTTAACAAAAGCTAAAGTCCTTAATAGTTCTGGAGTCATTGTTTGCTCAGAAAATATTGCAGAGAGTGTAACAACAAGTGTTAATGGGAATACCGCGCCTACAATTACTAATAATACTCCTGTATGCGAAGGTGAAACAGGTCTTTTGGAGTTCGTTGGCGAACCAAATGCAACGATTACCTATCATATTGGCAGTAATCCATCAACAACATTCAATTTAGATGCTAGTGGTAATTATTCCTTGTCGTTACCAGGGTTAATAACTACTACCGATGTTACAATAGAGTCAGTTACTAGTTCCGTTTCGCCATTCTGTGTTATGCAAATTGATAGTATAGAAACTATTGTCGTTAACTCTGCTCCGATAATAACAAATCCAGACCCGTTATATGAGTGTAATAATGGAACGAACCCAAATTCTGCCTCATTTGATTTGGATTCTCAAAAAGCAATTATTACAAATAATGATACATCGCTAACAGTAACCTTTTATGAAACTCTTGCTTTAGCACAAAATGGCGATGCCAATGATGTTTTAGTATCTCCTTATGCAAGTACTTCAGCTAATCAAACCCTACATGTAAGGGTTGAAAATACATTAGGGTGTACAACTTATACGACCTTAAATTTACAGGTGATTGATGCGCCTTTTGCAAATGCAATTCCTGCTTTACAAGAATGTGATATCAATAATCTAGGTTTTGCTACATTTGATTTAACACAGGCTTCGGCCAGCATAGTGGCAGGTAATACACAACCTGTTGATGTTACGTATCATATTTCCTTTGCTGAAGCTGAAAATGGTACACCGTCTATTACAAGTCCAAATGCATTTCAAAATACCGATCCTTATAATCAAACATTATACGTTAGAGTTTCTTCACAGGCTACAAAGTGTTATGATGTTGTGGCACTGAATTTAGAAGTTTTTGATACACCTGTAATCAATACCGTAGCGCCATATATTTTGTGTGATGACGACCAGGATGGATATGTTATTTTCGATCTTTCTAGTTTGAATAGTACCATAATTGGTTCTCAAGTAGCTTCAGATTACAATATTTCATTTTATGAATCGCAAGCAAATGCAAATCAGCCAACATCACCAATTACAAACCCTTCAGCATATCAAAACACTGTTGTAGGTACGCAAACTTTATGGGTAAGATTGGAAAATATTACAACTGCATGTTTTGATGTAGCTTCTTTCGAAATTAGAACCGATATTCCTTTGGTTTTAGATTCTAGTTATACAGCATCGGTTTGTGATAGTGATGGTGATGGCGAATACACATTTAATCTAACAGATTATTCAGCAAATATTTTATCCAATGCAACCGATTCATCTATTTATAATGTTGATTTTTACCCAAGTTTACAGAATGCCATAGATGATGTTGCTATTATTGCAAATCCACAGAGCTATACAAGTCAATCTAACCCACAAACCACATTGGGTGTACGTGTAACTTCAACGCAATCATCTTGTTTTAGTACTGCAGAGTTGGTTTTGGATATTACCGTACTTCCAGATCCTAGCACCATTGTATTAAACCCTTTAATTACTTGTGATAATGTGACTGTTAATGATGGTTTGGAAATATTTGATTTAACACAAGTAGAGTCAATAATTGGTAGTGGTGTTTCTAATTTAAGCTTTAGTTATCATAACTCTCAAAATGATGCAACGTCAGGGAACTCACCAATAAGTTCACCAAATAATTATACGTCCGCATCAACAAATGTATTTATTAGAGTTACAAGTGCCAATGCAAATAATGCTGCTTGTTATGCCATTTTTCCTTTAGAGTTAATTGTTAATCCGGTACCCACTATTGTTTCTTCCAAATTATCGGTATGTAGCCCAAATTCCAATGGATATTATAGTTTCGATCTTGATGCAGAAATAGCAGCTATTTTAGGTGTTTCCCAAAGCAGTATTGATTATACTGTTGTATTCTTTGAAGATGCAGCAACAACTAATGAGATTACAACAAATCCTTATACCAATACGCAAGCATATACTCAGACTATTTATACTAAAATTACAAACAATGTAACTGGTTGTTCGAGTACATTTCCATTTGAGTTAGTAGTAGAACTTGCAGCAACAGCTACACAGCCAGCCGCAGTTGAAGTTTGTGACAATGATGGGGCAAATGATGGGTTTAATACCTTTGATTTAACCACCTTAACTGCAGAAGTTTTAGATGGTCAGGACCCAGGTGTTTTTAGTTTGAGTTTTCATCTTACAAATCAGGAGGCTATTGATGGAATTAATCCAATTAATAATCCTGAGAATTTTAGTAATACAATTCAATATAATCAAACGGTTTATATTAGGGTTTCTAACAGAAACGTTTCAAATGGATGTTTTGCTGTAACTTCTTTTGATTTTACCGTGAAACCTATTCTTAAACCCGAAATTTCTTCATTATATGGTTTAAACACACTTTGCGTTGATTTTGAAACCCAAACACTGCAAAATGAAATAACATTAATAAGTAGTTTTCAAGGTTCAAATTACCTTTATACATGGTATTTAAATGGAACAGAAATTTCAGGAGCTAATCAGGGAGAATATATTATTGATACCGTGGCACCAGGTCTATATACTTTGTCTGTTACAGAACTTCAGTCTACGTTAAATTGTAAATCGGAAATAAGTGAAGCTTTTGAAGTTATTCAATCAGGGAAGGCCGTTTTTATTGATTTAGCTCAATCTAGTGCTTTTGATTCGCCTCAAACCATTACTATTAATGTAGAAGGTTATGGTGACTATTTCTTTCAGTTAGATAATGGGCCAATTTTAGATAATGACGGGGTTTTTACAAATGTTAGTACAGGTGTACATACAGTATATGTGCATGATACAAAAACAAATTTACCTTCTTGTGGATCAATCGCTATAGAAGATATAACTGTTATAGGGTTTCCAAAGTTTTTAACTCCAAATAATGATGGTTACAATGATACCTGGAATGTATTTGCATTAAATGATCAGCCAAATGCGAGCATTACAATTTATAACCGTTATGGAAAAGTATTAACACAAATAAAGCCAAATGGTCCAGGCTGGGACGGAACATACAATGGTGAAGTATTGCCATCTACAGATTATTGGTTTGTTCTTACTTATGAAGAGTCGGGCGAGCAAAAGCAATATAGATCGCACTTTTCTCTAAAAAGATAGTCGCGATTTTTATAGGTAATACAAAATCAATTTGATTTCGATAATATTGGTTTTGGTGATGTTTTGAAGTGAATACTTTTACGCTAGTACGAATTGACTTCTCATTAGCTCTTATTGGATTTGAAATAAAACGGCGCAATGAAAATATATTAAAACTTACAATACTGGCTTAATACCCTTCGAATTTTTATTTAGAAGCATTAAGTAGAAAGTTAGTTGTTTAGTTCTTCATAAAGATTTTTTTTCTTTATAAAATCAGTAGGGATTTTGCTATTTGTTTTTTTTTGATTGCAATGAAATTAATTGTGAAAATTAAATCCTACAACATAGTGAATTTTAAAAACTATCATATTTTACTCCCTTTTAGTACATTTGAATGTAAAAATGAATCATAATTGATAGTAAATGGAAGCTATGTTTAAAAGAAAATAAAATTCATTACCTAGATTTGTTTATATAACTTTTTTGCTTTTTTGAATTTGCAGAATGAGGTTTTGATACACATCAGACTAATATTTTGGAATTCTCTTCATTAGTAAGGAATATAAATATACATGGATGAAACAAATTACGGTTTTAATGCTTTGTGTTGGTTTGTTGTATGGGTGTAAAACCCATCAAAGAAGTAGTGTAACTGAAAACGATTTACTCAAAGCAATATCCCAACAGCTTGCGTATTTACCACTTCTTAAGGATACCACAAATTTAAAATCTAAAGATTTAATTTTCCCAAGAACTTTAACTGAATCAGGTAAACTTGTTTTAGTAAGTAAACGAGATTGGACAAGTGGTTTTTATCCTGGAGTTTTATGGAATATGTACCGCTTAACTGGAGATAAGCAGTGGAAAGAAAAGGCAGAATTATATACTGCTTTGTTAACAAGTGAACAGTACAATAGCTCAAATCATGATTTAGGTTTTAAAATGATGCCTAGCTTTGGGTTGGGTTACGAGGCCACTAACAATGAAGCTTATAAAAAAGTATTAATTCAAGCAGCAAAAACCCTAATTACAAGATTTAATGAAAATGTAGGCTGTATAAGGTCTTGGGATCACAATCGCGATAAGTGGGAGTTCCCTGTTATCATAGATAATTTAATGAATTTGGAGTTGTTGTTCTGGGCCTCAAAAGAAACGGGAAATCCTGTGTTTTACAATATCGCCGTTGCGCATGCAAAAACAACCATGAGAAATCATTTTAGAGAAAATTATAGTTCTTTTCATGTAGTTGGTTACAATTTAGAAACAGGAGCTGTGATTTCTAAAAATACGCATCAAGGGTATGCAGATAGTTCTTCGTGGTCTCGTGGGCAAGCTTGGGCACTTTATGGTTATACGATGATATATAGAGAAACTAAAGACCTTGCATTTTTAAATCAAGCAGAAAATATTGCCAACTATATTATTAATGTTGCTAAGTTACCAGAAGATTTGGTTCCGTTTTGGGATTTTGATTTACCCGATTTAAAATCCGAACCAAGGGATGCTTCCGCAGCAGCTGTAATGGCATCGGCTTTTTTTGAGTTAAGTAAGTATACGTCGCAACATAAGGATACCTACTTGCATTTAGCAAATAGTATGCTTAATTCGCTTACTTCTAAACAATATTTTAGTGAACTAGGAACTAATAATGGGTTTTTATTAAAACATTCAACAGGTTCGAAACCCAAGAACTCTGAAATAGATGTGCCTTTGGTGTATGCCGATTATTATTACTTAGAAGCTTTGTTTAGAAAAAATCAGATTCAAAACCAACTAAACTAAATTTAGAATTATGAATAAAAAGCAATTGTATTTTAAATTAACTTTTTTGTTTTTTATGATGCTGACCTTTACAGGATATGCGCAAAAAGCATTTTCAGATGGTATGAAGCCAAATGTTATTTTCATTATGGCTGATGATCTTGGCTATGGAGATGTTGGGTTTACGGGCAATAAAAAAATTATTACACCGCACTTGGATGCCATGTCTCAATCAGGTGCGACATTTACAAATTTTTATGCAGCTGCACCTTTATGTTCGCCTACAAGGGCGAGTGTTTTAACTGGTAGAAGTCCTTTTCGGCAAGGTATTTTTGCAGCTCACACTGCTGGTATGCGACCTTCGGAAACTACTGTTGCAGAGGTGTTAAAAAAAGCAGGTTACAAAACGGGCTTCTTTGGCAAATGGCATTTAGGTTGGGTTGAACCAGATGAAATTGAAAGTAGAGGAATGTACTCACCACCTTGGCATCATGGTTATGATGAAACCTTTGCAACAAAAAGTGCAGTCCCAACATGGAACCCAACCAAGACACCAGATGGCTGGACAAGCTGGGGAGCAAAGGAGGATGGTTCTTGGGGAGGATCAGTTTATGTAGAAAATGGCAAACCAGTAACTGATAATTTAGAAGGAGATGACAGCCGAATTATTATGGATCGGGTTATACCATTTATGAAAGAATCTATTTCAAAAGAGACGCCTTTTTTTGCAACTATTTGGTTTCATACGCCACATGAACCAGTAGTTGCTGGTCCGGAATATTTAGCCAAATACCCTGATTTACCATTAGAAAAGAGGCATTATTATGGAGCCATAACTGCTATGGATGATCAAATTGGGCGTTTAAGCGCTTTTTTAAAAGATAATAAAATTGAAAAAAATACCATTATCTTTTTCTGTAGTGATAATGGTCCTGCCGATCGTATGGCTAAAAAAGGATATGCGTCTGCAGGAATTTATAAAGGCCATAAACATCAGATGTGGGAGGGCGGGTTACGTGTGCCGTCTTTTATGGTTTGGCCAGAATATATTAAAGCAAAACAGGTGGTAGACTATCAGTCTTCTACTGTCGATTATATGCCTACCATCATTGATATGCTTAATTTACCAGCTCCTAAAAAAGTTAATTTTGATGGTGTTAGTTTAAAGGAGGTGGTATTGAATGCTCATTCTAGCCATCGCACTCTACCTATAGTTTCAGGTTATCAGCGTTTGTATAATGATATTGAACTTTATAGTTATGTGGAAGGTAACTATAAAATATGTGTTCCAGATAAAGGTATGGATATGATGCTTTTCGATTTGAAAAATGATCCTTCCGAAACTAAAAATTTGGCTTTAGAAAAACCAGAGCTACTAAAAAAAATGATTGCAGGATTGGATAAAGTTAAAGAATCTTGGAGATTAAGCAGAGAAGGTAAAGATTATCAATGGTAATCAATTTATCCAGAAGGAATTTGTGTTAAGGAAAAGAATCTAAAAGATATGTCTACATCGATGAAAATTAATTATTTAAATGCATTATTTAAACTAAGTTGTTTTTTAACCTTATTGATTTCAACCGCTTGTGTTTCAGTTTCAGATGTTTTGGAAAGTGACCATGTTTTTTTTGTGCGTTCAAAAAGTAACCCAATCATTTATCCAAATATGGCCGGTTTAGAAGGCGATTTGGGTAAAAATATAAATGGCCCTTCTGTAATTAAAGTGCCAAAGTGGGTTGAGAATCCGCTTGGTAACTATTATATGTATTTTGCAGATCATCATGGAAAATACATTCGGTTGGCCTATGCGGATAACCCTGTTGGTCCATGGACTATCTATAAATCAGGAACGCTTCAATTAAGCAATACAGCAGCTGTTGGTCATATTGCTTCTCCTGATGTTATTGTGGATGAGGATAGTAAAACGATAAGAATGTATTTTCATGGTAAAATTCCAAATAGTAGTCAGCAAAAATCCTTTGTGAGTTCATCCAAAGATGGATTAAATTTTATTGCTTCTAAAACCGTTTTAGGTCCGTCGTATTTTCGAGTTTTTGAATATAATCGCAATAAATATGCCTTGTCTTTTGGTACATTTTTTAAATATATGGGAGAAGATCAATTGTATAAAAAAGGTATTAATATTTTGCCTAAGGCTAGGCATACTGCAGTTGTGGTTGTGGGTGATAATCTAGTGGTGTTTTACACGCAAAAAGGTGATGCTCCTGAACGAATTTTAAAAACGGTTGTAAATATGTCTGAAGGTGATTTTGATAGTTGGAAAGCGAGTGATCCAGTAGAAATATTGAAGCCGGAAATGGATTATGAAGGTGCGAATTTACCAATACAAGCATCTGAAAGTGGGTTTGCAAGAGAACGTGTACATCAACTAAGGGATCCAGCCATTCTTATTGATAAAAAGGATGTTTATTTATATTATTCTGTAGCTGGTGAGGCAGGTATAGCAGTGGCTAAACTTAAGAAGTCCATATGAATAACTTTAGTGTACAGGAACATCTGCCTTTTGTGTATATACTGCTTTAGGTAAGTGCTGTTTAAACAAACTAAAATTATTAGATAATTAACTAATCATAATATAAATTTGTTTTTATACAACTATTGAAAAAAAATCATGAAACACTACAAAATAATATTGTTACTATGCCTAGGCTTATTGTTTCAATGTAAATCTACTAAAAGCATAGGTGATTCCAATTATAGGCAAATGGATATTTATTTATGTATAGGTCAATCTAACATGGCAGGTCGTGCTCAAATAGAATTACAAGACCTAGATACCTTAAAAAATGTGTTTTTGTTTACTGGTAATCAGGAACAGCCATGGGAGCAAGCTGCAAACCCTTTAAATAAATACGCTACGATTAGAAAAGAGTTAAGAATGCAAAAGCTTGGACCTAGCTATGGTTTTGCTAAAGAAATGGCAAATTTTTCATCTAAAAATAAAATAGGATTAATTGTAAATGCTAAAGGCGGAACTTCAATTGAAGAATGGAAACCAGGAGCGTCACTATATAATGAAACGATAATTCAAGCTAAGAAAGCTTTAAAGTATGGAATATTAAAAGGTATAATTTGGCATCAAGGTGAATCGAATTCAAGTAGGTATGATAGTTATATGCAAAAATTAATTGAATTAATTGAAGCCTTGCGAACCGATTTAGATGCTCCTGATGTTCCTTTCGTGGCGGGACAATTATCCATAGATAAACCACAACGTATTAATTTTAATAATATGATTTTGGACTTGCCAAACCATCTTAAAAATACGGGTGTAGTAACTACTGAGAACTTATCAACTATTGATGAGACTCATTTTGATAGTGCAAGCCAACGCATTTTAGGGAAGCGATACGCTATGGAAATGATAAATCTTATTTCAAAAAAATAAAATTTCAATCATGAAAAAAAAGTTTAAAGCCATCGCATTTTTATTATTATTGAGTTTTTGTTTTACCCATGCTCAAAATTCTGAAAAACACGAGAGACCTAATATTTTATTGATATTATCCGATCAGCATTCTGGCAAAATCATGACTCAGGTTGGGTATAAGTATGTGAAAACGCCTGGTATAGATAAACTTGCTGAAGAAGGTGTTACTTTTACTCGTAGCTATTGTACTTATCCCGTGTGTATGTCGTCTAGAGCGTCGTTGATAACTGGTGTTATGCCTAGCAAAAGTGGACCTAATTTATTAAAATACAATTCCATTGGTAAAACTTTAAAAGATGTAGGTTATCAAACGGCCTATTTTGGTAAATGGCATGTCTCAACGTCTAAGATAAAAGATAACCCAGAGTGGCACGGTTTTGAAACTTATAAAAGAGAATATAATGATACAGAATCCACTAAACTTTCTATAGATTTTATTAGTCAGCAACATGATAAACCATTTTTCTTGGTAACTTCATTATTGAATCCTCATGATTGTTGTGAATTAGCTAGAAACATATCTGGATTGGGTGATACATACCATGATGGTGCGGTTGAAGAAAAAATGCCAATAGAAGAATGCCCACCATTGCCATTTAATTTTAAAATACCAGAAAATGAGGCTGAAGGATTTTACACAAGAAGGACTCCAGATTCAACCGATAAAGTTAATTTTGGAAAACACCCTGTAAAGTATTGGGAGGAAACCGAATGGCGTCAATATTTATATGGTTATGACAGATTGGTAGAGAAAATGGATAACCATATACTGAGTATAGTAAATGCTTTGGAAGAAAAAGACCTTTTGGATAACACTATTATTTTTTATACTTCAGATCATGGCGACGGACATGCCTCTCATGAATGGAATCAAAAAATGACCTTTTATGAGGAATCTATTAACGTACCATTTGTAATTTCTTGGAAAGGGCACACAAAAGCTGGTGTTATAAATTCAAATTTAATAACATCAAGTGGCTTAGATCTGTATCCAACAATTTGTAGTATGGCGGGTATTCCTCTTAGTGAAACGCTAGAAGGTGAAAATTTATCTCCCTATATATTAATGGATTCTAGTCAGCCTAAAACTGATAGGAGTTATGTGGTTTCTGAACTGAATCAAAAAGAAGGAAATAAACCGAAGGGAAGAGAGTTTGTGGGGCGTATGGTGGTTACTCAAAATTATAAATATTTCATTTTTGATGGAGGAAAAAATCCGGAACAGTTTTTCGATTTAAAAAATGATCCTGGTGAGTTAAAATCAATAATACATTCAGAAAAGTATAAAAAGGAAATTACAGTTCACAGGGAAATGCTAAAAGAATGGATAAAGAAAACAAATGATGATTTTCCAGAACACATAATACCACAATAGAAAAATGAAAAGAATATTTGCTCTTTTTGTCTTGTTTCTTGGGTTTTTAATTCAAGCTCAAACTACCTATTTTGTTGATGACTTAATCGGAAAAGATACAAACAATGGTATTAGTAAATTTACTCCATTTAAAAGTATTAATAGGCTAAATCAACTACAACTAAAACCAAGTGATTCTATACTTTTTAGGCGAGGAGGTGTTTGGTCGGGAAATTTTAAGCCTAAAGGAAGTGGTGCTATAAACAATCGCATTGTTATAGGTGCTTTCGGCTCAGGCCCTGCACCGGTTTTAGATGCCAAAGGGGGGATTTTAGAGAATGAAGAAGCTTCCTATACCATTCAGCTTTTCAATCAAGAATATTTTGAAATTCGGGATTTAAAAATTAGAAATTATAATCCGTTTGAAGAGCCTCGTAAATTGGAGTTAAAGGAAACAATTGCTTATGTAAACGCTTCTAAAGTTGGAATTTATATAAAAGGAAAAGACTGCGGAACGTTGCATGACATTCATTTAATAAATTTAGAAATCTGTGATATTAATGGTGATATGAGTACCAAAAATAACGGAGGTGTTTATGCAGAAATTGTTTGGAATGCAGATGAAACAAAACGTGTAAAATCAAACTTTGATGGGTTTTATACTGAAGGTTGTTATATACATGATGTCGACAGAACGGGTTGGTCAAATACATCCGTTTGGGACACGAGGTCGTTAACTAGCGTATGGGGTGAAAAATTAGCAAATGGGAGAATTCATAATTGGTACCCAAGTGAAAATATTATTCACAGAAATAATAGGTATGAAAGGGCAGGGGCAAACGCTTTAATTGTTCGTGTTGCTAAAGCACCATTAGTAGAGCATAATTCATTTAAATATAACGGGTTAAAAGGGAGTGGGAATGCGTCTTTTCCTTTTAGCTGTGATGATGCTCTTTTTCAATATAATGAAGCATCTTACACATTTTTTAATACAAAATCCAATAGCTGGGATGGTAAACTAGATGTAGATGCAGGTGGTTTCGATAGCGATTGGAATTGCAAAAACACTGTCTTTCAATATAATTACAGTCATCATAATGGACATGGCGGTATTTTAATTTGCAGTAATGGTTCCAACAAAACCAGCTTCAATGACGGAACAGTCATTAGGTATAATATTTTCGAAGATAATGCTCATCATATTATTAGGAATTCTGGAAACGTAACTAACACAAAAATTTATAATAATGTTTTTTTCTCGGGTGTAGAAAATGATTCTGTGCAATTGCTTTATCATAAAAGTTGGAACGGTTATCCGGATAATACTGCCTATTACAACAATATTTTTTATTCATTAGGAAAGGGTAATGAGTTTGAGTTTACCAAAAGTACTAATAACAATTTTGTAGCGAATACCTTTTACGGGAACATGAAAAATGAGCCTTCAGATGCCAAAAAAAGTAAAAAGAATCCATTGTTCAAAAGTGGTGTGTTTGCGGAAACCAATTGGAAATCCCATTTAAGATTTATGCTTGAAAATAATTCTCCAGAGATTGATGCTGGAATTCCTGTAGAAGGTCATCCAAAGAAAGATTTTATAGGTAACTTAGTGCAAGGGATTCCGGATAGGGGGGCTTTTGAATATTAATAGTCCTATAAGATTATTAAAAAAATAAAACATGCCGAAAGAGCGATTTCAAAAATAATAATAAGTATGTTAAAGCGTCAAAGAATCAAAAATTCTTTGTTCTTAAATAATCGACTACTTCCAGCATCGATGAAAAAATACCATTAGATATTAAAAATCGGGGGTCCGTTTTTTCTTCAGGAATTACCAAGGTATGCATTGAAGCAGCTTTACCTGAAATTAAACCGGTAATACTATCTTCCAACACAATGCAATTGGCAGGTTTGGCTTTAAGTAGTTCTGCTGCTTTTAAATAAACTGCGGGATGCGGTTTTCCGTATACCTCTTCATCAGCGCTACAAACTACATTGAAGTATGATTCGATGGCTAGTTTTTTGAAAACCGAGTGTATTATGGGGAGACTAGAAGAGGTAGCTAAGCCTATTTTAAAGTTGTTGGTTTTTAAGTAGTCCAAGAGTTCATAAAGTCCTTTTTTTGCTTTTCCGTTTTCGTTAATAAGTGAAACCACACTTTTTATAATATCCTTTTCCAGTGATTTAGGGTCTGTTTTTAAATCAAATAGACTGCACCAAATTAGTGCAATGTCGTCTATACGCTTTCCCATGGTGTGTTGAATACAGTCTTCCTCGGTAATAGTAATGTTCCATTTACATAGTACTTCTTTTTGCGCTTGCCTCCAAAATGATTCTGAATCTATTATAACGCCATCCATATCAAAAATAAAGGTGTTTTTGTTAGTGTCTTTCATTGTAAACGAGATGGTTTTGAATATTAAAGTGAGGTTTTAAAGACTATTTCTAAAGATTTTATTTGGTATTTCTGATTTTTTTCAACCATTTCTTTTAGTTGAATCTTTACCTAAAACTAAGTGTCAAAAGAACAAAAATACTTGTAATTAAATTAAAATTGATAACATTATTTTATAAAAATTCCAAATTCAAACATTTAACATTTAATCAAAAACACCTTGTAAAACCTTTATAAACGTGTTAAGTACATTTTAAAATGCAATTATTTTTTGTTGTCCCAAGTGTTGATTTTATTGGTAATATACCATATCTGTTAGTTAAAATAGAATATAAATTTACAAATAAATTAGGTTTTTTGAAATATTATTTAGTACATTTGAATTATAAACGTAAAAAGTACGTTTATAAAATTAAAACTAAACTAAAGTAAACCATGAAACCACAATTAAACGATTCAAAAGAAAAGTTTGAATTTCTTTTAACAAAAATTAATGCTCGTAAAACGTCTGTTTTCAGTAACTTAACAAGTAATTTAGTTTTTTTGAGTTTTTTAGTGCTTTTCGGTGTTAATGTCGCTTTTGCGCAAGAAACCCCGGAAGGTGATTCTTATAAAGCATTTACTGCGGGGGCTCATCTTAAAAACATGCATTTATGGCATGGTTTTGTTGTGCATTCTGGAGCTATGATAGCTACCAATTTAGAGTTTAACTCAAGAAACAAGAAATTTACTTTTGGATTATGGGGTGGTGCTAGTTTTTCTGGTACAGATGTTACTAACAAGCAAACAGGTGAAAATATTAGCGCAAACTACAAGGAGTTTTCTATTTATACCCTATATCGTTTTTCTGATAAATTTTTTATCGAGGCTGTAACTCATAATAATTATACTGGTGTTGAAGAGCGTGGGGATGTGCTGCATTATTGGAGTTACGATAAAACGCAGGGCTATAATTTTGTTGATATTAATTTTGGATATAACATAACACCTAATACCTTACTGTATTTTGCTACTATAGTTGGTGGTGGCTCTGGAGATTATGAAGTGCAAGCAGATGGTTCTTTAAAAGATTCTTGGACACATTATTTTGAAGTTAAAAGCAAAGTGTGGCAAAAAGATGATTCAAGTCTGTCGCTTTTTGCAGGTGGCGCCTGGTCCTTTATAACAGATAAAACCTTTTATACTAAAGACGCAGGAAATTTGATAAATGTTGGAGCTACCTTTAGTAAAAACCTAAATATAGGAAACTATAATTTACCAGTGGATGTTACGGCTATGTGGAATCCGGAACAGGAAAAGACAGTGCTTCAAATTGACTTTACCTTATTTTAAAAGGAAATATAACTAAACTATTTTAACATTAAAACATTAAATATGAAAACACAAATTTTAATTGAAGATTTAAAACAATTACTAAAATCATTAATAGTATTTGTTTTGATTTTTAATTTGTCTAGTTGTGTAGAGCAAACTACATCTACCAATGGAAACGTTAACTCTGAAGAAGTTACAGGGGATCTGTTTGAGAGTGAAATAGATCTTACGGGTAAAAAAATAGGATATTGTACACCAACTTTAAATGCACCGTATTATCAGGCATTGTTACAAAGCATTCAAGCCACAACTGAAAAAAATGGCATGACTTTTATTGCAGCAGATGGACAAGATGATATTACAAAACAAGTTGCCGCCATTGAGGATTTAATAACTAAAGGCGTTGATGCTTTGTTGATTAATCCGAAGGATCCAGATGCATTGGTAGGTGTAACAAAAGCAGCAACAGCTGCAGGAATACCTGTTTTTATAATTGATGGTTCTATAAGTCCTGACGCAGATTTTGTTACAACCGTTCAATCTAACAACATAGCAAATGGGGAATTGGCAGGAGAGTGGCTAGTTAAAAAAATGGGAAATACCAAAATGAATATAGCCTTATTAAGTGGAAATGCAGGAAACCCTGTGGGAAAGGCTCGTAAACAAGGGTTGTTGTTAGGTATTACCGAAGAACAATTGAGAACACATGGTAAGATAGATTTAAATATAAAAACACAAGCTTACACAGACTGGTCTTATGCAGGAGGATTGAAAGCTATGGAAGATATTTTAGTTGCTCACCCAGATATTAATGTAGTTATCACAGAATCAGATGTATGTGTGTTAGGCGCCATAAAAGCCATTGCTCAAGCGGGTAAAACGGATGATATTTTAATTGTTGCCGGTGCCGATGGTCAAAAAGAAGCTATTAAATACATAATGGAAACAGATTTCTATGGTTGTACAGCTATGAATAGCCCTGTGCAAATTGGTAAAAATGCAGTAGGGTATGCTATTCAATACATGAATGGTAAAAGGGATTTTCAAAAAACATCATTTACTCCGCCATTACTAATTACTAAAGAAAATGCTGCAAAATATTATAACCCTAAAGCAATATTTTAAATAATAAAAATTATTGATATGCAAAATTCAGAACAAGTATACCGATTAGAAATGACAGGAATATCCAAAAGTTTTGGTATCGTTTCTGTACTCGAAAATGTGAATCTTAGGGTGAAGCCAGGAGAAATTCATGCATTGCTTGGTGAAAATGGTGCGGGAAAATCTACGTTGATGAAAATCCTAAGTGGCGTTCATCAAAAAGATAGTGGAAAAATTACTCTTGATGGTGTTGAAATTAACCCAAAAAACACTCACGACGGACAAGTCTTGGGTATTAGTGTAGTGTATCAGGAATTATCATTAGTTAACGATTTATCTGTTGCAGAAAATATCTATTTGCATAAGCTGGGTGCAAGTCAGTTTTGGATGAACTGGAAACAACTTACCCGAGATGCGCAAGAATTAATAGATTCATTGGGGTTTAAAATTAATGCGTCTGCTAAAGTTAGAAGTTTAAGTATTGTTCAAAAGCAGGTAGTAGAAATTGCAAAAGCATTATCAGAAGATACTAAAGTTTTAGTATTGGATGAGCCAACAACTGTTTTTGATCCTACTGATACACAAAAATTATTTGATAATCTTTTCAGACTGAAAGCAAAAGGTATTTCTATAATTTATATCTCTCACCATTTAGAGGAAATTTTTAAGATAGCGGATACAATTACCGTACTTAGAGATGGTGTAGACACAGGTAGTATGGCTGTTGCAGATACAGATACTGATGGCGTTATTCGTTTGATGATTGGAAGAGAGTTGAAAGATTTGTACCCAGTCCGTGATGTTGAAATAGGTGATGAACCGGTTTTTGAAGTTAAAAACTTAACAGCAAAAGACACCATAGTTCATGATGTGTCATTTTCAGTGCGTCCTGGAGAGGTTTTAGGAGTTGCTGGGTTAGGTGGCAGTGGAAGAACCGAAATGGCTAAACTTATTTTTGGAGCTCATAAAAAGAAGTCTGGAACTTTACTTTTAAATGGTAAGGAAATTAAAACAGACACGCCAGTTTGTGCTGTTGGTCATCAAATAGGTTTTGTATCGGAAGATAGAAAAGAAGAAGGTGTATTTCTGCCATTATCTATCCGACGAAATATTAGTGTTACTAACTTCAATCCAATTTCTAGTAGATTAGGTTTTATAAATATAGAACATGAGTATAAAAATGTTTTAGAACTTATTGAAAAATTAAAAATAAAAGCACCAAGTTCGGAGGTTAATGTAAATAACCTTAGTGGCGGTAACCAGCAAAAAGTAGCTTTAGCTAAATGGTTAAGCAAGAAAAGTAAGGTGATTTTTATTGATGAACCAACCAGAGGGGTTGATGTAGGAGCGAAAATTGAAATTTATAACCTTATAAATGCAGTGGCTCAAAAAGGAGTTGCAGTTGTGGTAATATCTTCTGATATGCCAGAAATAATGGGGATTTCAGATCGCATTCTTGTAATGCATAAAGGTACATTTTATGGAGAATTATCTAAAGAGCAATTTTCTGAAGAGAACATTCTACGTTACTCTATCGGACAGCCACTTAAAGAAGAACAATTAAACAAAACACAATTAAAATCATGTCTTTAACATTAAAACAACAATTTAGTAGCCCTGGAGGGATACTGCAGTTTTTAGTAAAATATAATACAATATTAATTTTTGTATTGTTGGTAATATTTTCAGCGCTTATTTCAGATGTTTTCTTTACATCGGTTAACCTTTCAAATTTATTAAAACAAGTATCAGGAATTGGTATTATTAGTATCGGGATGTTGCTTGTAATTCTAACAGGGGGTATCGATTTGTCTGTTGGTTCTATGGTTGCCTTGTTGGCTGTAACTTTTGCTATCTTGGTGAATGTGTTTATTTTACCAGTAGCCATATTATTCACCATAATTATAGGCTTTAGCTTGGGTAGTGTCTCCGGTTATCTGGTGGCCTACCAAAAAATGGCGCCATTTGTAGCAACATTAGCATTAATGACTATTGCCAGAGGTTTGGCTTTCATTTATTCTAAAGGCTCACCCATTACCTTTAAAACTCCAGGAGGTGAATTCATGTCCAATTTTGCAAATAATTCAATTTTAGGAGTGCCTAACATTGCTATTGTATTCTTAATTATAGTTCTATTTACAATTATAATGTTGCGTTACAATGTATTTGGAAGATTAATTATTGCCATTGGTAGTAACGAAAATGCTTCTAGATTATCCGGACTAAAAGTAAATAAATACAAGTTTTTAGTTTATGCTATTTCTGGTGCTTTGGCTGCTACAGCTGCGATTATTGTAGCCTCTAGAACAAATTTAGGATCTCCAAACATGGGAATGGCTTGGGAATTAGACGCAATTGCCGCAGTAGTTATTGGTGGCGCTAGTTTAAATGGAGGTAAAGGAACTGCTATTAATACTTTAATGGGAGTGCTTATTTTAGGATTAATAGGAAACATTTTAAACTTGCTAAACGTTCCTTCTTACCCCCAACAAGTTGTAAAAGGAGGTATTATAATTTTTGCTGTATTACTTCAAAGATTTGAAAATAAATAAAAAATAAAAAAGATATAAAATGACTAGCTATAAATTAAATAACTTGAATCTTTCTAAGTTTGAAGGGCAAGTTTCTATTCCCAAGTATAACCGATCTAATATCAAAACTGGTATTGTTCATGTTGGTATTGGAGGTTTTCACAGAGCCCACCAGGCTTTTTATACAGACAAATTATTACATGATGAATCTATAAAGGATTGGGGTGTATGTGGCGTAGCATTGTTGGATTTTGATACTAAAATTTACAATACACTAAAAGAGCAGGATGGTTTGTATACGTTAATTGTAAAGGAATTAGATGGAACACTTACAAAAAGTATTATAGGTTCTATAACAGAATATATGTTTGCGCCAGAGAATCCGTTACAAGTTATTGAGAAGATGGCGAGTCCGGAAGTGAAGATTATATCCTTAACCATTACGGAAGGAGGGTATAATTATGATGAAGCTACAGGAACCTTTAATTTTAAAAATCCGCTAATTCAGCACGATTTAAAAAATCCGAAGGCGCCAAAAACCATTTTTGGATATCTAACACAAGCATTTAAGCTTAGGAAAGAACGTGGTTTAAAAGGTTGTACGGTGCAATCTTGTGATAATGTTCAAGGTAACGGGCACGTAACAAAAAACATGTTACTGAGTTATGTTAATAGTGCTGAGCCCGAATTAGTTGCTTGGATTGAAGCTAATGTGTCTTTCCCTAATAGTATGGTAGATAGAATTACACCTGCTACGTCGCAGTCTGATATTAGTAATTTGTTAGAATCCTCGGGAATTGATGATGCGTGGCCAGTAGTTTGCGAACCGTTTAACCAGTGGGTTATTGAAGATGATTTTATAGCTGGTAGACCTGCCTGGGAAACTGTTGGTGCCCAGTTTGTAAAAGATGTAGTTCCTTACGAAAAAATGAAGCTTAGTCTGTTAAACGCTGGGCATTCTGTTTTAGGTGTTTTAGGAGCTTTAATAGGATATGCTACAATTGATGAGGTAGCAAATAACCCAGATTTAGCAACCTTTTTAAGAACTTACATGGACAATGAAGTGACTCCAGTTTTAGGGGATTTAGAAGGTGTTGATTTGGAAAATTACAAGGAGTCCTTACTACAAAGATTTGGAAATATTTATATTAAAGATCAAATTGATCGAATCTGTTCTGAGAGTTCTGCAAAATTCCCAATATTTGTTTTGCCAACCGTTAATGCACAACTAAAACAAAACGGAACCATTGAATTTGCTGCTTTTGTAGTTGCAGCATGGGCTATATATAGTTTAGGTGTAAATGAAGCTGGTGAAGAACTGGTTGTAAAAGACGCCATGCAAAACCTATTAGCAGAAAAGGCTAAAGCAGCTAAGTCCAATCCAAAAGTTTTTCTGGAAATAGAGTCTGTTTTTGGAAAACTTAAAGATTCAAAGCAATTTGTTGATTCGTATACGGCAGCATACAAAAATATAACAGAAAATGGTGTAGCAAAATGCGTTTTGGATATGAATGCTAATGTTTTAAAAGAAAATTAAATGAAATTTTCATGATTATTTTAATTTTCAAAAGTTACATTTGATCAATGAAAAACAATAAAAATGAACACATGAAAAACATAGTTTGTTTCGGAGAAGTTTTATGGGATGTGTTTCCAACGCATAAAAAAATAGGAGGAGCGCCCTTAAATGTAGCTGTCAGATTGAAATCATTAGATAATAATGTCTCCATGATTAGTTGCATTGGTGAGGATTCAATTGGTAGTGAGATTGTTACATTCTTAAAAGAAAAGGGTGTTAATACGGAAAATATTCAGGTTGATAAAGAATTAAGAACGGGTGAAGTGAAGGTAACGTTGGATGCTCAAGGTTCAGCATCCTATGAGATAGAATTTCCTCGTGCATGGGATAATATGCAATTAACAGAAGATGCAAAAAAAACCGCAAAATGGGCTGATGCTTTTATTTTCGGTAGTTTAATTGCACGCGATTGTACTTCAAGAAACACATTATACGAGCTTTTGAAATTGGCCAAGTTTAAAATTTTTGATGTGAATTTAAGAGCGCCGCATTACACTACGGAGGTATTAGTTCACTTGATGAAGTCTGCTGATTTTATAAAATTTAATGATGATGAAATTTTTGAAATCGCTAAAAAGCTGGGGTTTGAAAGTCAGTTTTTAGAGCAAAACATTCTGTTTATAGCTAAAGAAACAAATGCAAAAAATATTTGTGTAACAAAAGGGGCACATGGAGCGATTTTGTATTTCAATGAAACCATGTTTTATAATAGCGGCTATAAAGTGAAAGTGGTTGATACTGTAGGAGCAGGAGATTCCTTTTTAGCTTCGTTAATTGATAAACTTTTAAAAGGAACAGCACCGCAAGATGCTATAAATTTTGCTTGTGCCGTAGGTGCTATAGTGGCTAGTAGCGAAGGACCCAATCCGAAAATAGAAGACGAAGTAATTCAAAAAATGATTAACTCTAAAGATTAACTGGATTTTATTAATAGCAATTAAAGGCTCTATGTAAATGTTCGTAGAGCCTTTTTTTTATGGTTGCCTTAAATTGAATTTTTATTAAATTGAATGATGCTTTCTTTTATAGAATGTTCTCTTATGTAGCCTAAATAATGGAGGTATTTTTTTGTAAATACGTCATTAGAATATAAATCTTGAAATACCGATTCAATTTGTAAGAACTTAATAGGGTTTTGGTGTGATAGTGCTGCGGTTCTAATAAGCTTATTACTTATTGAATCCATAATGTTGTAAGTCTTTCCGTTATCATCAACACCATCATTGTATTTACACCAAGCAGCAATTACAAAAGCAGCTCTGTTTATGATTTGATTTTTTGCTAATTGTTTTTTAATGGTTGGTAATATAAATGCGGGGATTTTAGCAGAGCTTTCATTACAAATTCTAGAAAGACTATCATGTATATGTGGATTTCTAAACCTTGAAATTAGTGTGGTTTTATAATCTTCAATAGAAAGGTTCTCAACAAGGTCAAGAACAGGAACAACTTCTTCATCCATATAACCTTTCAAAAAACATATAAAATCCTCATCATTAGCTGCTTCATGTACTGTTTTGTAGCCATTTAAAGTGCCTAAGATGCCTAAAACAGAATGGCCAGCATTAAGCAGTTGAAGTTTCATGTCTTCATATGGTTCAATGTTTTTAACAAATTGAACTCCAACTTTTTCCCATTGAGGTCTTTTATGTAAAAAATCGTCTTCAATAATCCAGCTAGAAAAGGATCCACATACCACAGGCCATTGGTCGTCTATCAAAAAATCCTGTTTTAGTGTTTCTATGTCTTCTGGTAAGGTTAAGGGTGTAATCCTATCAACCATGCTATTCGGGAAGGTGGTGTTTTCCAAAAGCCAATTCAACAAGTCTGGTTCTACATTACTAACATAGCTTAAAAAAGATTGTCGCATGGTGTCTCCATTACTTTTTATATTGTCGCAAGATAGAATGGTGCAGCCAGATAAACCTCTTAGTTTTCGTAACTTAAAGGCTTGTGTTAAATAACCAAAAACTGTTTTAGGGTTAAAAGGGTTTTTGATGTCCTCTGCCACAGCAGGATGATTTAGGTCGAATTCACCGGTAATTTCATTTAAATGATATCCGTCTTCTGCAATTGTAAGCGATATAATTTTAATATCCGGATTAGCTAGTCTTTCAATTACTGCAATCGGATTTTCGGGTCCAAAAAAGTATTCAACAATTGAACTTATAATTTTTGTTTGGTGTACACCACTAGGATCCTTGGTTATTAGTGTGTAAAGCCCATCTTGATCTTTAAGAACGTTGTATATTTTCCTATCAGAATCCAATAAATCAATCCCACAAATTCCAAAGTTTAATTCATTGTGTTTTTCAATTAATTCATGCATGTAATAGGCTTGATGCGCTCTATGAAAATTACTAACACCTATATGTGCAATACTGGTTATCACTTGGTCTCTGTCAAACATAGGTGTAGACACATCTGTTTTTAAGGTGTCTACATTTTCCATGTTTAAATATAAAGCGTTGGGCATTTTTGTGGGTTAAATTCTTTGTAAATTTCCTATAAAATTACATAAAAATTTAAAATAATCATTGAAAGTTTTAAGCTTTCATTGTATATTCACAAGGTAAAATTGCTGATGGGTAATTTTCTAAAAAGTAATTTTTTTAATAAATTTTAATGGATTTTAGGAAGCGAGATAATGTCTCTGTAGATTGTGTGATATTTGGTTTGGATTCAGATGGTTTGAGTATTTTACTACGTAATCGTAAACTTAATATGTTCAATGAAAAGTTCCCCATTATTGACGATTGGGTGGTAGTTGGTGGACTTGTTATTATTAGTAAAACTCTCGGAGAAACAGCCGATTTAATTTTTAAAGACATAACTGGACTTAATGTTTTTAACAAAATACAGTTTCATACCTATGGTAACCCTTCTAGAATAAAATCGGAGAAAGATTTGTTGTGGATTAGAATTCATGGGGTAAAGAGGCAAACCATGACTATCGCTTATTATTACCTACAGCCCAAAGAGAGTATTAAGTTGCAAAAGAATAGTGATTTTAAATGGTTTCCACTGAGAGCTTTGCCGGAAATGGGGTTTGATCATAAAAGAATAATTAATGATGCTCATGAAGATTTGAAGCGAAAAATTATGATTGAGCCAGTAATTTTTGATTTAATGCCCGTTAAATTCACCCTAAACGAATTGCAAATGGCTTTTGAATCTATACTTGAAGTTGAATTGGATAATCGTAATTTTAGAAAAAAGGTTCAGAATAAGGCCTATATCGTGCCTTTAAATGAAACGAAAAAAGGGTTGGCAAAGAAGCCCTCTAAATTATACGTTTTTAGTCGCGATGTATACGACAAGGTGACTGAAAAAGATTATATCATCAATATTTAGTATTCCGCTATTTATGTAATTAGCTTATAAAATAAGAACTCCAAATTTAGAACAGGAAGGTTTAATTTTTTTTATTAGTTAAAAATCATTCAATACTACCACACTGTGAATTTTAATTTGTTATTTTTGACCTCGAATTAAATTTAAACTTAATAAATAAAATGAAAATAATTAAATTTTTAGGAGTTGTATTAGCGGCTTCAGTATTATCTTCTTGCGGAGGAAAAGGTGTTTCAAACAGAGAATTAAAAACAGAATTGGATTCAGTTAGTTACGCTATAGGGATGGATGTTGCTAGAAATGTAAAAACGAATGTTTCTGAAATTGATAGTGAATTATTCATTCAAGGATACATGAATGTATTAGATTCTACTAACATTTTAATTAAAGAAGGAGATAGTCAACAAATCTTAAGTGCTTATTTTCAAAAGAAACAAGCCGAAAACATGAGAAAACAGCAAGAAGAAGCTGAAAAAGGAAAAGTTATCGGTGAAAAATTCTTAGAAGAAAACAAATCTAAAGAAGGAGTAAAAGTAACTGAAAGCGGTTTACAATACAAAGTTTTAAAAGAAGGTACAGGAGCAAAACCAACTGCTGAATCAACTGTAAAAGTACATTACCACGGAACGCTAACTGATGGAACTGTATTTGATAGTTCAGTTGATAGAGGAGAGCCAACAACTTTTGGTGTTGGTCAAGTAATTCCAGGATGGACAGAAGGTTTACAATTAATGTCTGTAGGTTCAAAATACAAATTTTTCATCCCTCAAGAATTAGGATATGGTGCTAGACAAGCAGGTGAAAAAATTAAACCTTTCTCAGCCTTAATTTTTGAAGTTGAATTATTAGAAATAGTTGAAACTAAGTAATAAGTTTTAATTTTTATAAGATAAAAGCAGAAAGGAAACTTTCTGCTTTTTTTTGTTTATAGGCTTATATAGTGGAATAAACAAAACAAGGTTGTAAATTTGCAGCATCTTAAAAAGTAAAATATATGAGCCACAAAGCAGGTTTTGTTAATATTATTGGGAATCCAAACGTGGGTAAATCTACCTTAATGAATGCCTTTGTAGGCGAAAAATTGTCTATTATAACCTCAAAAGCACAAACTACGCGCCACCGTATTTTAGGAATTGTGAATGGAGACGATTTTCAAGTAGTTTTATCAGATACGCCAGGTATTATAAAGCCAGCCTACGAGTTGCAAGAAAGTATGATGGGGTTTGTGAAATCTGCCTTTGAAGATGCCGATGTATTAATTTATATGGTTGAAATTGGCGAGCAAGAATTAAAGGACGAGGCATTTTTTAATAAAATAACAAATTCTCAAATTCCAGTTTTATTACTTTTAAATAAAATTGATAAATCCAACCAAGAACAATTAGAAACTCAGGTTCAGTTATGGGCAGAAAAAGTGCCTAATGCCGAAATTTTTCCAATTTCAGCCTTAGAAGGATTCAATGTAAAAGAGGTTTTTAGTAGAATTATTGATTTATTGCCGGAATCTCCAGCATTCTATCCAAAGGATCAATTAACCGATAAGCCGGAACGTTTCTTTATAAACGAAACCATTCGTGAAAAAATTCTACTTCATTATAAAAAAGAAATTCCATATGCTGTTGAAATAGAAACCGAAGAGTTTTTTGAAGAAGAAGAGATTATAAGAATTCGAGCCGTAATTATGGTAGAGCGCGAAACTCAAAAAGGGATTATAATAGGGCATAAAGGCAGTGCTTTAAAACGCGTTGGTGTTGAAGCACGGAAAGATTTAGAAACCTTTTTTGGAAAACAAATTCACCTAGAAACCTATGTGAAAGTAAATAAAAATTGGAGAAGTAACCAACAACAGTTACGTCGTTTCGGTTACAATAATTAATAGCAACTTTTTATTTGCTGTTGATAATGTATAAAATTCTAGCTTTGTTTGGTTAGATTAAAAGTCTTAATTGTATCTCAATTAAGACTTTCTTTTTCAAGAACAGAATTCATAAAGTTGCGTAGTTCAAGCATTTCATTTTTGCTAGTAGCTTTTCCAATACTGCCTGCAACATATAAGGCAAACCAAGCAATCACCATAAAAAGCATGAGGGTTATTTGAATGGCATAACCAGAATTTAAGGCCCAATTAGTATAAGCCCAAATTCCGAAAGCAATAAATAAACCGGCAACTAAAAAGTGAATGAACATAAAGAAAGTCCAAACGGTTGGGTTTGGACCAAACAATCCATGTAAAATAGAAGATTTGTTGTCAATTGCGTTAATTTCTAGATGTAGCTGCGGAGACCAAAAATGTTGTTTATGCTTAGGGAATTTTATAAATACATGATCGTCAATAGTACTCACAATAAATTCAGATTGTGTGTTTTTTGAGTTTTTAAATAGTTGTAAAACAGACTCATTATCTAATGCTAATTCAATTTTGAATCTCGGGCGTAAAATAATGTCGTTTGTGGTTGGCATTCTCTAATCTCATTTAAAAACAGTAAATTACTAATTTTATTCTAAATAGTAAAAAATTTAATAGTTGATGAAAAACGTTAATACGAACAGTATATTTCCTATTTTTGCAAAAAATTTAGCAAATCTTGTTAAATAAATAAATCAGCCTTAGGCTGTTGCATACAAAATAAAGAATATGAGTAATATAGTTGCTATAGTAGGACGTCCAAATGTAGGGAAATCAACATTTTTTAATCGCTTAATTCAACGTAGAGAAGCTATTGTTGATGCTGTAAGTGGCGTAACAAGAGATCGTCATTATGGGAAATCAGATTGGAATGGTAAAGAATTTTCCCTTATTGATACGGGCGGTTATGTGTTGGGAAGCGACGATGTGTTTGAAGCTGAAATTGACAAACAAGTAGAATTAGCTATCGATGAAGCCGATGCCATTATTTTTATGGTTGATGTTGAAAGTGGTGTAACTGGTATGGATGAAGACGTAGCTAAACTGCTTCGTAAAGTTACGAAACCGGTGTTTTTAGTGGTTAATAAAGTAGATAATGCTAAACGAGAAGAAGATGCTGTAGAGTTTTATTCGTTAGGCTTAGGAAACTATTTTACGGTTGCTAGTATTAACGGAAGTGGTACCGGGGATTTATTGGATGCTTTAGTGGAAGCTTTACCGGAAAAAGAAACTATTATTAATGAAGATTTACCACGCTTTGCAGTGGTTGGTCGTCCTAATGCAGGAAAATCATCTTTCATTAATGCACTAATAGGAGAAGATAGATATATTGTTACAGATATAGCAGGTACTACCAGGGATGCTATTGATACGAAATACAATCGATTTGGTTTTGAGTTTAACTTGGTTGATACTGCAGGAATCCGAAGAAAATCGAAAGTAAAAGAAGACTTAGAATTTTATTCTGTAATGCGAAGTGTACGTGCTATTGAACACAGCGATGTTTGTTTGTTGGTTTTAGATGCTACCCGTGGGTTTGATGGTCAGGATCAAAACATATTTTGGTTGGCAGAACGTAACAGAAAAGGGGTTGTTATTTTAGTAAACAAATGGGATTTAGTAGAGAAAGACCATAAAACTACTCTGGAATATGAAAAAGCCATCAGAAAAGAAATGGAGCCATTTACGGATGTGCCTATTATCTTTATCTCAACTTTAACTAAACAACGTATTTACAAGGCTATAGAGACGGCTGTTGAGGTGTATAATAATCGCACTAAAAAGATTAAAACAAGTGTCCTTAATGAAGTAATGTTACCTATTATAGAAAACTATCCACCACCTGCAAATAAGGCTAAATACGTTAAAATTAAATACGTAATGCAATTGCCAACTCCGCAGCCACAGTTTGCATTTTTCTGTAATTTACCACAATATGTTAAAGAGCCATACAAACGCTTTTTAGAAAATAAATTGCGCGAAAAATTTGATTTCACAGGTGTTCCTGTGAGTGTTTATATGCGAAAAAAGTAAGTTTTATAAAAATTTTAAGTTAATTTTAAGAAAACCACCTAGGCTGAGAGCTTATATTAGCTGATTGTTAATTTTCAATCAGTGAATAAATGAAGTATTTTTTTCTAGGTATTATATCTTTAATTGGTTTAATTTCCTTAGCACAAACTAAATCATTTCAAATTTCAGGGACTGTTTTTTCAGAAGAAGAAAATATTCCTTTGGAGGCTGCTACGGTTTATTTACAGCGAGAAAAAGATAGTTCGCTAATTACTTATGCCATTTCGGGAAGAGATGGTCAATTTTCATTAGAAGGTAAAACCAACGATAATTCTGTAAATTTATTTATTTCTTATGTTGGGTATCAAACATACCTAAAGTCCACAAAAGTAAAAAGCGGAACAACAGATTTAGGAAAGTTAAATCTTAAAGTTAATTCCAATGCATTGGGAGAAGTTCTTATAAAAAGCACAGCACCAATTACGATTAAAAAAGATACTTTAGAATATAATGTCAATTCTTTTAAAACTAAAAAAGATGCCAATGTTGAAGATTTACTAAAGGAGCTTCCTGGAGTTGAAGTTAGCGATGAAGGAACGATTACTGTTAACGGAAAGGAAGTTAATAGAATTTTAGTAAATGGCAAACCGTTTTTTGGCGATGACCCAACTATTACCACTAGAAATTTAACAAAAGATATTGTAGATAAAATTCAGATTTTAGATACCAAAACCAAAGACCAGGCCTTTACAGGTGAAGAAGTAGATGGTGAAAATAAAACCGTAAACTTAGTTATTAAAGAAGAAAATAATAAGGGTGTTTTTGGTAGGTTAGCTGCTGGGGTGGGAACCGATAAACATTATGAATATGCAGGTATGTTTAATTATTTTGATAATGACCAGCGAATTAGTGTGCTTTCAGGCGGTAATGATATAAATTCTCCAGGCTTCAGTTTTGGTGAAATACGTAAGATGTTTGGCGGAAGTATTGATAGTCGGAATTTTGGAGGTGGTCAAGGCTTAGTAGAATCCAGTAACATGGGAGCTAACTATGCGGATAAATTAGGCGAAGATAAGGATGTGTCAGCCAATTATTTTTACTCCGGAAACAATTCTGAAAATAGGTCTAACAGTAATAGGGAAAACATTTTAGCCGATTCTAGGTACTTTACAACCTCAAATTCTACATCTTTTAGTGATGGCGACGACCATAGTGCCAATTTAGAGTTTGATATTAAGGTAGATTCTACACTCTTAATAAATATTCAACCTTCATTTAGATTCACAAAAAGTAAAACTACCTATTCCGAAGATGAAACATCATCTGATGAATTTAAACAGTTAATAAATAGGTCTAACTCATTTTCGAGTGTGGAAACGCTGGGCAAAAACTTCAACAATGATATTGATATTACAAAACGTTTTGGCTCAAAAGGTGCGTTTTTAAGGTTTAGTATAGAAAATACTATTAATGTGCGAGAAAGTGATGATTATTTGGAGTCCTTAACTGAAATTCTGGAAGACGATACTGAAGATATTGAAAGAAATCAGTACACCGATGGCGAAAATAAGGTAAATAATTTTAACACCGAAGTTACTTACAGGTTGCCTTTAGCGGCTAATAAATTCTTTTTAGAGTTTAAGTATGGATATAGTTTAGATAACCAAAAAGATAGAAAAAGTACCTTTGATAAAGATGAGGATAGTGGCTTGTATACCATATTCAATACAGATTTAAGTACAGATTTCGAGTATATTAATGAAACAAGTACACCAGCATTAGAACTTGAATATAGAATTAAAGATTTATCAGCTAGTTTTGAGGCATCTTATATTTTTAGATCCTTAGAAAATAAGGATTTATTAAGGCCAGATTTTAATTTAGAACGTCATTTTAAAGCCTTGGAGCTAAGGTCTCGATTTCGTTATAAATTTAGTGAAAAATCCTCATTACGAATTGGGTATAATTTAAATAATGATGCCCCTCAATTATCGCGTTTGCAACCTTTTACAAACGTTTCAAATCCATTAAATACAGTTATTGGTAATCCTAATTTGGAACCAGAGAATAATCATAGAATATACATGAGTTTTAATTCTTTCGATTTTCAGAAAGGATCTGGTTTTTATGGATATTTTAGGGCTAATTTTGAAAACAATACGGTTGTTGGAAAAACAACAATTAACGAGAAACTGGTAAGGGAAACGACCTTTACAAACGTAAATGGTGCTTATAGTTTATATGGCTATATGTCTGCCAATAAAAAGGTGAGAATAGACAGCTTAAGAACAGCTACTTTTGATTTAGGTTTTGGACCCGATATTAGAAAATCCATAAACTTTAATAACGGTATTCAGTACGCAAGTACAAATTCATCGGTGTCACCAAGGGTAGGAATCCGTTTCGTTTGGAAAGAAGTTTTAGAATTCAATCCTCGGTATGCATTGTCCTTTACAAGAAATACTTTTGATATAGATAATATTGAAAATCAAGAATTTATAAATCATTCTTTGGATTTAAATACGGTTACTTTTCTGCCTAAAAAGTTTGAATGGCGTAACGATATTCAATACAATTATAATCCCAATGTTGCAGATGGTTTTCAAAAGAGCGCTTGGTTTTGGAATTCCACTTTAGCATATTCTGTTTTAAAAAATAATGGAACAGTTACACTTAAAGTCTACGATTTGTTAAACCAAAATACCAATGCTCGCAGAATAGCGACTCAAAATTATATAGAAGACGTGGAAAGCACGGTGCTGGAACAATATTTTATGTTAAGCTTTAGCTGGAAATTTAATAGTTTAGGAAGTGCAGCAGAAACGAATGAAGCAAGACATTATAGAAGGCGATAATGTGTGTTTAATGTTATTTGTAGGCACACGTAAAAAATAGAATTTATTAGATTGTCAAATTGACCAGATTTTGAATGTGAGTTTATAAACTAGTATAGTATTGAAGTCGCACATTTAAATTCACATGTTTAAAGTTGTGAAACTATTGGTCTTAAATCTTTACTTACAATTTCATTTATTGATTAAATTCCTTCAGAAATTGTTTCCATAAAATAAGGATCAAAAGAAGCGGTATAGTGTGTTTAGGTTGCTTCATTTTTTATAACTACCATCCTCCTGAAGCTCCACCGCCTCCAAAGCCACCACCGCCGAAGCCGCCTCCAAAGCCACCACCGCCTCCAAAGCCACCTCCTGAACTTCCACTGCCAAAGCCCCCACGTGATGAACCTCGGTAATTACCGCGTCCCATATTACTTAATATAATGGCTTCAAAAATATCCATAGCATCCGACCTATTGCCTCGGTTACCGCCGGAACCACCACCGCGGCTGTTTTTAGAAATGGAAATAATAATGATGATAAAAATAAATATAAGTATAATGACAAACCCAGAAGGAAACTCTTTTTTGTTACTAGTTTGTTTTCTGGTTCCTTGATATTCACTTGTTAAAACTTCAAAAATGGCATCTGCTCCTCGGTTTAAACCACCGTAATAATTATCTTGTTTAAAAAAAGGAATGATGTCTAGTTCTATTATACGCTTGGACATAGCGTCGGTAAGCAGATGCTCAACACCATAACCTGTTTTTATACTTATTTTGCGATCGCCTTTAGCTAGTAAAATAAATACACCATTATCTTCCTTTGCTTGTCCAATACCCCAGGCATGAGCCCATTTAGTGCCTAAATAATCAATGTTTTCACCTTCGGTGGAATTGATTGTAGCTATAACAATTTGAGTTGAAGTGGTATCGGAATACTTAATAAGTTTCTCTTCTAATGCACTTTTTTCTGAAGCTGATAATAAATTAATATAATCGTAAACACTTGTTTGGAAATCTGGTTTTTCAGGGATTTTAAATTGTGCAAATGCGATGTTTAATCCAAAAAGTAAGCAAAATAATACTAAAACATTACGACTCCGTTTGGTAATTGACGGAAAATGAAAGGCCACAGACTTTAAACTGAAATCAGAAAGCTGAGTGTGTGATTGAAAACGGTATACTAAATTTTTCACCCTTTTGAAATTTCGTTGGAGAGTTCGTTAGTATCAGAATCATGATAAGGAAAATACTTTTTAAGCTGCTCTCCAGATTTAATAATGCCTTCAACCAAACCTTGTTTAAAATTACCATTTTTAAAATGACTTTGTATCAGGTTTTTAGTGCTATCCCAAAAATCGCTTGCTACCACATCATTTATACCTTTGTCACCATAAATAACAAAGGTTTTTTCATCTACGGCAACATATATTAAAACTGCATTTTGAAGTTTTGTATTGTCCATTTTTAAAAGATGAAAAACCTCTAAAGCACGATTAGTAGCATCGTTATTAGAGGATCTTTCAATATGAACTCGTATTTCGCCAGACGTGTTTGATTCTGCGATTCTTATAGCTTCAATAACCGCCTCTTCTTCGCTTTGTGTTAAAAAATCTTCAACATGGTTTGGCATAGTGATTTGTGTTATGTAGTTTTTATTTGAAATTAAAATCTACATCCGGTGCGTTTTCGCTTCCAGCGTCCGCTTTATAATAATTCAGTTGGTCGAAGTTAAAAAGTCCTGCCAATAATGAATTAGGGAATATTTTAATATGTTTATTGTATGGTTCAACAGCTTCGTTAAATCGATCTCTGGCTACATTAATTCGGTTTTCTGTACCTTCCAGTTGTGCTTGTAATTCTAAGAAGTTTTGATTAGCCTTTAAGTCAGGATACCTTTCAACCACTAAAAGTAATTTTGATAAGGCACCTGTTAAGCCGTTTTGTGCGTCTTGAAACTGCGCCATGTTTTCTGGTGTTAAATTATTGGCATCGATAGTAGTTTTGGTTGCTTCACTTCTGGCTTTTATAACGGCTTCTAAAGTGCTTTTTTCAAAATCTGCAGCGCCTTGAACCGTTTTTACTAAGTTACCTATTAAGTCGTTTCTACGTTGATAACTACTTTCAACATCTCCCCAAGTTTTGGTTGCCGTTTCCTTTAAATTTACAGCCGTGTTATTGAAATTTTTTCCCCAAGAATACATTCCGAATATAATTACAACAATTATAATAACAGGAATAAGCCATTTTTTCATTCTATTTAATTTTATTGATTTGTTATCTGTTTTTATTAGTAGTTTGTTTTGCCTAAATGTTACATGGCATCCTTAACTTTTATGAGCTCAGCTTTTATTGCTTCTAATTTACTGATGATATCAAAGTTACTTAAAGTTTTCTGTTTTTCTTCTTTTAAATGCGTTTTGGCACCTTCAAGTGTAAAACCGCGTTCTTTTACTAAATGATAAATTAGTTTTAAGTTTTTAATATCTTCAGGTGTAAATTTTCGATTGCCTTTAGCATTTTTTTTTGGTTTTAAGACATCAAATTCCTTTTCCCAAAACCGGATTAGTGATGTATTAACATCAAAAGCCTTTGCAACTTCGCCAATGGCATAATATCTTTTTTCGGGTAGTTCTATATACATTAATCTAATGATTGGTTTTCTAATGAAGCGTGCTCTAGCATTTTATTAAATTCTTCGGTAGTTAAACTTCCGTAATAGAAGTTAATTGGGTTAATTTTTTCACCATCCTTAATAACTTCATAGTGTAAATGAGGTGCTTCCGAACGTCCAGTACTTCCAACAAATCCTATAAGGTCGCCACGTTTTACCCTCTGGTTTTTTCTAACATTATATTTAAAAAGGTGGGCATACAAACTTACATACCCATAACCATGATTTATTCTAATGTGATTTCCATATCCAGACGATAAGTTATCTGCACGTTCTACAATACCATCACCTGATGCATAAATGGGTGTGCCTCTTGGTGATGTAAAATCCATACCCCAATGCATTTTTCGCACCTTGGTAAACGGGTCGGATCGAACTCCATAACCAGATGCCATTCGTGTTAAATCTTTATTGCTAACAGGTTGAATTGCTGGAATAGCTGCTAATAATTTTTCTTTGTTTTCAGCAAGTTTTGCTATTTCGTCTAAAGATTTAGATTGTACAACAAGTTGCTTTTGGAGAATGTCCAATCGTTTATTACTTTCTTTAATTAGCTTAGAATTATCAAAACCTTCAAATTCTTTATATCGGTTAATACCTCCAAAACCAGCCTTACGTTGTTCTTCGGGAATCGGGTTTGCTTCAAAATAGACGCGATAAATGTTATTGTCTCTTTCTGCAATATTATTCAAAACAATTTCGGCTTCTTTCATTTTTTTATTAAGCAACTCAAACTGTAATTGTGCATTTTGTAATTCACGTTTTAAAACCCGCTCTTTAGGGGATTCTATGTACTGACTCGCTATAAAAACAAAGAGAAAACCAAACAAAGCAGACCCCAAAATAAACACAGAAGCGTACTTAACAGTGTTCCTCTTTTTTCGCTGTATTTTTTTATATGACAGCGATTCCGCATCGTAATAATATTTTACCTTACTCATTTCCTAATTTATGCTATTTTTGCACTTTATTAAATGCAAAATATATTGAATTCTAATAGCAAACGACAAAATTTAAAAATTAGTATTATTAAAGCTAATTGATGAAAAAAATTAAGTTCGCTCTCTATTAACCTTTTAAATAGATTGAAAAGAGTAAAGATAAAAATTGTTTTGCAATTAATATAAAATAATAATCCGGTAACCTATTTTATTGATGAAACAAGCATGTAAAAGAATATGTTTTTTAATCATAAGTTTAATAGCGAACTGCATGTAATCATTAAAAAACAAAAGTATCATTCATGAAATCACAAGATATTCGTTCTAAATTTTTAAGTTTTTTTGAAGATAAAAAACACAGCATTGTACCATCGGCTCCTATGGTTTTAAAAGATGACCCAACCCTAATGTTTGTAAATTCGGGGATGGCGCCTTTTAAAGAGTATTTTCTAGGTAATGCTGTGCCAAAAAACAACCGTATTACCGATACGCAAAAGTGTTTGCGTGTGTCCGGAAAACATAATGATTTAGAGGAAGTTGGTTATGATACCTACCATCACACCTTATTTGAAATGTTAGGTAACTGGAGTTTTGGCGATTATTTTAAGAAAGAAGCAATTGCATGGGCTTGGGAATTATTGGTGGATGTTTATGGAATTGATAAGGATATTTTATATGTAACCGTTTTTGAAGGTAGTGAAGAAGATAACCTTCCCATGGATATGGAAGCTTACGATTTATGGAAACAATTTATCTCAGAAGATCGTATTTTAAAAGGAAATAAGAAAGATAATTTCTGGGAAATGGGCGATCAAGGACCATGTGGACCATGTAGCGAAATTCATGTTGATATCCGTTCTGCAGTAGAAAAAGCTAAAGTTGATGGTAAAACATTAGTTAATGCAGACCACCCACAAGTTGTTGAAATTTGGAATTTAGTATTCATGCAATACAACCGAAAAGCGAATGGTAGTCTGGAAAGTTTACCAGATAAGCACATTGATACCGGAATGGGGTTTGAACGTTTATGCATGGTATTACAAGGAGTACAGTCCAATTACGATACGGATGTTTTTACACCCATAATTCGTGAAATTGAAACCATTACCCATAAGAAATATGGTACGGATGAAAAGGTAGATGTTGCCATTCGAGTGATTGCAGACCACGTTCGTGCCGTTGCATTCTCTATTGCCGATGGGCAGTTGCCGAGTAATACAGGAGCGGGTTATGTAATACGCCGAATTTTAAGACGCGCAGTGCGCTACGGATTTACATTTTTAGATAAAAAAGAACCTTTTATTTACCGTTTGGTTGATGTGTTGAGCGAAAAAATGGGAAAAGCATTCCCAGAAATGAAAGCGCAAAAACAATTGGTTGAAAATGTGATTAAAGAAGAAGAACAATCCTTTTTAAGAACCTTGGATCAAGGTTTGGTGTTGTTGAATCGCATTGTTGAAGAAACAAAAGGCAGTATGGTCTCGGGGGAAAAAGCATTTGAATTATATGATACTTATGGCTTTCCAATTGATTTAACAGCTTTAATTCTTTTAGAAAAAGGGTTGAAACTTGATGAAAATGGCTTTAATGAGGAACTTCAAAAACAAAAAAATCGTTCACGTGCTGCGAGTGAAATGAGTACCGAAGATTGGACTGTCTTGATAGAGGATAAAGAGGAAGAGTTTGTAGGCTACGATACGCTTGAAGCTAACGTAAAATTAGCTAGATACCGAAAAGTAGTTTCTAAAAAAGATGGAGAAATGTTCCAAATGGTGTTTAATTTAACCCCATTTTATCCAGAGGGTGGAGGTCAAGTTGGTGATAAGGGGTATTTGGAAGATTCACACGGAGATGTTGTTTATATTTTAGATACCAAAAAGGAAAATAATGTTATCATTCACTTTGCTAAGAATTTACCTAAACATATTGATGAATCCTTTAAGGCAGTTGTTGATGCTAAACAACGTCACAGAACGGAATGTAACCATACGGCAACACATTTGTTACATCAGGCATTACGTGAAATTTTAGGAACACACGTAGAACAGAAGGGTAGTGCAGTGCATTCCAAAAATTTACGATTCGATTTTTCACATTTTTCAAAGCTTACTAATGATGAATTAAAAGATGTTGAAAATTTTGTGAATGCAAGAATTTCAGGAAAATTGCCTTTGATTGAAAAACGAAATATGCCAAAAGATGAAGCCATCGCCGAAGGAGCTATGAGTTTGTTTGGTGAAAAATATGGTGATACCGTGCGTGCAATTCGTTTTGGGAAATCTATAGAGCTTTGTGGTGGTACCCATGTGAAGAACACAGGAGATATATGGTATTTTAAAATAGTATCAGAAGGTGCTGTGGCGGCAGGAATTCGTCGTATTGAAGCCATTACTAATGATGCTGTCAAGGATTTTTATTCTGAAAACAGCAAGTTGTATTTTGAAATGAAGGAATTGCTAAACAATGCACAAGAACCGGTAAAGGCTTTGCAGAGTTTGCAGGATGAAAATGCGAATTTGAAAAAGCAGGTGGAAACGTTGTTAAAAGAAAAAGCAAAAAACATTAAAGCTAATCTTAAAGGAGAGTTACAAGAAATAAATGGTATTCAATTTTTAGCTAAAAAGTTAGATTTAGATGCGTCGGGTATTAAAGATGTGTCTTTTGAGTTAGGTCAGCAATCCGATAATTTATTTTTATTATTTGCTACCGAAATTGAAGGGAAAGCCTTGCTGTCTTGTTACATCTCTAAGGAATTAGTAGAAAGTAAAGGTTTAAACGCCGGACTTGTAGTACGTGAACTTGGTAAATACATCCAAGGTGGCGGTGGTGGACAACCATTTTTCGCAACGGCAGGAGGTAAAAATCCAGCGGGTATTGACGAGGCTTTAAAAGAAGCTAAAAAATATATAGGATAGAACAAATAGTTTTAAAGACTCAAAATTGCGAAGTTTTATAATTAATCTAATTCAGCAATTTTGAGTCTATTTATGCTATGAAACTTTAAATATGTGAATCTTCAAACAAAAATACCTTTAGCAAAACAGTCTAACAATTTAATAGACTATAATACCAATGCGTTATTGATAGGGTCTTGTTTTGTTGAAAATATGGGGAGTAAATTATCATATTTTAAGTTTCAGAACCTGCAAAATCCGTTTGGTATTTTATTTCAGCCAAAGGCTATTGAAGTGTTAATTTCAAAAGCAATTCATCAAAAAAGGTATTTAGAAACGGATGTTTTTTTTCATAATGAACGATGGCATTGTTTTGAGGCGCATTCAAAATTAAGTGCTTTAACTAAAGAGAAATTGCTGTTTAACTTAAACAAGCAGCTAGATTTAACCGCTTCCTATTTAAACCATGCAACCCACATTGTAATTACCTTGGGTACAGCTTGGGTATATCGTTTTCTGGAAACAAATCAACTTGTTGCTAACTGCCATAAAGTGCCGCAAAAACAGTTCGGAAAGGAATTGTTGTCCGTTGAAGATATTTCGGAATCGTTACAAGCTATAGTCAATTTAGTGAGAAGCGTAAATTCAAAAGCAGCCATCATTTTTACGGTGTCTCCCGTTAGACATTTAAAAGATGGATTTATTGAGAACACGCAAAGTAAGTCTCATTTAATAACGGCTTTACACCAACTATTAAATTCGAAAGGGTTAATAGTAAATCATAATTGCTTTTATTTTCCTTCGTATGAAATTATGATGGATGAACTGCGTGATTATCGTTTTTATGCTGAAGATATGGTGCACCCTAATCAAATAGCAATTAATTATATATGGGAACTATTTCAAAGCGTTTGGATGTCGGATGAAACTTTAAAATTAATGAACCAAGTTGATGTGGTTCAAAAAGGGCTTCAGCATAAACCGTTCAATCCTGATTCCGATGCACATAAAAAATTTCTTCAAAAGGTAGAAGCGCAGAAAATGCAACTACAAACCAAATTTCCGAATATAAATTTTACGTAGAAAAATTAAGGTTTTTAGTTTTTAAATAGTCTTGAGGAGAATAGCTTGTTACTTTTTTAAAACTACTAAAAAAAGGATTGTAGGAAGCAAAACCTGTTTCGTATGCTAATGATTCTAAGGTGTTAGTTTTTAAATAGCCAGCCTTCATTAAATTTATACTGTCTTTAATTCTGCTATTCATTCTGTATTCCGAAAAAGGAATTCTGGAGTGGTATTTAAACAAATAAATGATATGGCTTGTTGGAACCCCGAGTGCGTTTGCTAAATCATTAGCTGAAGCTTTAGGATTTCTAAAAATAAAATGTTCATTGCTTAATTTATCAATTTCCTCAGTGTAGCTGATAATATTAGCCATTATTTTCTCTTGTAATTTATAATCTTGCTCGCTTTTGGTATCGGTTATTTCTAAAATCCAATTATCACTTTTATTTGTTGAAATTTGCTTGGCTTCTTCGTCAGGTAACCCGAATTTTAAAATTTTCTTATTTAGGATAGGTAACCCATATAAAATTTCTGGTGTAATTAAAATTTTAAAATAAATGAATAGCCAAAACAGTAGTGAAATTTTGGCTAAAGATTTTCCTGAAAGTTCTACATCCTTATTTATTTCCGTGTAAACGGAAATAAGCATTATTAATACAGACAGCACATTGATGGAGAACAAATAAATTGTCCAGTTTTTCACCAATTTAAAATGTTTGTTGTTAATAAGGATATCTTTTTTAAACCAAATATTTTTTCTTAATGTATTGTAAATCAATACCAAGTAGAAAGATAAAAATCCAAGGATTAATATGAAGTTGGTTGCTTTTCCATAAAACACCATGTAATTTTCTCGAATAAAACCATTCATATTAATAATAAATAGTCCTACAATAAAAATAAGATGCTTTAAGTCTTTAAGATTGTAAGTTTTACTTTGAAGTATTAGATTTTTATGATACAAATAGAAGAACGGTACAATTATCAAATAAAAAACAGAATGCGGACCTCTATCTGGTTTTAAGACATCTTGTAAGCCTAATTCAAAACTTCCATGAATTAAAAAGCGAAAGGAAATTATAATAATTATGAATAATAGATATGCATTGAAAAAAGGGTTTGATTTATATGATGTAATCATTAGCCCTATAGTAACAGTGCCAATGATTCCAGTAATGAAAAATAGTAAGGATTCTAACAATTATATCAAGTTTTCAGTTTCAAAAATAGCACATTGTTTGGTAGTTTTTGTATAAAACTGGTTAAATGAATTGAGGCGCTTTACCGTTAATTTAAAACATACAGCATAAATAATTTTTTACTTACAATTTGTTAGAACTTTTTTCTTACTGATTTGCTTAAAATGTTATTGTTTCTTAAAAAAACACGATAAAATGTTATTTTTTTACGATGAAATGTAATTTTAATTAATATGTTTGCAACGTTACTTGATTTCATAATTATTGCAAGCTTGTGTAAATTAAATAATAATAACCCTAAAAATTTAATCTATTTATGAGAGTATGCCTATTAATATGCATTTGTTGTTTCCTGCAGCAAAAAATGCAATCACAAACAAACCTGTTAGTAAGATCGACAACAGGAACTTCTGGAAATTCTGCAGTTATAGTACAAGACAATGCATCTTACATGGTTCAAGAGAGTATTGGACAGCCAAGTGCAATAGGAACATTTAATAATGGCTCTTACAGTATCCGTCAAGGATTTATTCAACCAAATGTTTTATCCCAAGTTATGGATATAAATGTACCTCTTAACCTTCAAGTAAGTATTTATCCAAATCCTTTCAAAGAACAAATTTCTTTAACTTTTAATGAAGATATTGAAGGAGAAGTAGTGTTAACAGTGTGCAATATGCTTGGTGCTAATGTGTTTTTTGGCGCTTTTGCTTCTTTAAACCAGATAGATGTAAAATTAAACAATTTGCAATCTGGTGAGTATATACTTAAGGCGGTTGCAAATAATAAACAATTCATTGGGAAAATTTTAAAAAATTAAAAACCCAAAAGTCATTAACTAAATCAATCAATTAAAAATGAATTTAAAAAAAACTACTCAAATAGTCTTATTCTTTTTGTTAACCACAGTAACATGGGCTCAAGAAATTTATATTGAAACAGGAAAGGCTTCAACCTCCTTTGATTACAAGGATTCCGAAGGCTCTAGCTTGGATAATTTATATGCGACCACGCATAGCTTTTTGGCCATGGGTTATAAAACCAAAGTATTTAATGAAAAAATAATTGCAGGTTTAGGTGTAGCATATTCAGGTTATGGTGCCACCGGAAGTGATAACGCAATAGAACATATTATGGCATGGGATGCTAATTATTTAGAATTTAATTTAGGGTTGGACTATAGGTTGTTTAATATAAACAAAGCAGCATTTTACGCTAAGGGAGCTGTTGCTACGGGGGTTTTGTTAGAAGGAACCCAAACCTTGAATGATGAAATTATCGATCTTAAAGGAGTTGATGATTTTAAAAATCCTATGATAAGTTATAAAGCAGGTGCATCTGTGTTATATCCAGTTGCTAACGATTTATCTTTTTATATCCAGTATATGTATGGTAAAAGTTTAAATCTATCAAACAGTGCCGATGGAGAATCTCTAAAAATTAAAAGTAACAATATCAGTTTTGGGGTGGTTATTAAATTATTGAAATAAACATACATAACCTCAAAGCGCTTTAACAGCCTAAATATCAATTTATAAAAACCTAACCCAAATTTTATGAAAAAAGTACTACTTATTCTCTTATTAATGTTCGCCGGTTTTTCTGGATTTTCACAAACACCTGGTATTAGCTATCAGGCTGTAATTTTAAATCCGAATACAAAACAACTGCCAGGGGCTAATGCCCAATCCAATATCTTAGCAAATAGCAAGGTATTTGTTCAATTCACAATTATCAATGAGTTTAACAGTCAGGAGTATCAAGAATACCATCAAACAACTACTGATGTATACGGAATGATAAACCTTTTAATAGGACATGGAACTAAAACTAGTTTCAATAGCTTTAATGATGTTATTTGGAATGGTTTTTCAAAAAAATTAAAAGTAGAAATTGATTTTTCAGGAAAAGGCAATGCCTATACATTACTTAGTGAACAGGAGTTAACCTTTATGCCACAACCCGGTCTTTTAGAAGATACAGAGGCAATTTTAACCAATACTTTAGAAATCAAGGCGGAAAGAGACAGAGCAATTTCAGCAGAGACGGCATTACAGACGTTAATAGATCAAAATATAGCAAATGTAGAAGCAGCCATAGCTATAAGTTCTAGCGCCATAGATGCAGAAATAATTAGAGCTACTAACGCAGAGGCTGCCATAACAGGTAAGTTTACTACGGAAATTAGTAACCTAACAAATGCAAACACGACTTTACAAGCGAATATTGAAACAGTGCAGTCGGATGTTGATGCTAACGAAACTGCCACAAATAATGCCATTGCAGCGGTACAAATGAACGTGGATGCTAACCAGACAGCAAGTGAATTAGCCGACACCAATCTAGGATTAGCGATAGCCGCAGTACAATTGGATGTAGATTCTAATGAAACTGCAACAAATAATGCCATTTCAGCGGTACAAATGAACGTGGATGCTAACCAGACAGCAAGTGAATTAGCCGACACCAATCTGGGATTAGCGATAGCCGTAGTACAATTGGATGTAGATTCTAACGAAACTGCCACAAATAATGCCATTGCAGCGGTACAAATGAACGTGGATGCTAACCAGACAGCAAGTGAATTAGCCGACACCAATCTGGGATTAGCGATAGCCGCAGTACAATTGGATGTAGATTCTAATGAAGCTGCCACAAATAATGCGATTGCTGCAGTTCAAGCAGATGTAGATTCAAATGAATTAGCTGTTAATAATGCTTTAGATTTAAAAGCAGCATTGCTTTCCCCTAATTTTACTGGAATACCAACGGCACCAACAGCTATAGTGGGAACCAATACAAACCAAATAGCAACTACGGAATTTGTTACAACGCAAAGTGCTAATTTTTTGTCATTAACAGGAGGGACTCTAATAGGAGCATTCAAGGGAACATCAGGTACATTTTCTTCTTTTCTAGACGCTTCTTCCCTAACTTTAAGAAATGCAACTAGAGATTGGGGATTTGGTTTAATTGGTGATGATTTAGTTATCCATCAAGGAGGATGTTGTAATAGATTTATAATTGATTCGGATGGTAGAGTGGCTATTGGAGCAAATTACACACCTTCGTATCAACTAGATGTTCAAGGTGATGGTCGTTTTACATCCAATTTATTAGCAAACTCATTTGTGAAATCTGGAGGAACAGATTCTCAATTTTTGAAGGCAGATGGAAGTGTAGATTCAAATGAGTATTTAACAACAGCCTTAGCAACTATGGGTTTTGTGGATTTAACTACAAATCAAACCATTGCAGGAGCTAAAACTTTTAGTAATGATGTAATTGTAAATGGTATTAAAATAGGAAGAGGACTTGGCGATAATGATCAAAATACAGCCATTGGAGCTTCCGCTTTAGGCACCGGAACAGGAACGAGAAATACGGCCATAGGTTATGCCGCTCTTAAGGATTATGCCGGAACAAGCTTCGATAATAACACCAGTGTAGGTTATTTCAATATGCCAAGTTTAACAACGGGTGATGGGAATACCTCTGTAGGAGCAGAATCTTTGTTGGGTCTATTAACAGGGTCTTCAAATACATCTATAGGTAATCAATCTTTAATAAACACATCAGGAAATAATAACGTTGGTGTAGGGAAAGGTTCAGCTAGTACTTTAACAACGGGTTCTAATAATACCATTATAGGAACAGAAGCTAATGTTTTAATAGATGACCAAAATAATTCAACAGCAATTGGTTTTCAAGCTGTAGCGTCTGGTAGTAACACCATTCAATTAGGTAACGGAAATGTAACTTTGGTAAATACAAGCGGAGCCATCACATCTGGTGCCGAAATAACTGCTACTTCTTTTGTGAAATCAGGAGGGACATCATCTCAATTTTTAAAGGCAGATGGATCGGTTGACTCATCTGTATTTGCACCTTTGGCTTCTCCATCATTTACAGGAATACCATTGGCGCCAACTGCAGCAGTAGGAACTAATACTACTCAAATAGCAACTACTGCCTTTGTTAAATCCGAAATTTCAACAGCAACAGTTACAAACAATAGTAAATATGTAGATTTAACTTCCGTTCAAACCATTACAGGAGCTAAAACTTTTAGTCGAAAAATATTTGCAATAGCAAATAGTTATGCTAATACAGCAATAATGAATATTGGGTTTTCGCCTAATGGAGAAAATCTATCAAGTATCGCTATGGGTATTGATGCTTTAAAAACTCACCAATATGGTGCAAGAGTAATTGGGATAGGTAATGAATCTCTCTATAATGATTTAAGAGGGGTAGATAATATTGGAATGGGTTACAGAACATTATTTAACCTAAAAGATGTAAATAATGATTGGGGTAATGGGAATATAGCTATAGGAAGTGAATCTGGGATAAACCTTACAACTGGGGATTATAACACATTAATAGGCACAAAGTCGAATACCTTAACTAGTGGAATAAGTAATGGAATTGCAATTGGATATCAGGCTGTTGTAAACGCAAACAATACCATTCAACTAGGTAATTCAAGTATTACAGATGTTAAAACCAGTGGAGCTATTACTGCTGCGTCTTTTGTTAGGTCTGGCGGAACTTCTAGTCAATTTTTAATGGCCGACGGTTCGGTTTCTGCAGGAAGTGCTCCTGTTAGAGAAGTAGCTGATGAGTTTTTGCTAACAGGAACTCAATCTATTTTCACCTTGTCTCAAACGCCTTCATCAAATAGTAAGGTTAAAATGTATGTAAATGGTATAAGAATAAGTAACACAGCTTATAGTGTAAGTGGTGCAACTTTAACCTATGTGCCTGCAAATAATGGAGGGAATGATTTAGGAGTAAATGATAGAATTCAGTTTGATTTTTATTATTAAAATTTGAAAAACATGTATATAAAAATCACAAGATTGATATGTCTTTTTTCGTTACTGGCATTCGCGAACAGTGTTAATGCAGGTACTATTATTAATAGTTCTGTGGTGTTAACTCAAAGCGATTTAAACTCATATACTTGGCCAGTAACAATAAATGGAGGCACCTTAGCATCACCAGTAGTTGTAACTCTTGGCGAGGATGTTGTTTTATCTAACACTCAGAATTACTTTATTTTAAACGGAAGTTATATAAATTTTAATGGTAATAATCATACGGTTACGATCTCAGGAATAGGATTCTATAAAGGGTTAATAAATAATGGTTCATATCAATCATCTTGGGTTCAAGACCCTAATGATCCTAATGATTATATTCAAGAAATAACTATTGTAAACGGTTTTTCAAACATCAATATTTTTAATTTAACTGTTAATGCTATAAATAGTGACTTAGCTTCTGGACAAGGTTGGATTGGGCAGAGTGCTTTTTCAATAAATGCCACAAATGGTGTTTTTGAAAACTGTAGTTCAAATGGTCCAATTCGTCAAGGTTCTGGTGGGATAGTTGGGGAAAGAACCAGTGTGACGGTTAAAAGTTCTTCTTTTTTTGGCAATCATATTGGAGGTTATGCAGGTGGTATTTTTGGAGAAAGATCATCTGGTACTGCAATTAGCTGTTATTCCTTAGCTCCTTCTTTAGGGAATAGAGGCGGAGGGATTTTTGGAGGCAACGCCCTAAATGCTACGGCCATAAATAGCTATGCAACTTCTACAATTGTAGGTAATTCTGGTGGGATTTTTGGAGGGTTCTCAACGAATTGTAATGCATCTAATTGTTATAGTCTTGGAACGATTGACCCTTCAGGAGGTGGTATTTACGGTAGAAATTCTTCGGGAGGTAGCGCAACAAATTGTTACAGTGCCAATGGGAATTGGAATGATGGTACTGCCAATGGTATTTTACAAGGTATTGGGACTATTTGGAATGATCCAAATACTAATTTGGATACCGTAAATTATAATTTGAAACCAAGCCCTACCATTGTTAGTACAACGCTTTCTTCTGATAATAGTGAAATAGTTGTGACGTTTAGTGAAAGTGTATATAACTCAATCTCTGGTGTTGGAAGTTTAGAGGCAACAGATTTTTCTTTGTCAATTTCTGGTGGTGCAGCAAATCTTGCTTCAACAACGCCAATTAGTGTAACCACGTTAGATAATATTAGTTTTACCTTAGGTATTGAGTTAACCGAGTTAGCAAATGGTAATGAAATCTTAACGGTTAAACCAACTATAAATTCAATTTATAGTGCTTTGGGTCAGGTGGTTAGTGTTTTTCAAGGTAGTAATACTTTTAAATTATACGATTTAACGCCTTTAGTTATTACTGGGCCTTCATTGTTTACCGGAGCTACTAGTTCTATTTCAATTAATGAAAATATAAACGAAGTACACACGTTTACAGCTAACAAAACAGTTTCATGGAGCTTAGGAACTACTTATGATGAAGCTCTATTTTCAATAAATTCATCAGGAGATTTAGCCTTTAAAACAGCTCCCGATTTTGAGAGCCCATCAAATGGTTTAAATACTAATTCCTATGTTGTTGATGTAATAGCAACAGATGCTTCTAGTAATATTTTAAACCAAACAGTAACAATTACTATAGATGATGTTGCTCCTGCTGTATTAAGCAGTTTAGATCCTGTTTCAAAAACGTATTTTGATGGGAGTTATACTATAATACCTCCTACAAGTAGTAATTCTAATCTAGTAACATTTACTAGTAGCAATCCATTAGTAGCTACAGTTAGTGGAACATCAGTTACAATAACCGGAATAGGATCAACAACCATAACAGCATCTCAAACATTTGATGCAACTTATGATAATGCTGCTACCTCCTATACATTAACTGTAGTTGGTATAAGTGTTGTCACAAAACAAGGCACGATTAGCGAAACAGACTTTAGTTACATTGATAGAAATGGTAAAATAGGGGGAGCTACAAGTATAACTAAAAATGGAAAAATAATAGAGGTTCAGAGTTTGTAAACATAGATTTTAATATAAATAGTATTTTGTTAATTTACATTATTTAGAGGGCTGTCTTAAGTAAAGGCAGCCCTTTCTAATTTAAAAATCAGAAATTGTGTGTAATGCTTTTTAATAATATTGTTGAAATCGCAGAATTGGTGTTGTGAAATTAATAATAACACTTTTTTATACTTACTATTTTGCTTAAATAGTTATTGATATATGCAAAAAAATGATTGTGTTATGTTCTGTAACTATTTACTTGAAAATTTATTAATATGTTTACATTGCTATTATAATTAAAGTTATTGGTTTGCTTTTGTAAATCAGTGAGGTATTTATTGCATTAGTATTAGAATAAAAATTATTGAGGGCTTTAATTTTTACAAGAAGTGATTCTAATACGTTCTTAAAAAGGTTGTCTTAAAGACAACCTTTTTTTTTCTACTTATCATAAAGATACGCAATTCATCGTATTGACATCATTTCTATAAAGTTGCAATTTTGGGTTATTAATAACCATAAACAAAATCAACAATGAGAAGATTAAACCAATTTGTATTTCTGTTAGTTGGGATTCTAACTGTAAATGTAACTTTAGCTCAAAAAGCAGAAGCACCAGAGCAAACCTACGACTTAGGTGCTAACATTAATGAAATGACATTAACCGTAGGTGGTATTTTAGTTGCCGCTACAAATGAAGGGTTGGTGGGTATAGACCCAAAACAAAGCACACCAGTATTCACGTTTAATAATTTTGGTAAATTAAAACCGGAAGAAACTGAATTTATTCCAGCATCACCATATATTGTGATTTCTCAAGGTACAGATTCCAAGTTTTCTGGATTTGCAAAAACAAAAAGAGCAGTTATAAACTATATTACTGGCAAGGTAATTTTTAATTCTGAAACTGATAATTGGAATCAAATTTATACATGTAATGTAGTTTTGCCTCAAAATAAATTGATTGTTAGTGGGATACAAAAAGAAGGTGATAAATTTGAAAAAATGACACCTAAAGTTGCTGTTTACGATTTAAGTACACAAAAGTTAGATTACAGTTTCTTTTTAGATAAACCAGGTAGAGTCGGTATTGCTAAAGATTTCAGTGTAACAGGTGTGCCTTTATTATTAAGGAGTATGTTAATCATTCCCACAGCTCAAGGCTTAATTGCTAAATCTCACAAAGGAGATGATTTATGGGAATGTAAAATTAAAGGCATTAACTGGATGGTTGCTGATGAAACTGAAAAAGAAATTTATGGATTTGAAACCACCGTTAATGGTAAAAACACACGTATTCATAAAATAGGAAGCAATGGGGCGGAACTTTGGAAAGACGATAGGAAAGTACAAGGAAACGTCTCTAATTTTCAAATTTTGCCACAAGGAATAGCCGTGGTTAGTGATAAAGTAGCCGCAGAAGAATCTGAAATAGCATTTTTAAGTGCATCAACGGGTGAAGATTTATGGGAAAAAGCACCAAAAACAAAAGGTTTTGTACAACATTTTTATGTGCAGGATGATGGTATATTGTTTGGAATTCAGCAAGGTGGTATCAACAAGATTTCATTTGATGGAAAAACACTATTTAAAAAACCATTAAAAACAGGAGCAAATATTATGGTTATGGCCGAGTCGCCTCAAGGTTTAATTTATATTACTAGTGAAGATGCTAATATAGTGGATTTAAAATCTGGTGAGCAAGTTTGGAATAAACCATTGAAATATAAAAATTCAGCAGCCGTTGCTTCAGCATTTGATAATTCTAAAAATAGATATCTAATAGCAGCCGATGGAACTCTTTATGCTATTGATGCTAAATCGGGTGACGTTAAAGAGTTGGGCAATGTTAAATTTGATGAAAAGGAAGTAGCTAATACCATGGAAATGCGTAACAATAATATCTTTTTAAGTTCTTCACAAAATGTAGCATTGCTTGGAACTGATGGTAAGGAAATATATCATGCTTATTATAAATCGCCATCACAAAGTGGATTTGTAAAAGTACTATCGGGCGCCATAGCAGTGGCATCAACAGGTTTGGCTATGGCACATGCTGCCAAAGCAGGAATGAATAGAACCAATAGTTATGGCGATTCTAACGATTTGGATAATTATAACGATTACGGAAAAGAAAACAAGCGCGCGGCCGATATGTTCGCTTCCATTGGAGATGCTTCCTTCCAAATGATGTCTAAGCGTTTTAAAGCAACTGCAGCAACTGAGAATGCACAATTTATTTTAACAAAACTTGATGCTGGTGTTGGCTTGGTTAAAGTTAATAAAGATACTGGTAAAGTAGATAAAGAAATAGTTCTTAAAGATAAAAAACCGGAATATCAGGTGGACGAAATTGCTGGGGTGTTATATTACAAAGCTAACGATAAAACTATTCACGCTTATAGCTTGTAAAAGTAGAATCTTGTTGTTGAGATTTGTTTGATTAGGCGTAATAAATACGATTATTGCGCTTAATCTTTTTTAATAACAGTTTATCGAAAAAGAAGTTGTTTTTGAAGTAAAAAAGCTAAATTTAAATGCTATTAATCAGTTCAGTTAAAGAACACCATCCAGTAAAATCATTAAAAGGGATTTACGGTTGGTGTTTTTTTTATAAGCTTATTTTGCCCGCCTATTTATTGGTTTTAATCATTATGTAATCTTCGTCATTATGTTTAATAACGTCATTACTTCAGGTATAGTTGTGTTGATTGTGGTTTTAGTTTTTGTCATTATTAAAACCATTTTTCAAAATATATTCTTAAATAAAATTGCAAATAAATCGTATGCGCAACTGCGTGAAAAGATTGCCCAAGAGCAGTTAAAACTCCAAATAAATAACGAAAGAATTCTATTAGTAGAAGAGTTGCATATTACAATCTTCAATCGAGTTTTTAAAATAGCAAGGGATATTATTTTAGTTCAAAAGCTTATATTTGATAAGTAAGTTGGTAGAAATTCTTAAATTCTTTTTGTTGATATTCTTAAATAATATGAAGAAACTATTCATTGTAATAATCTTACTATCTTTTATTTGCAGTTATGCTCAAACAATTAAGCGGTTGGATAGCTTAATACAAGTTTCTAAAAAGCAAAATAACCATCAGCTTATAAATACACTTAATGAAATATCATGGGAGTTTAAAAATTCAAATGCCGACTCCGCACTTATTTATGCAAAAAAAGCCCTGAAAACAGCTAAAATTATTAATGAGAATAGGTTCATTGCAGCAGCATATAACAGTGTTGCATCAGCGTTTGAAGCTAATAGTAATATTGATAGTGCAGAAATTTATCATCAGAGGAGTTTAAAAATTAAGCTTAAAATTAACGATTCTGTAGGTGTTGCCGATTCCTATAACAATTTAGGTATCATTGAAGATATCAAAGGGAATTACGATTTAGCTTTAAAAAATTACTTCAAAGCTTTAAAAATATACGAAGAACACGCCAAAGATTTTGAAAAAGTTCCTACCGTTCTCATAAATATTGGGATTGTTTATAAAAAGCAAAAAGAATATAACAAAGTATTAGATTATTATCACAGAGCACTCAAAATTTATAAAAAAAATAATTTTGAAATAGGAGAGACTATAGTAACCGGTAATATTGGTTCGGTTTTAATTAATCTTCAAGAGTATAAACAATCTATTCAATATTCTGAAAAAGCTAAAGAGCTTTATTCTAAATTAGGCTATAGCAGATATGTACCCTACATGCTGGAAAATATAGGTATCGCGAAGGATAGCCTAAAACAGTATGCTTCTGCCCGGACAGACTACTTGGCTGCAATTTCTTTTTTTGAAAATGACCAAAATTTATATGAATTATCGAACACTAAAATTTCATTAGCTAATAATTATACCTTAACAAATGAGTTCGTCCCTGCCAAAAAAGAACTTTTAGAAGCGTTGGCTATCATAAATAAAAATGGTTTTAAAGAAATGAAAGTTAAGGCATTGCGAAATTTATCCAGAGTTTATTGGTTAACCAACGATTTGAAAAATGCTTACATTACCCAAAACCTTTATAGTATTGAAAAAGATAGTTTGAGTGAAGCCGAGAAAATAAAGACCATTTACGAACTGGAAACCAAATACGAAACAGAGAAAAAAGAAAAAGAAATTCTTTCTCATCGTGCTAACCTAGCCGAAAAAGAACTTCATATAAACCAGAAAAACACTCAAATAATTGGTTTGGTGGTTTTGGCTTTAGTAATTTCATTATTGGGCTATGTGTTGTTTAATCAACAAAAGTTGAAAACCAAACAACTTCAAAAAGAGGGTGAACTTAAGGAAGCTTTAGCAGAAATTGAAAGTCAGAATAAACTACAAGAACAACGTCTTGCTATTTCGCGCGATTTGCATGATACTATTGGCGCTCAGCTAACCTTCATAATTTCTTCTATAGATAACTTACAATATGGTTATAAAATTACCAACGAGAAGTTGACTAATAGGTTAACTAGTATTACAAATTTTACTAAGGAAACTATTTATGAGTTGCGAGATACTATCTGGGCGATGAACAAAAACGATATTTCTTTAGAAGATTTGCAGGCTAGAATTTCAAATTTTATTGATAAAGGACAGCTGTTTTCCAATGGAACTAATTTTAGTTTTATAACGGATTCATCTATAGATGAAGAATTAAAATTCTCATCTTTAAAAGGTATGAATATTTATAGGATTATTCAGGAATCCATTAATAATGCGGTAAAGTATGCTGAAGCAAACACAATTACTGTGTGCTTTAAAAATACTGAAAATGGGCTGAACGTTTCTATTAAGGATAATGGAAAGGGATTTGATGCAAGTTCTGTTGCGTTAGGTAATGGCCTTAGCAACATGAAAAAACGAGCGAGTGAGATCGGTTCAATCTTGTATATTGAAAGTAAAATAAATGAAGGGACAACAATTCAGTTTGAAATTTAGATAATTTAAAAAATCCATTAAATGAATATTAAAATTGGTATTGCAGATGATAACTCATTTTTAATAAATGCAGTCAAAGAAAAATTATCCTTTTTTGAAGATTTAAATGTGCGGTTTACGGCTGTTAACGGTGCCGATTTATTGTCGCATTTAGAAGATAATCATCATATCGATATTATTTTAATGGATATTGAAATGCCAGTTTTAAATGGTATTGAAACTACCGAAATTGTAAAACAAAAATACCCTCACATCAAAATCATCATGCTTACAGTTTTTGATAATGATGAAAATATTTTCAATGCGATAAAAGCAGGAGCCGATGGCTATTTACTAAAAGAAATCAATGCAAAAGATTTATATGAAGGCATAAAACAAACCTTAAATGGCGGTGCAGCAATGAATCCATCGATTGCATTGAAAACCTTAAAATTATTGAGGAATCCAATTGATTTTAGTTGTAAAGAAAGTGAAGAAGATATCAAGCTTTCAGAACGCGAAATTCAAGTTTTAGAGCAATTAAGCAAGGGTTTAAGTTATAATATCATTGCTGAAAACCTCATTTTATCATCGGGAACCATAAGAAAGCACATCGAAAATATTTATAAAAAACTGCAAGTTCATAATAAATTGGAAGCTGTAGAGAAAGCGAAAAAAAATAATTTAATATAACACAACGGTAATATTTTGGTAATCTTATTAAAAGATTTTTTTCTAATTTTGAACTTGTTTAGAATTAGTTAAATTACATTAGTTAGGGCTTCTGTGTCGAAGCGAACTAATGTTTTTTTGTTTTAAAAAGTTTTATACACCAAATTTTAAAGTGTATAATGAACAAGTCACTCTAAACTATAATTTACTTTTCAAATTCATCCAGCCACCGCCATTTACAGCTTCAATTCCGTTACTTTTCAAAATACTGGCAGCACTTCCAGAGCGCATGCCACTGGCGCAGCATGTAATAACAGGTTTGTTTAGTTTCTTAATATCATTTATTTTAGAACTAATAGTTTGTAAAGGTATATTTTTAGAACCTTTAATGTTGCCATGTTGGTATTCTGCTGTAGTTCTAACATCCAGTATAATCGCGCCTCGCGATTGAAAATCTTTTATAGCGTCTCCTTTGTTTCCAAATAAAAAATTTAATAATCCCATAGTTTTAATTTTTTACAAATTAATTTAAAATAATTTATACTATTGGTAACAAAGGTTACTTAATCATTCAGTAAAAATTTATGTATATTCAACCATTGAAAAATCAAAAATAATTGCTGTAAAATGAATGAGGCGTATGTTACTTTAAATATAAAAAATGGCGTTGGATATATTGAGTTTTTCCATCCGAATAGAAACTCCATGCCTAGTGATATTTTATTGAAGTTAAAAGAAGCCATTGAAGAAGCAGGGCTGGATGATGCTGTTAATGTTATCGTTTTAAAAAGTGGTGGTGATAGAACCTTTTGTGCTGGCGCTAGTTTTAACGAAGTTATGGCGGTTAAAACACCTAGTGAAGGTAAATTGTTTTTCTCTGGATTTGCAAATGTTATTAATGCCATGCGGACTAGTCCAAAACTAATTATTGGGCGTGTTCAAGGAAAAACTGTTGGTGGAGGGGTTGGCTTAGCTGCTGCAACCGATTATTGTTTGGCAACCAAATTTGCCTCCATAAGGTTAAGTGAATTAAGTATAGGTATAGGGCCGTTTGTTATTGAACCAGCTGTAACTAGAAAAGTAGGATTGTCTGCAATGTCTCAAATGACTATGGATGCTGAAACATTTTTTTCAGCGGAATGGGCTAAAAGTAAAGGTTTGTATTCTGAATTGTTTGAAACTACTCAGGAACTAGATGTCGCAATAACAACCTTAGCAGAAAAAATAAGCACCTACAATCCTGAAGCTTGTAAACAAATGAAATCGGTTTTTTGGGAAGGAACGGAACATTGGGAAACGCTGCTTACTGAACGTGCCGAAATCACAGGAGCTTTAGTGCTTAGTGAATTTACCAAAAATACCTTGAAGCGGTTTAGATGAGTAGGCCCTTTATTAGTTTTTTATAACACCACATTATTTTTTGCTTTCAACAATTTTCAAGCCATCATCAATTAGTCTTTCAAATTGAGGGTTGTTTTGTTTAATAGTTTTCAAGTGATTTAAAATTACGGTACATAGTTCACTTTCATTAGCTATAAAAGCCAATTCGTATAGTTCAACGGGTAAAAGCCAGTCTTTCGGAAACTCTGCAATTAATTGCTCCAAAACTTTACTTTTGGAAATGGTTTTGTTTTTTCCTTCTCGGTAATCTCTAATCTGTTGATAAAGCGTTTCTAGTTTTAATTGTTCAATTGTTTTTGTTATGTGAATTGTTTTTGAAGTTGGAACATGTGTTATTAAATTGAAACTTTCTAAATCTGCAGAACCAGAAAATGCTGAAATAATGTTTTTGCCAACAGCCATATGGTAAACACCTTGTTCTGGCTTAAACAGAATAATATCGTTATGTGTAACGGTGCAATTATCAAAACTGATTAAAATTATTTTTCCTTGTAGATTTCGTTTCCCTGTGATGATGTTTCCTGAAACTATAATGCCTCCATCAAACTCTAAAGTCACAGTTTTTTCTTCATAAATATCGTAGGCTCTTAAATCGCGAGGACTCATGTCTTCAATCGCTAAGTTAATTCCTTTTAATTTTCCAATGGGTGAGCCAAAACCGTTTTTATGTGTTTTTCTGCCATGCCCAACGAGTTCTTTTTCTCTATAGGCTAAAGCTGTTTCTCCCGTAGTCTGTATATATATAGCTTTGCCGTTATCTTCAATCACTTCAGAAAATAATCCTGAAATTTGTAGACCTGTACTTAATTCAATAGTTCCTAAAGCTTTAGAATTAATGAGTTTGTTAACGCCTGAAAGTCCACCTTTACGCAATGTCATAGTGTTGGCAAAAGTTTCTAATACCAGACTTAAATGTGCGAAATCAGGAGTTACAAATAACTGTGGTTGTAGTTTTGTAATGTCGAAATTTTTAAAAGTTGCCTCTATTGTGTAAGGTAGTTTTTTAACAGCGTCGGTCAAACACCAAGCGCTTTCTCCTATTGAAGATAATAAGCCAGCGCCATATATTTTCGGGGTTTCAGGTGTTCCGATTAAACCATATTCCACGGTCCACCAATGAAGATTTCTAATAAGTGCCATTTCACTAGGCTCTCCCATATTATTTTGTAAATGATTTACTTTTTTTTCAGCTGCAGCAATATCTGCTTCGTCAGTATTTGGTGCTTCTTTAATTATGGATAAATGTCTCACGGCTTCATATAATTCATAATCTTTGGCCGATGAGATGGCTTTACAACCAATCTCGCCAAAACGTCTTAAATATTCAGTATATTCGGGGTTGGCAATAATTGGGGCGTGTCCGGCACCTTCGTGAATAATATCTGGTGCTGGTGTGTATTCTATATGTTCTAGTTGTCGGATGTCGCTGGCAATAACTAAAACATTATAGGCTTGAAATTCCATAAACGCATTTGGAGGAATGAAGCCATCAACAGCTACGGCTGCCCAACCAATATCTTTCAAAATCCTATTCATGCCATACATATTTGGGATATGATCAATGGAAATGCCCGTTTTTTTCAAACCTTCTAAATAGGACTTATGAGCAACTTCTTTTAAGAAATCGACATTTTTACGCATAACATAGCGCCAAACGGCCTGGTCTATAGCCGAGTAATCTTCATAATTTTGTGGTTTTATAAACTGTAGTAAATGCTTAGGTAAGCGATTTAATATAGGATTTGATTTTACAGAAGTAAGCATAAAAAAGTAGCTAATGTGTGTGCTATAAAATTACAAATTCTATAATTAAGCTTTTATAAACTGTTGTTAAATAAAAAAGAGCAACCTTTATAAGTTGCTCTTTTGTTTAGTTTATTTTGTTATTTGTGGGGGATATTTTTCCAATATTTTAGAAACAAATTCTTGGATACGCTCGTCTTTCTTCTCCATTTTTTGAGTTAAATAACCAGTACCCATACCTTGCCAAACTAACTCTTTTTTATTCGCATCAATTAAATCAATAAATAATGTGCCTTCTGTGCTTGTTGATATACTTGGTTGGTTCCAACCCCAGCCCCAACCAGGACCAAAGCCTCCGCCCCAAGGGCCCCAGCCTCCCCAGCCCCAAGCACCCATGCCCCAAGAATTGTTGTAAACATCAACACGCTGATTTGATTTGGTGAAAAGGCTTATAAGTATATCGGGTGTTTCTGATTTTGTAAAACCTTTAGCTATCATTTCTGCTTCAATAGACCTAAGAATTCTACGTTTATCTAAATCACTAATCTCAGCTTTGTCTATACCTGTTTTAAAAAAAGCAAAGGTTTTATAAGTGTTAAATTTGGCATTTTTATCGTAATCGGCTGCAACTCTAACCGAACTACAGGACGATACTATAATTAATAAGGCTAAAAAAGGGATGGTTTTTAGTAATGTTTTCATAGCGAACAAATTTTTTTAGTTTATAACAATTCTTCTTTTTAAATTATCAATAATCGTACCAAGAGACCTCTTGTTAGCTGATTAATTATTATAATTTTTTATGCTATTTGTCTTTTTATCAAAGCCGTATGGGCAATGTCTGCAACCACTTTCGCAACAGTAACCTCTTTTTAAGTGGTATTGTTCAGTAAAACAGCGATACCCTTCAGGCGTTAAATAATAGTCGCCTTCTTCAACTGGAATTATTTTTTTCATGTATTACAAAGATAACGTATTTTGGATTGATTTTTGATTCATGCAAATTATGATTTTAGTTTCACAATATTTAGTACCAAAGGGATATTTAGGTTTAACCTGTTATCCATTTGTGTTTTTAAAGTTTGAAAATCTAAAAACTAATACAAGGTTATTAAACCATGAAAATATTCATTTGAAGCAGCAGTTGGAATTATTAATTCTGCCTTTTTTTCTAGTGTATTTTATTGAGTTTTTAGTTCGGTTATTTCAATATAAAAAATGGGATTTGGCTTATAGAAATATCTCATTTGAGAGGGAGGCTTATATAAACGAAAGTGATTTAGAATATCTAAAACAGCGTCGTTTTTGGTGTTTTTTAAGGTATCTTCGCAGTCATGAACTTTAATCTTGAAAATAGCATAAATCAGCAAATTAATCTTATTCATTTTGCTGATGTTGAATTGTTTGTTAAGCGGGAAGATCGCATTCATCCTTTTGTTTCGGGTAATAAATATCGGAAGTTAAAGTATAATTTAAAGGAAGCAGAATCGTTGGGTTTTAGGACTTTGTTAACTTTTGGGGGAGCTTATTCTAACCATATTGCTGCGGTAGCTTCGGCAGGGCAATTGTTAGGTTTTAATACCATAGGAGTTATTAGAGGAGATGAATTAAAAGATGCCAAGAACGATAGTGAAACATTACAGTTCGCTAAATCATGCGGTATGCAATTTAAATTTGTTAGCAGAGAAGCTTACCGAAATAAAACGTCTAGAGTTTTTATTGATAGTTTAAAAGCTGAATTTAAGGAATTTTATCTTGTTCCAGAAGGAGGTACTAATGCTTTAGCTGTTAGTGGTTGTGAGGAAATATTAACAGAAGCGGACGATGATTTTGATTACATATGTTGTGCGGTTGGAACTGGCGGTACGATTTCTGGATTAATAAATTGTTCAAAACCTAGTCAACAAGTTTTAGGATTTCCTGCTTTAAAAGGTGACTTTTTACAACAAGATATTAGTAAATTTGCAAATAAGAACAATTGGAAACTAATTACAGACTATCATTTTGGGGGTTATGCAAAAATAAATACAGATTTGATAACGTTTATAAATGAGTTTAAAAATAATTTTAATGTGCCTTTAGATCCTGTTTATACTGGTAAAATGATGTTTGGAATTATGGATTTAATTGAAAAAGATTATTTTCCAAAAGGCTCGAAGTTATTGGCAATTCATACGGGTGGTTTACAGGGTATTACTGGGATGAATTCAGTTCTTAAAAGGAGAAATTTACCAATTATAGCATAATATAAATGATAAGAATACTATTTTTTTGCTTGTTAGCAAGTGTGATGTTAAGTTGTGGTTCTAAAAAGGCTTTAACGAAAAAGAAGTCTTCAAACAAACAAAGAACAGAACAAGTTTATAGAAAGGAACCCAGATCAACTTCAAAAGGAAATGAAAATGCCACAGAAGTTGTAAATGGTGTTGAAGTTAAAATAGGTTCAACGGAAGAATATATTATACTTTTTAAAGCCATCGCTCAAGAAGAAATGCAGTTGTATGGCATACCGGCAAGTATTACTTTGGCTCAAGGAATTCTGGAGTCTAATTCTGGTCGTGGTAGGTTAGCTATGGAAGCTAATAATCATTTTGGAATTAAATGTCATGAATGGACTGGGGATAAAATTTATCATGATGATGATACCGCTCAAGAGTGTTTCCGAAAATATACCGATTCGAAATACTCTTTTAGAGATCATTCTTTGTTTTTGTCACAACGGTCGCGTTATGCTGCACTTTTCAAACTTAAAAAAGAAGATTACAAAGGGTGGGCAAAGGAACTTAGAAAAGCAGGTTATGCAACCGATCCTAGGTACCCCGAAAAATTAATTGGATTAATTGAACGTTATGGTTTGCATAAATATGATGAAGAAGTACTAGGAGATAAGTATGTGAAATATGAAGATGAAATAGGTGACTTCTCTATGTATTATGTTGCAAAAGGTGAAACAATGTATTCCATCTCTAAAAAATTCAATATCACTGTTAAAGAACTTCAAGAAATAAATGCTTTATCAGGAACAGAACTAAGTGTTGGTCAAAAATTGAAAATTAAAAAAGATTTAGGAACATCGGCAACGAATTCAAATCAGGTAACTCAGGGAAAAGCCTCAACAGTAAAAAGTTCTCATGTGGTTGAAAAAGGTGAAACACTTTATTCTATTTCAAAACGATATAATAAAACCATTAAAGAACTTCAGGAGTTAAACGGTTTAACTGATACTGGTTTAAATATTGGGCAAACACTTCAGGTTAATTAGTATCAAATACATTAAAAATGAATTATAAGAGAAGCAGTGCGTTATTTGCACAAGCCGAAAACGTTATTCCTGGTGGGGTAAATTCACCAGTTAGAGCGTTTAAAGGAGTTGGTGGGACCCCGATTTTTGTTAAAGAGGCGAAGGGTGCCTATTTGTATGATGAAGATGATAATCGATTAATAGATTATATAAATTCATGGGGACCAATGATTTTGGGACATGCCCATAAACCTGTAGTGGATGCGGTTGTAGAAAAAGCAAAAAAAGGAACTTCCTTTGGAATGCCTACAGAAATTGAAACAAAAATTGCAGAGTTGGCCGTTTCCATGGTGCCAAATATTGATAAAATTAGGTTTGTAAATTCTGGTACTGAAGCCTGTATGAGTGCCGTTCGATTAGCGAGAGGGTATACTAAAAAAGATAAAATAATCAAGTTTGCAGGATGTTATCATGGGCATAGCGACTCGTTTTTAATACAAGCAGGTAGTGGAGCAAGTACCTTTGGTACACCTAACAGTCCGGGTGTAACTCAAGGCACTGCTAAAGACACTTTATTGGCACGTTATAACGATATTGAAAATGTTGAGGAATTAATTAATGCCAATAAAAATGAAATTGCTTGTATTATCATAGAGCCAGTTGCTGGAAATATGGGCTGTGTACCACCACAAAATGATTTTTTATTTAAATTAAGGACACTTTGTACTGAGCATAATATTTTGTTGATTTTTGATGAAGTAATGACAGGCTTCCGCCTAGCAAAAGGTGGTGCACAAGAACTATATAATATTAAAGCAGATATTGTGTGCTTTGGAAAAGTTATTGGCGGTGGATTACCCGTAGGTGCGTTTGCTGCTAATAATGAAATTATGAATCATTTAGCGCCTTTAGGTCCAGTATATCAGGCAGGAACGTTAAGTGGAAATCCTTTAGCAATGGCAGCAGGTTTGGCAATGCTAACTGAGTTAAATAATGATGTTGAAGTTTTTAATCGATTAGCAGAAAAAACCGAATATTTACACAATGGTATTGCTAAAGTACTAAATGAAAATAAAGTAACGCATACTATTAATAGGGTTGGGTCTATGATTTCAGTGCACTTTGACGAAGCACCTGTGGTCGATTTTGAAACGGCTGCTAAAGGTAATAATGATACATTTAAAAAATTCTTTCACGGTTTGTTGAATGAAGGAGTTTATATTGCACCAAGTGCCTTCGAAACTTGGTTTATTACAGATGCTTTAAGCTTTTTTGATTTAGATTTTACAATAAACGCGGTAAATAAAGTTGCTAAAACGCTATAAAATAAAATGCGCATGTTTAACCAGAACATGCGCATTTTCACCAACTAACAAACTAATTATCTAACTAATCAACTAACTAAAATGTTTTTAGTTTTTTTGGTTATCACCTTTTCTTCTTTCATTATTATTTCTCTGACTCATAGCATGTTTGCGCATTTTTTCCTGATCAGTTTCCCATTTTTCAAACTGTTCTTTACTTAAAATACTTTTCATTCTGGCTTTGGTTGCAATTTGATGGTCTAGTTTCGCGTTCATCATTTTTAAGCGTTCTTCTTTTGAAGGTTTTTCTTTAGAATTACTTTCTTTTTTAGCCTTAAAAGTTTCCATCATTTCCTTTTTTGCCGTTGCATTCTCCAAATTTAATTTATGAATCTGCTTTTGTTGCGATTCATTTAAATCCAAATGTAATGTCATTTTTTTTGTTTGAAGTGTAGCCATTTCCTCAGGAGTCAGGTCGCTCATTCTTTGCGTTCTGTTTTCGCGGTTTGGACGTTCTTTTCTTTCTTGTGCAATGCCTTGAATTGTTACTAAAGCAAGTGCAATTATGAATAATCTTTTCATTATAATAAGTTTTAATGTTTTACAGTATTAAGACTTTAGCAATTTGAAAAGGTTTAATTATGCTAATGATTTTAACGGAAAGTTAACAGCAATGCTGTTTTAAAAAAAATTGTCTTATTAAATGGATTTATTTAAAAATCGGGAGTTTTAAACTCACTCCCGTTTGAAAATCGGGCGCATTATTCACCCTAAAATCTTCTTTAAAATAAACACACAAGGTAAGGTTTGGGCGCCCATAAGTGTACATAAACGTCCAAAAAGATAATTTTTTATATAAGGTTTCAAATCCATGTTGCCAACCACCATTTATTTCTTTCCATTTTCCAATCATTCGATAATAATCGGCTTCTTCTTTTTTGTTATAAGAGGTCTGAATTTGGAAATTAACACTAAAAGCATTGTAATTTTTCTTTTTTGTGAATTTGGCTATTTGTAAATCACTTTCAAAAGTGCCCAAGTATGGGTTGTTGCCTAAATCAATTACCTCTTCAAAGTTAATAAGGTTTTTACGGAGTACATTTAAACCAAGTGCAAAATTAAGCTCATAATTTGATTTGAACTCTAATTTTTTTATTGCGTTTGCCGATACACCTACATCTAAAGATGAATTGTATCTAGAGGTATTTATGCCTAAATGACTTCCGAAATTGATAAAGATATTTCTTGTTTTATTAATGGATAATGTTGGATAATAGTGATGATTAAATTCAAAGCCACCTAAAAAGAAATCATTATTATTTAATTCAAGGTTGTTCCCATACCGATCTTGATACCTAAAATTTACTTGGTTTAAGCCATAGTAACGTCTTCCATAGGGGTCTTCACCTCCAATAAGATTGCTATGAAACCATTCAATGCTTTCATCACCTGTAAAAACGGAAAAGGGGTATTTTCCTTTGGTTATTAATAATGAGCGGAGGGAAATATCCAATTCATGATTTTTGGTTAATGGAATATTAATACCTATACGAAACTCTTTTATTACCGCATCAATTTCAATATTCATATAATCTGCAGGTGTTGTTTCCTGATCTACAAATTGAAAATTTCTATGGTACCATATTAATTTACTCTGCTCTTTTTGCGTTTCAGGGTCTTTTGGGATATAAGTTTCTACGAACGGATGAAAGTTGTTACCACTGGTAGAAGTGAAGGTTAAGCTCGTTTTTTTTTGTGGAGCAAGTTTGAAGTTTGTATTAATTCGAGCGCTAAAAATTCCAAAATGGTGTGTTGCTAAAATGCTTGGTTTTTCAATACCGTTTTTAAAGTACAAGCTATCTTGTGATTGTCCTAATAAAATGAAGCAGTAACAATTGAAGAAAAGTAGTGTAATATTTTTCAGCATCTTGTAAAAATATGGAAAGTTTTAAAAATTATCCAAGTTAAATTTTTAGCAGTTAAATCGTATTAAATTTAGATTATTTAATTAATAACTTATCTTAAAAAATTAACACTTGAAGTTTTTTTTCTTAAAGAAGGTTAAAAGTTTCAACTTTCATTGTTAAACATTTCTAAATAGTTTTATTGCCAACTAAAAATTGATTCTATTTGTATAGTTATTTATTTGAGACATATATAAATCTACATAGTAGGTTATTAGGTTAGTAATAAATTATGTTTAGTTGGTTAGTTTTAAAAGCCCAGTAATTAAAATTTACTGGGCTTTTTATTTTTTATAAATTAATTATTGAAATGGAATCTTAGCAACGAGAATAAATGTTCTTTTTTGAAGGGTTTACTTAAGTAATTATTCATACCACTTTCAATGGCTTTGTTTATGGCGGCGGTTGTAACATTTGCTGAAAGTCCAAAAATCAAAACGTGTTTATCGCTTTGTCTTATAATGCGTGTCGCTTCCCAACCATCCATTTCGGGCATATGAATATCCATAAAAATAAGTTGGTATTTTTTGTCTTTTACTTTATCTAAAGCAATTTTTCCATTTGCTGCTGTATCCGATTCTACTCCGATGTCTAGAAGGAATTTTTTTAATACAATAATATTTAGTGTATTATCATCTACAATTAAAACATCAATATCTTTAAGGTTGAGGTTTTTCTTATTGTCTAAAGGTAGTTCTGTTTCTTCTGAAATATCAAACAGGAATGATACCGTGAATTTAGTTCCTCTATTATTTTCACTTTCAACAGAAATTTCTCCACCCATCATGGCAACTAAGTTTTCACAAATTGCTAAACCAAGCCCACTTCCTTCATGTTCTTTTTTAACGGCATTTTCAATTTGAGTAAATCTATTAAATATGGAGTCTATTTTGTTTTTTTCTATACCAATGCCGGTGTCTTCAATATTTACTATTAATTTTAATTGGTCTTGAATTACGGTTTCCGAGCAGGTTACTGTAACACCACCTTCTTTAGTAAACTTTAAGGCATTCTTTAAAATATTATTTATTACTTGTAGTAACTTGCCAGCATCACCAATTACCATGGTGTTGAGAACGTTTTCGAAATTTGTTTTAAGGTATAAACCCTTTTTTACAAATAAAAACTGATTGACTTCTATAAGTTCATTTATCTTTTTGGAAGGAGCGAAAATTTGCTTGTCTAATTCTGTTTTGCCCGATTCTATTTTGTCAATCTCTAAAATATCATTTACAAGGTCTAAAAGGTTGCTAGATGATTTATCCATTAAATCTACATATTCCTTTTGTGTAGGGGCTAAGTCTTCATCTTTTAAAAGTTCAATAAAACCAATAACGGCATGTAAAGGCGTTCTAATTTCATGACTCATATTTGATAAAAAGTCCGTTTTTGCCTGAGATGCTACGTAGGCTCTGTCCTTTTCGGCATTAAGTTGTTCGTTTAGTTGAATTAAAGAGTCATTGGCATCAATGGCTTCTCTTGTTCCTTTTTTTGCTCTTAGAAAAAAATAGATTAGTGATGATACTATTATGGATAGAAAAATTCCCATAATTAAGGCAATATTAATAATAGTTTTCCCTTCTGCTATTAGAAAATTTTGGGAAGGATAAATATTTAACCGCCATAATTGCTTGTCTAATTCATCAACTAAAATGGTTGTGTTATGAGAAATGTTGCGTTTGGTTTTTAACCTTATGGAATTGTTTGCTTGGTAAAAAAGGGCTCCTTCATGATCGTACAATTCAACAACATATTGATCTTCTAAATAACTAATAAATTTATTGAAATTTTCATTAAAATTCATTCCAGCCGTTATGGTACCTTGGAACTTGCCATCAAAATATACAGGAACATCTACCAAAAAGGCTTGACCTGTTTGTGTAAGTTCTAACCACGAGGTGATGTTTGTTTCACCCGTTTTGGCATGGTTTAGCCATTCATCTTTTCTGTAAGCTAATTGGGAAATATCTAAGTTTAAAGCTTTTTCATTTCCTTCTAGAGGATTAATCATTCTAATAACCATGTTATTATCAATCCACTCAATAAACCTAACCGATTCGTTTTGTTTTAGAATTAAATTGGCATCGTGTTCCCAGTTTTCAAAGTAGTCTCCATTTGTAAACTCCAATCTGCGTTTAACATTCTCAAGTTTTGAAATATCTGCTTGAATGATATTGTGGAATTCCTTGGTAATTAATTTGCCTGTATGTGATAGGTTTTCTTCCACAACGGCATAATACCTATTCAAGGAAGTAACATAAGTTACAATTGAAATTGAGATTAGGATAAAAAAAGTGGTAATAGCAATTATTAAATCTAATTGTGTTTTTTTAATCATAAACTATTACCATTTTTTCTTTTAGCATTCAAGTGAATACGCCTTAAAATAATTTTGCTTGAAAGTTACGAAATAATTTCAACTAGCAAATCATCATCTGTTTTTATAACAGTGGCTAATTTATGCTTGGTTAACCCTTTTATTCCTTTGTCCCAAGCCTTATTACTTAAGCCAGATTGTGATTTCAAATCATTAAGAGACATGTTTTTTTGAGTTTTTAAAATGTCGAAAATAACTTTTTCCGCATCGCTTAATTCCACTGCTTTTTTCTCTGGTCGCATTTGTGGGAAGAATAGAACTTCTTGAATTGATGCATTGTTGGTTAAAAACATTATTAATCTATCCATTCCAATACCCATACCAGAGGTTGGAGGCATACCGTATTCTAAAGCACGTAAAAAGTCGTAATCTATTGTTCCGGTTGCTTCGTCGTCTCCTTTTTTAGCGAGTTCCATCTGGTGTTCAAAACGTTCACGTTGGTCTATTGGATCGTTTAATTCAGAATAAGCATTAGCTACTTCCTTGCCACAAACCATCAATTCAAAACGTTCTGTTAATTCTGGGTTTTCTCGGTGTTCTTTACACAACGGACTCATTTCCTTTGGATAATCTGTTATAAAGGTTGGCTGGATGTAATTACCTTCGCATTTTTCGCCAAAAATTTCATCAATCAATTTTCCTTTACCCATGGTATCGTCTACCTCAATACCCATGTTTTTTGCAGCGGTTCTAATTTCGTCTTCTGTTTTTCCAGTAATGTCAAAGCCCGTAAATTCTTTAATAGAATCTGTCATTGTTATTCTGGCATAAGGCGCCTTAAAGTCTATTTCATGCTTGCCAAAAGTGGCTTTGGTTGTCCCGTTTACGGCTGTTGCACAATGCTCTAATAAGCGCTCGCAGAAGTCCATCATCCAGTTGTAGTCTTTGTAGGCTACATAAATTTCCATGGCAGTAAATTCAGGATTGTGAGTTCGGTCCATTCCCTCGTTTCTAAAGTTTTTAGAAAACTCATAAACCCCATCAAAACCACCAACAATAAGTCTTTTTAGATACAATTCATTAGCAATTCGCATGTATAATGGAATGTCTAATGCGTTATGATGTGTTGTAAACGGACGCGCAGCTGCACCTCCAGGAATAGGTTGTAAAACAGGAGTTTCAACTTCAAAGTAGCCAGCATCATTAAAAAACTGACGCATGGCATTAAATAATTTAGTGCGTTTTATAAATACATTTTTTACTTTAGGGTTTACCACTAAATCGGCATAACGCTGTCTGTAACGTTGCTCCGGATCTGTAAATGCATCGTATACCACACCATCTTTTTCTTTTGGTAAAGGAAGCGGCTTTAAGGCTTTGCTTAATAGCGTAAAGTCTTTTACACGAACACTTTTTTCCCCAACTTTCGTTGTAAATAATTCGCCTTCAATACCAACAAAATCGCCGAAATCTAATAATTTTTTAAAAACTTCGTTGTATTTTTCTTTATCGTCGCCAGGGCAAATTTCATCTCGGTTAAAATATACCTGAATCTTGCCATCGGCATCTTGTAATTCGGCAAAACTTGCTTTTCCTTGTACCTTAATCATCATCAGCCTACCAGCAATAACTACTTTTTTATCCGCTTCAAATTGGTCTTTTATTTGTTTTGAAGTGTGAGTTACAGGGTATAAATCTGCAGGATATGGGTTAACACCTATTTCACGTAATTTTACTAATTTTTCTCTACGTACAAGCTCTTGCTCTGATAATTGCGACATATTCTAAATTTCTATGTATTTTTTAAAGGCACAAAGATAATCATTTGATTAACGATTACCGATTTTAGATTTATGAATTTTTAAGCTTCAGAATTTAAATAAAATTGTAACAAAAAACCTAAATTTACGACTTACAGATTATATCGTCAATGAAAAAAATATTATGAGTTTCTGGAGAGTTTTACTGTCAATTATTTGTCCACCTTTAGCTGTAATAGATAAAGGTTGTGGCTCAATTACTATTGTTTTTTTACTTTGGCTTTGTGGCTGGGTTCCTGGGGTTATTGCCGCACTTGTAATTCTTAACAATCCCAAAAATTAAACTTATATTTGATTAATTATTTTTAAAATTTTATATATGAATCGGTTTATAGTTGCAGTAGTCTTAATGTTTTCCTTAATGCTGTCGAGTTGCCAGTTTTCTGAAAATATATACATTAATGATGATGGTTCTGGTAAAATGGAGTTTTCATTTGATGGGACACAACTTATGCAAATGGCTGGCGATAAACTGAGTGATAGCCAAGAAAAAGCCATCGATTCTACTTTTAGTTTTAAAGAATTGTTTGCCACTATGGGCGATAGTATTTCCAAGCTGTCGGCAGAAGAGCAGCAAGGAATTAAAAATTTGGAACCTTTCAGTATGCATATGCGAATGAACCCCGAAACTTCCGAAATGAAGTTTGATATGTTTACCGATTTTAAATCTGTAAATGAACTTCAGGATATGTTTAAAGCCATGAAAAGTTTTGGAGACATAAAAGGTAAAGAGAAAACAAATGGAGTAGGTAATCCATTTTCTTCTTTTGGAAGTGATGAAAATACAGAACTTAGCTATAATTACAATGGAAACGTATTTAAAAGAACTGCAAAAATAGTTGATAAAGAGGCCTATAGCCAAGTGGTTGATAGTTTAGGTCAAATGGCAATGATGTTTGGTTCTTCTGTTTATAAATTGAACTATCATTTCCCAAAACGCATAAAATCAGTTTCGAATGAAAAAGCATTGTTTAGCGCCGACAGGAAAAGCGTAACCGTTGAATATGGATTTATGGATTATATAACCAACCCAGAAGCTTTAAATCTGGAGGTTATTTTAGAAGATTAATACTTTGAATAAGATTATAGAATTACAAGATTTAGGTTTAAAAGATTATAAAGAAACCTGGGATTACCAAGAACAACTTTTTAAAAGTACCGTTGATGCCAAAATTAGTAATAGGCGCAACAATACCAATATAGAAACCAAAAATCATTTTTTATTTGTAGAACATCCCCATGTTTATACTTTGGGGAAAAGTGGTGATATCTCTAATTTGTTAGTTGATGAAGAACAATTAAAGGTTAAAAATGCGTCGTTTTACAAAGTTAATAGAGGAGGTGATATTACTTACCACGGCCCAGGTCAAATAGTGGGTTACCCCATTTTAGATTTAGATAACTTCTTTACGGACATTCATAAATACCTTCGGTTTTTAGAGGAAATGATTATTTTAACTCTTGCAGAATACGGTTTAAAAGCAGAAAGAAGTCCAGGTGAAACAGGGGTTTGGTTAGACGTTGGAACACCTTTTGCTCGTAAAATTTGTGCTATGGGGGTTCGGGCTAGCCGTTGGGTTACTATGCATGGATTTGCTTTAAACGTGAATGCTAATTTGGGGTATTTCGATTTGATGATTCCGTGTGGCATTCGTGGAAAAACAGTAACCTCTTTAAATGTAGAATTAGCCCAAAAAACAGTTGATGAATCTGAGGTTAAAAAGAAATTATTAAAACATTTTAAGGCACTTTTTGAAGCTGAATTTGTTGGGTCACTTAATATTAATTGAAAGGTTTAATTTAAGGTTACAGTTTAAATACGTCATTTAATAAAAGGAAAACCCCATAGGAATAATCAAATTGATGTTGTGTATTTTTTTCGATACCTTCAATGGTGTTTCCGTTGTTAAGTTGGTAATAGCATTCTAATTGAAATCCTAGTTTTACATTATTAGCTATTTGATTTTGATAGAATAGTTTGGAAAAAAGCAAATTCCGGTCAGGTTCCGTTAAATCTAAGTATCTATTATCTAACACGCCATTCCAATAATTAACATTGCTTTTAAGTGAATAGGATTGAAACATTTCATTTCCTTTAGCAGAAATAAATTTGTTAGCCTTATAATGCGCTAATAAAAAATTAAAATGTTCTGTTTTATAGTTTAAGGTTGTATAATGGGCATAGCCTTCAGTAAAAGGGTATTCGGTTTTTGCCTTTGTTGAATGTAATAAATAGTAGTGACCAATTGTGAAGCCTTTTTTGGGGTTATAATTCGTTTTATACTCCAAGCCCAAAGATATATTATGAAAATTCATGCTATTATCTATGCTGTTTTCACTGCGATACTTATTATTGATTTGCCCTCCTTTATGATAATAAATGTATTGTATTGGTAAAGAAAAGTTTTTGACAAGTGCTGTTTTTGAAGCCAACCCCATTGTGAAAACTTCGCGTTCTTCACTATATCTTCTAATGTAATTTTCCCAATTCAACCAAGCATCAAAATAGATATTTTTTGTTTTATACTTATATTCAAAGCCGGTTTCAATAATGTCTTCACTTAAAATTTTCTCACTTGCCATTAGTGGTTCAATTAAGGTATGATTGTTTCGGGAATATAAATTACCGATTGTTATTTGGGAGTTGTTTTTAAAGTAATTAAAACTAAAGGTAGGAATGGCATAGTCAATATTATGTTCGCCAAAGTTTTTCATTAAAAAAACGCCTGCTCTAAATTGTGTTTTATCAGAACTATTATAAATAATTTCAGGTTGTAAATGGGTTCCTAATAATGTGAAACCGTCTGCAATATCATTAAAATATTCATTGTTCTTAATGAAATTAAGGTTGTAAACAGAGATGTTAAATTTATTATTAGTTATTAAAGAGTCTTTTTCCTCAGAAAAAAATACAGATTCTTGTGCAGTTATATAAAAAGAAGTTGCAAAAAAGAAAAGGAAAAAGTATTGCTTCATTAACGACTTTTGAAAATTAGTTCATTGTATTCTTTTTAGAATTAACTAAATAGCTTTAGTACCCAAAAATAGAGTTTTCATGGAATTAATTAATGTTGCAAGGTGCTTTTATTTTTTATTTTGTTAGTTAGATAAGCAGGGTTTAGCTCTTTATATTACAAAGTTCAGCAAGCTAGTTGTATTTAAATGTTTCCATTACCTAATATAGGGTAGAAATATAAAAAAAAAATCACCTGTAAATATTTTGATTACAGGTGATTTTTTTGTGTTTACAAACTGATTTAATTGACTTAGTCTACCAATTTAATATATGAAGGCATTAAATAAGTGTCAGTTTTAATGTAATTTGAAGCATTTTTTGTGTCAATTATTTTTCTTTATGAATGGATTTTTAATGTTCTATACCCGTAAACTGCAATAAAACAGAAACAAATGAAAGGTAGTATAAACGAAAAGTTTACCCCTGATAAAGGGCCAACTTTTTCCATATCTATAAATATACCTTGTAGAATGGGCATTAAAGCACCTCCTACAATGGCCATAACTAAACCAGCAGCCCCAAGCGCTGTGTCTTCTTCATCTAACCCATGAAGTGCAATACCGTAAATAGTTGGGAACATTAAAGACATAAAGGCAGAAGTTGCTACCAATAAATACAGACCTAAAATGCCTTCAATTAGAATAACTCCAGCAGTAGTTGTCATTGCGCAAAGTGCAAAAATCATAAGTAGTTTTCTCGAATTTACGTATTTCATTAAAAAAGTACTTATAAATCGACTCAATAAGAAAATACTCATAGCTACAATATTGTAATTTTGAGCTTCAGCTTTTGGTATTCCTAAGTTTCCTGCATATTGAATGATGAAGGTCCAACACATAATTTGTGCAGCTACATAAAATAATTGTGCTAAAACACCTTCTTTATATTTTCCATTACCGAATAATCTTTTAAATGAAGATGCTGCACTAGTTTGGTTGTCATTCTTTTCTCGTTTAGGCATTTTGGTAATGGCAATAACAACTAACATGGCGATTACAACAAAACCAAGAATCACATAAGGGTTTCTTATAACTGATAAATCGTGTGTTCTGATTACGGCTTTTTGTGCTTCGTCTAGGGTGTTGAAAATAAGTTCACCGGCCTCATTTCTTTTATCGGAATCTAAGGCTACTAAAATGAATTTTGAAGCAACAAACATACCGAATAGAGAACCTATAGGGTTGAAAGCTTGTGCTAAATTTAGCCTTCTGGTTGCGGTGCGTTCGTCTCCCATCATAAGTATAAATGGGTTTGCAGTTGTTTCAAGAAAGGCTAATCCAAAAGTTAAGATGTATAAGGAAACCAAAAAGTAACCAAATACTTCAAACTTAGCCGCCGGATAAAATAATAGTGCTCCAATTGCGTAGAGTACTAGGCCTAAAATGATACCACTTTTATAGCTGTATTTTCTAACGAAAAGGGCAGCGGGAATTGCCATAGTGGCATAACCACCGTAAAATGCAAATTGTACTAATGCCGCTTTAGCTGTGGAAATTTCCATTACCGTTGCAAAGGCTGCAACCATAGGGTTTGTTATATCATTAGCAAATCCCCATAAGGAAAATAATGATGTTATAATTATAAAAGGAATTAAGACTTCTTTAGAAACTACAGGTATTTTTTCTGTATTACTCATTGGTTATTTAGTATTAGTTTAATAATATAAACAAAGCACCATTCAATTTTGTATCTAAAATGAACAGTGCTTTCATTGCTTATTCAGTAAGTTATTTTATCTATATTGAGCATAAATAACTTTAGTTTGGAGGTATTCTTCCATGCCATGTTTTCCATCTGCACCGCCCACGCCAGATTTTTTCCAACCTGCATGGAAACCTTGAATGGCTTCAAAATGCTCTCTGTTAACGTAAGTTTCACCAAATTCGAGTTGGTCGCATGCGTGCATTACTTTATTAAAGTTTTCAGAGAATATGGATGATGTTAAGCCAAATTCACAATCGTTAGCCAGCGCAATAGCTTCATCTAGAGTACCAAACTTCATAACAGGTAACACAGGGCCAAAGACTTCTTCTCTTATA
>NZ_JBFHGK010000007.1:0-128753 GCF_041583155.1 Mariniflexile sp.
GGGTATCGAGGGTTCGAATCCCTTCCTCTCTGCTGTTATTTTTATTTTTTTATTGTATTTTTTTTATATCTTTAACACTTTAATTAACTAATAAAATTAAGATTTAGAACATGAAAAGATTATTTTCTATCCTTGCCATTACAGGAATGATGGCTTTTGGAACTGTTAACGCAACTACAAATGCAAACACAAGTACAGTTGCAACAACTGTAGCAAGTATGACTCAAGACGATACTGCGGAACCAGCAGAGGAACTTGGGTTTCATCAAGAATTAAAAAAGAGATTTATTGAAGGGGGTCCTGGATTTATGGGGATTGTATTGTTATGTTTAATTCTTGGTTTAGCAATTGCTATTGAGAGAATTATCTTTTTAAACCTTTCTACTACAAACACTAAAAAATTAACTCAAGCGGTAGAAGATGCTTTATCTTCTGGAGGTGTTGAAGCTGCAAAAGAAGTTTGTAGAAACACAAAAGGCCCTATCGCTTCTATTTATTACCAAGGTTTAGATAGAACTGATGAAGGTTTAGACGCTGTTGAAAAAGCTGTTGTGGCTTACGGTGGTGTTCAAATGGGACAATTAGAGAAAAACGTATCTTGGATTTCATTATTTATCGCATTAGCGCCGATGTTAGGGTTCATGGGAACGGTAATTGGTATGATTCAAGCATTTGATAAAATTGAAGCTGCTGGAGATATGCAACCATCACTTGTTGCAGGTGGTATTAAAGTGGCACTTTTAACAACGGTATTTGGTCTTGTTGTGGCGATGATTTTACAAGTTTTTTATAACTATATTATTGCTAAAATTGATAGTATTGTTAATGATATGGAAGACGCTTCTATTACGTTAATGGACTTATTAATTAGAAATAAAAAATAATTAAAAAAAAACGAATAAATCATGGATTTACATAAAATACTAAAGTATTTTGCATACGCCTGTGGTATTATTGGTGCCGTATTAGCACTTCTAATAATAACAGGTTCAGAGGGCATGATAGATAACATTTTATATGTTACTTATGTTGTGCTTTTCGTAGTACTTGCATTAATACTTATATATGTTGTAAAAGGCATATTTTCAGGAAACATTAAAAAAACTTTAACCACTGTAGGATTGTTTTTAGGAGTCATCTTGATTTCTTACTTTATATCTTCTGGAACAGATTTGGATTTAAAGCAATTTAATGACAAAGGTTTAGGTATTACTGAAGCAGTTTCTAAAAATGTAGGAGCAGGGTTGTATGCTTTCTACTTCCTTTCGGTTACTGCTATTATAGCAACATTCCTTTCGGGTTTAAAAAAATTATTAAATAAATAGATTATGGCAAAAAGAGCAGCACCAGAAGTAAATGCAGGCTCCATGGCCGATATCGCGTTCTTATTATTGATATTTTTCTTAGTAACAACAACAATTGAAACGGATGCAGGTATTAACCGTAAATTACCTCCAATTGAGGACAGTAATGAAAACGTTATTATTAAGCAGAAAAACATATTTACTGTTTTATTAAATGGTAAAGATCAATTGTTGGTAGAAGATGAGATAATGGAGCTTAAAGATTTGAGAAAAGCGGCTATTGAGTTTTTAGATAATGGCGGCGATGGTACTTGTAACTATTGTAATGGAAAAAGAGATGTTGAGTCTTCAGACAATCCAGACAAGGCCATTATTTCTTTAAAGAACGAACGTGAAACTACCTATAAAACGTACATTGCTGTTCAAAATGAATTAGTAGCGGCGTATAACGATTTGAGAAACATAAGAGCTCAATCTTTATATGGGAAATCGTTCTTGGAAATGGAAGCGAATCTTAATGATGTTAACTGGCGAGGGGATAAGACAAGGTTGAAGGAACAAGTTGAGCAAATAAAACTTGAATATCCTCAAAAACTTTCTGAAGTACAATAATTAAAATTTAACACATTATTATGGCTAAATTTAAAAAGAAACAAGGAGGCGAAATGCCAGCGATATCTACTGCATCATTACCCGATATTGTATTTATGTTATTATTCTTTTTTATGGTTGCAACTGTTATGAGACAGAATACCTTAAAGATTGAGAATAATTTACCATATGCTGATCAGGTTGAGAAGTTGGATAAGAAGGATTTGGTTATGTACATTTACGCAGGTAAGCCTAGTGCAAATTATAAGAATTATGGTACTGAAACTAGAATTCAACTTAATGATGACTTTGCCGATGTAAAAGACATAGCTGCATTCATAGCTGCAGAGCGTGCTTCTAAAAGAGAAGAATTAATTCCTTTTTTAACTACTGCTTTAAAAGTGGACAGTGATGCAAATATGGGATTGATTGGTGATATTAAACAAGAATTACGAAAAGTTAATGCACTTAAAATAAGTTACACCACTAAAAAGGGTAGTGTATTTCAAAATAAATAATTTTTATTTTCTTAATTTTATAAGAAAGACGTTTTGTTTAATCAAAACGTCTTTTTTATTTTTAAAAGCTTTCTTGGTAAAATTATAGTTTATTTAAGCATTTGTGATTATATGAAGTCTCTTTATTTTCGTCTTTTAATTCTTTTATGTGGATACTTAGGGTTTCCCCAGCAGGACAGTCTGTCCTCGATTTATACTTCTTATAAGGAGGACCAATTTTATATTGGAACAACCTATAATTTATTAGGTAATAAGCCAGAAGATTTATCGCAAAAGGGTTTTTCTAGTGGCATTCATTTTGGAATAATTAAAGACATTCCGTTAAATAAAGAAGGAAACATTGCATTAGGTATTGGATTGGGGTATTCTTTAAACTCTTTTAATCAAAACTTATTTATCTCGGTTGATGATAATGATGTTGTTAGTTATGAGATTTTGGAGTCTAGTTACACCAAGAATAAATTTTCTACTCAATTAATTGAATTACCATTCGAGTTTAGGTGGCGTACCTCTACAGCCACTGAATATAAGTTTTGGCGTATTTATACTGGTTTTAGAATAGGGTATATGGTAAATAGTATTGCCAAGCACAATGGGGATTTAGGAGTCTTTAAATTCAAGACTATTGAGGACTTTAATAAGTTTCAGTATGGATTAACCTTAAGTGCTGGATACAACACCTGGAATTTACATTTATATTATGGTTTAAACCCAATATTTTCAAGTAATGCTACTTTGGAAGGTGAACCCATTGATAGTAATGTGTTAAAAGTTGGCTTGATGTTCTATATCTTGTAAATTACTATAACCAGTGATTTACTAAAATAAACTGAGGAATAGCACCAACGAAAAAGCCCATAATTAATTCCATGTAATTATGTGCTTTGGTATGTAATCTAGAAGTAGCAACAGCACCCAATATTATACTCATAAGGGCGAGAGTTCCTGTAATGTTAATACTAAAGTGTATGCTTAAGGCTATAAAGAACATAAATAAACCTGAAATAGATATCATATGTATACTTGCTTTAAATTTGAAAATTGCCAAGAACAAACATGCCATTGTAGAAATTAATATACCAACAAAAAAATAGTATAATTCTACAATTTGAGCTTGCGATAAAATTCTAACAATAACGATTAATATTATGATACAATTAATAGCTAAAGGGTAAATGCGCTCGTTAGTGGTTTTTAAATAAATAGTGTCTACCTTTCCCAAGGTTTTTAATAAATAGTACGTTAGAATGGGTAAAACAATGGTTAGTATGCCTATTGATATCAATTTAGCATACATAACTTCTTCAGGGATAAAGCGGGGCGATTTATGAAAATAGAATATCACCCCAAGTATGGGCATTATAATAGGATGAAAAATAAATGAAATACTTCTTAAAATGCGATCCATTATATTTTTTTGCGTAAACGTGCAACAGGAATATCCAGTTGCTCTCGGTACTTTGCAACCGTTCTTCTAGCAATAGGATAACCTTTATCTTTTAAAATGGAAGCCAAGGTGTCATCTGTGAGTGGCTTTCTTTTGTTTTCTTCTTCGATTACAGTTTCTAATATTTTCTTTATTTCTCTTGTGGAAACATCTTCACCTTGATCATTTTTCATAGATTCCGAGAAGTAATCCTTCACTAATTTTGTACCGTAAGGAGTATCAACATACTTACTATTTGCAACTCTTGAAACGGTAGATACATCCATAGAAATTTCATCAGCTATATCTTTTAAAATCATTGGTTTTAAGTTACGCTCATCTCCGGTTAAAAAATATTCAGATTGATAGTGCATAATTGCACTCATTGTAATAAATAAGGTTTGTTGTCGCTGTTTGATGGCTTCTATAAACCATTTGGCAGCATCGAGTTTTTGTTTTATAAAAAGAACGGCATCTTTTTGTGATTTTGATTTGTCTTTAGAATCTTTATAGCCTTTAAGCATATTATTGTATTCTCTAGACACATGAAGCTCTGGGGCATTTCTTCCATTTAATGTTAATTCTAATTCGCCATCAACAATTTTAATAGCAAAATCAGGTACAACATGTTCTACTATTCTATTGTTTCCAGAATAAGAACCACCTGGTTTTGGGTTTAAATGTTCAATTTCGTGAATGGCATCTTTGAGTTGAATTTCTGTAACATCAAATTTTTGAAGTAATTTATCGTAATGTTTTTTTGTAAATTGCTCAAAGGCATCATCAATAATACTAATTGCCAATTCGGTATCAGGTGTTTTTTCTTTTCGGTGTAATTGAATGCTTAAACATTCTTGCAGGTCCCTAGCGCCAACTCCTGCAGGGTCTAAGTTGTGAACAATTTTTAAGACTTTAGCAATTTTTTCTTCAGTTGTATAAATACTTTGGGTAAATGCCAAGTCGTCCATGATATCAGCTAATGAACGACGTATATAACCACTTTCATCAACACTACCTACCAAGAATTCTGCGATGTCCTTTTCTTCATCATCCAATCTATAGGTGTTTAATTGGGCTAATAGATGTTGGGTAAACGAAGTTCCTGCGGCATAAGGCATGGTTTTTTCCTCATCGTCATTACTGTAGTTATTGGCTTGAGTGCGATAATCGGGAATTTCGTCATCGCTTAAATATTCATCAACATTAATATCATCATTTCCTATTGTTTCAGAATCGTCAAAATCATCATTGGTATTATCAAAATCCAAATCAAAGTCACTTTCAAGTTCTTCTTTTCCGCTTTCAAGAGCTGGATTTTCTTCCAATTCTTGCTTTAAGCGCTGCTCGAAAGCCTGCGTTGGCAACTGTATCAATTTCATTAATTGAATCTGCTGCGGCGAAAGCTTTTGCGATAGTTTAAATTGTAAATGTTGCTTGAGCATATTATGATTAGGTTTCTGTAAAAATATAAAACATTTTTTTAAAAAAGACCCCACGGTTTTAAAAACGGGTGAGGTCTTGTATTATTTAAAAATTGAAAATTATATTATTTAAAAGGAATGTTTTATTTAGGTTAAACTAGAATTCTGCATTTTGAGGGGTTCTAGGAAATGGAATAACATCTCTAATATTACTCATGCCCGTAGCAAACATTACCAAACGCTCAAAACCTAAACCAAAACCAGCATGTATAGCGGTTCCGAATTTACGTAAATCTAAGTACCACCATAAATCCTCTTCTGGTATATTGATAGCGGCCATGCGTTGTTTCAGCACTTCTAAGCGTTCTTCACGCTGCGCTCCACCAACAATTTCGCCTATACCTGGGAATAGAATATCCATGGCGCGTACGGTTTTACCGTCATCATTTAAACGCATGTAAAAAGCTTTGATGTTTGCTGGATAATCAAATAAAATAACTGGACATTTAAAGTGTTTTTCAACTAAAAAACGCTCATGTTCACTTTGTAAATCGGTACCCCAATCTTTTATTGGATATTTGAATTTTTTCTTCTTGTTAGGTGTGCTGTCGCGTAAAATATCAATAGCCTCCGTATAACTTACACGTTTAAAATTGTTGTCGGTTACAAAGTTTAATTTTTCTATTAACGTCATTTCGTTACGTTCAGCTTGAGGTTTCGCTTTGTCTTCGTCCTGCAAACGCTTATCTAAAAATTCTAAATCTTCTCTGTTATTTTTTAGAATATATTTTAGAACGAATTTCATAAAATCTTCGGCTAAATCCATATTTCCAGCCAAATCCATGAATGCCACCTCAGGTTCTATCATCCAAAATTCGGCAAGGTGACGAGATGTATTTGAATTCTCTGCTCTAAATGTTGGTCCAAAGGTGTAAACTTTACCTAAAGACATGGCGTAGGTTTCAGCTTCTAATTGGCCCGAAACTGTTAAATTAGTTTCTTTTCCGAAGAAATCTTTAGAATAATCAACATGCCCAGCTTCATTCAAAGGCGGTTTTTGAGCATCTAAATTTGTAACCCTAAACATCTCTCCGGCACCTTCGGCATCACTTCCTGTAATGATAGGTGTGTGAACGTAGTAAAAACCGTTTTCATTAAAATATTTATGAATGGCATACGACAAAGACGAACGCAAACGCATCACAGCACTAAATGTGTTGGTTCTAGTACGTAAATGCGCATTTTCTCTTAAAAACTCGAATGAGTGTTTTTTTGGCTGAATAGGGTAAGTTTCAGGATCGGAATCTCCCAATACTTTTAATTCTTTTACTTGTATCTCAACGCTTTGCCCTTTTCCTTGACTTTCAACCAATTCACCTTTAATGTGTATAGCTGCGCCTGTAGTTATGCGCTTTAAAAGTGTTTCGTCAAAGTTTTCAAAATCAACAACACATTGAATGTTATTAAGTGTAGAACCATCGTTTAAAGCAATAAATCTATTCGCTCTAAAAGTTCTTACCCATCCTTTTATATCAACTTCAGAACTAACAAAATCTTTTGATAGCAAGTCTGAAATAGTACGTTTTTGCATAAGTTTTAAAATTTATAATGTAAATATAAAGGTTTCAATTCTGAAAATTCACATTCCAAATTCCAAAAGTTGATAATAATTGAAATTTAGAATTTATTAAAATTTGGAGTCCTCTTCTTCTATTTCGTCATCCTCGGGAATGATGTTAATAGTAGGTTCTCTTAATACCTCTTTATTAGCAATACTGCGCTCTAACGATAATAATAAAGAAGGAAGTAGCAGTAAGTTTGATAACATGGCGAACAATAAGGTAGCCGAAACTAAAGCACCTAATGCTACTGTTCCACCAAAACTGGAAATGGTAAATACGGAAAACCCGAAGAATAAAACAATGGAAGTATAGAACATACTTACGCCTGTTTCACGAAGTGCCCCATATACCGAGGTTTTTATTTTCCAGTTATTAGCCTGTAATTCTTGGCGGTATTTTGCTAAGAAATGTATGGTATCATCTACTGAAATACCAAATGCGATACTAAACACTAAGATTGTTGAAGGTTTAATAGGAACGCCTAAATACCCCATTAATCCTGCTGTTACCAAGAGTGGGATTAGGTTAGGAATTAGTGATACAACAATCATTCTTGCCGAACGGAACATGTAAGCCATAAATAGTGCTATTAAAAAAATAGCAAGTGAAAGTGAAATAGCTAAATTTTTAACTAAATAGGTGGTGCCTTTTTGAAACACTAAGGCTTTTCCCGTCATGGTAACTTCGTAACGTTCTTTAGGAAAAACTTTGTCTATTTTAGTTTGAATATCTTCTTCAATACGTTCCATTTTATCGGTACCAATATCTTTCATAAAAGTGGTAATACGTGCGTATTGCCCTGTACTGTCTACGAAGTTTTTAAGCAAATCAACATTGGAAGTTGAGTTTTTTGCATACGATAATATAAAGCTATTTTCCTGAGATGTAGGTAATTGATAAAAATTGGTATTGCCATTATAGTAGGCTTGTTTGGAGTATTTCACTAAATCGACTACCGAAATTGGTTTAGATAATTCAGGAATTTCATTAATTAATTCCTGTAATTCATCCATGCGCTTTAAGGTAGCCAGTTTCATAACCCCTTGTTTGCGCTTGGTATCAATCATAAACTCTAAAGGCATGATACCGTTAAATTCTTCTTCAAAGAATCGGATATCATTCACAAATTCAGAGTCTTGGGGCATGTCTTCAATTAAACTTCCCGAAATTTTTATTTGGTAGATACCAATGATACTCACAATTAATAAAACCAATGCTGTAGAGTATATAGCAATGCGTTCATGTTTAACCATACGTTCCATCCAGTTTACAAAACCACCAATCCAACGTCTATTTAAATGTTCTAAATGGCGGTCTTTTGGATAAGGTAAAAAGGTGTAAATAATAGGAATGATTAACAAGCATAAAATGAAAATAGCCAGGATACTTAATGATGCAACAATGCCAAATTCTTTTAAAAGCGTACTTTCTGTTAGGATGAAAGTCGCAAAACCAGATGCCGTAGTAACATTGGTCATTAAAGTTGCATTTCCAATTTTTGTAATAACACGTTGTAAAGATTTTACTTTATTACCATGTAGTTTTACCTCGTGTTGGAATTTGTTAATAAGGAAAATACAGTTGGGAATACCTATAACGATAATTAAAGGAGGAATTAGGGCTGTTAAAACTGTAATTTCATAATTTAAGCTACCAATGATACCTAAAGTCCACATTACACCAATGCACACAACCACCAATGAAATAAAAGTGGCTCTAAACGACCTGAAAAAGAAAAAGAAAATAAGGGAGGTTACAAATAATGCCGCTAGTACAAACCAAACAATTTCATCAACTATTAATTGGGCATTTAGGGTTCTAATGTAAGGCATTCCTGAAGCACGAACATCTAAATTCGTAGCTGCTTCAAAAGCTTCAATTTTTGGAATGAAATCGTTAAGTACAAAATCCTTTCTAGCCGAAGTATTCACAATGGCTTTGTCAAGATAAATAATAGTTCTTATTGTCTTAGTTTCTTTGTTGAATAAGAAATTGTCGTAAAATGGGTATTGGTTAAAGAGTTCATCCTTCAGTTCGTTTATTTGAGGAATGGAAGCAATAGAATCTTTTATGAATGGTTGTAAGGTGAATTTTTGGTGAAGTGTATCCTTTACTAACTTTTGAAGATCCTTAACCGATATAACAGTTTCAACTTCATCGTATTTTTTAAAACTATCAGCTAATTTATTCCAAGCATTCAGTTTTTCAACGGTAAGTAAGGTGCTGTCTTTTACTCCGATGATAATTAGATTGCCTTCTTCGCCAAAAGTATCTAAAAAATTATTGTAAGTTATATTTACTTCGTTATCGTCTGGCAGTAGGTTAGCTTCAGTATTGGAAAAACGCATATTTTTCCATTGTGTACTAAACAAAACTGTTATAATGAGGATACTTACAAGAATTCCAATTTTATTGCGTAAAATTAACCTTGCGATAACGTCCCAAAAATCTTTGGTAAAAAGTTTTAACATGCCTTAAATAAAAGTTGGGCAAAGGTAGAAAAAATGAGGGTAATACCTCATAAAGTCAAGTTAAATGTAAACTTAAAAGCAACATTATCATCAATATCTGGTAAGTGGTAAGCACCGTAGCGGTAGGTAAAGCTTAATCCAAATCCGAAAAGTAGTTTATTGATTTCAAAACCCGATTCTGTATAGCCTTTATCTAAAGAACCAAAGCTTGTATTTTGATGTCGTTCAGGTTCCTTTACATCACCAAGCGCATAACGGGTAATTAAAACGAGTTGCGGCTTGTATTGTTGGGTAATATTAAATGGTTTTAAATAATGTTTTAATTGAACCGTAGCAAACTTATCAGAAAAAAATTCATTAAAAAACATGGTTTCAAAACTGTTAGTACCAGCCACCGAAAACCGCTGCATTATAGTTTCTTTGGTAATATTGTTAGGGTAAGCGTGGTATAAATGCGTTAGCGGAATATCGCCATTCGCCATTCCTGCAACCAAAGTGATTTCTGATATATTACCGTCACTTTGTCTTATTTGATGAATAGTCCTGAAGTCTAGTTTTGAAAAGCTTAAATCTCCTTGAAACACATCTGTAATACTTTTGGTGTATTGTAGGGTGATTTCTGGAAATTCATTTTTTGAGTTTTTTGATGCTGTTTCTGATAATTTTGATGGTTTTAAGGGTTTCCACTGTAAGGCTAGTTTCGCAATACTCAGGTCGAAAATATTTAGCACGCCATTATCGGTAACAAAACCATACCCATAAGTAGGAATGATATCGCTTACAGAGAATTCGGCTACGGTGTTTAGGTTGTTGGCAATTTGGTGTTCGAGGCCAGCTGTTCTGGTAATGTGATGGTGAAATAAATTAATATTAAGTAATCGCGGTTCAAAAAATTGGAAAACTCTTTGGTCTGTTAAAAATTTAGTGCTTCCGGTTTCCTGCAAATCATCTGTATAAGACAGTGTTAACCAAGTGTTTTTTTCTTTATTTAACTTTAAACTACCAGCAATACTGTATTTGAATCGGTCATCCCGAAACCCATAAACCACATAATTATTTAAACGAATGCGTTTTGAAAAAGCATCACTGGTGGTTCCACCCAAACCAGTTCGTATACCTTCATATTGGTTGTACTTTATTAGGTAGCGTAAATCGAAATTGAAATATTTAGTAGGAATGAAGCCATTGGCAAGCCCTTTAACAAAAGCATTTCTTTTAATAGAATCTTGTGAATGTTCAGGCAAGTTTTCTTCAACAGATTGCCCTTGCAACACAAAATTTGCAAAAAATAGGGCACAAAAAAACATGCGATTTTTGAACATAGCAACAATAAGTGGTTAAAGGTTTATAAAAAAAAGCGACAAACATGTCGCTTTAAATTACACAGTCATAATTTCCTTTTCTTTGACTTCGAAAAGGTCATCAATCTTCTTAACGTATTTATCAGTTAATTGTTGTACATCTACCTCTGCATTCTTTTTTAAATCTTCCGAAACATCTTCGGCCTTTTTAATGTCGTTATTCGCATCTTTTCTGGCAGAACGTACACTAATTTTAGCGTCTTCAGCCTCAGATTTAGCTTGTTTAGCTAAATCACGACGACGTTCTTCCGTTAAAGGTGGTACACTGATGATGATGAAATCGCCATTATTCATTGGGTTGAAGCCAAGATTTGCAATTTGAATGCCTTTTTCAATTTCTTGGATCATCTTTTTCTCCCATGGTTGTACTGTAATGGTTCTACCATCCGGTGTATTAACGTTGGCAACTTGTGAAAGAGGTGTTTGTGCACCATAATAGTTTACCATAACGCTTCCTAACATGGCAGGACTAGCTTTACCTGCACGAATGTTAACAAATGCCTTTTCTAAGTGCTTAATAGCAGCATCCATAGATTCTTTTGCTGTATCTAGGATAAATTGTATCTCTTCGTTCATAAATTCAAACTTTTTTCAATCAATTATTCAAAAATTGCGCCAAGTATTACATGTTTACTTCTGTTCCAACTTTTTCACCGGAAACTACTTTAAGTAAATTTCCTTTTTTATTCATATCAAAAACAATGATTGGCAATTGGTTTTCTTGGCTCAAAGTAAACGCCGTTGTATCCATAACTTTCAAGCCTTTTCGCAATACATCGTCGAAAGAAATAAAGTTGAATTTAATGGCATTCGTGTCTTTTTCCGGGTCGGTATTGTAAATTCCATCAACACGTGTTCCTTTTAAAATCACGTCGGCTTCAATTTCAATAGCACGTAAAACAGCCGCCGAATCTGTAGTAAAATAAGGGTTTCCTGTACCACCACCAAAAATAACAACACGTCCTTTTTCTAAATGACGCATCGCTTTACGTCTAATAAAAGGCTCTGCTACTTGGTTTATGTGTACAGCAGATTGTAAGCGTGTAGGTAAACCAGCGTCTTCTAAAGCGCTTTGAAGTGCTAAACCATTTATAACGGTAGCTAACATACCCATGTGGTCTCCTTGAACACGATCCATACCATTGCTGGCACCTGCAACTCCTCTAAAAATGTTTCCACCGCCAATTACTATGGCAACTTGTACACCTAAATCTGTTATCGATTTTATGTCTTGAGCGTATTCGGATAAACGTTCTGGATCTATACCGTACTGGCGTTCTCCCATTAGAGCCTCACCAGAAAGTTTTAAAAGAATTCTTTTATATTTCATGTCTGTTTTTGAAAGTTTAGCAAAATTACACTTTTTTTTATTGTTTACCGAAAACCAATTTGTCAAAATAAAGGTAACAGAAAAAATATAAATAGTGTTTTAAAAAATTGGAGTTCCTTTTTTTAAACAAAAAAACCACTACGCTTTAAAAGGTAGTGGTTTTATTATTGTTATTCCTGTTCACACAGGGGCTCTGGTTTTACCCTAAAGCAACACGTTTAAATCCAGAAATAGCAACATCTCCGTAAGATGCAACATATTTAGCAACATTTATTTTATCATCTTTAATGAAGTTTTGATCTAATAAACATTGTTCTTGATCTAAAGTTGTGTTATCTGAAATAAAACGTTCAATTTTACCTGGTAAAATTTTGTCCCAAATTTGTTCTGGTTTTCCTTCAGCTTTTAATTGTGCTTTAGCTTCTTCTTCGGCTTTAGCTAATACTTCAGGCGTTAGTTGTGCCATAGAAATGTATTGAGGAACATTTTTAAGCGTTTTTCCTAAACGTCCTAATTCTTCGTTATCTTTTTCAATAACAGCAATTCTAGCTTCTAATTCTGAAGCAATAAAAGCAGGATCGAAATCTTTGTAAGATAATGTAGTTGCTCCCATTGAAGCTACTTGCATTGCAACATCTTTAGCTAAAGTTTCAGCATTTTTCACGTTAGCTGTTAAACCAACTAAAGCAGCAATTTTGTTAATGTGAACATAGCTACCTACGTAAGCTGCTTCTAATTTTTCAAAAGCATTGATATCTAATTTTTCACCAATAACACCTGTTTGTTCAATTAATTTATCAGCAACAGTCATACCACCAAAATCGGCAGCTAATAATTCTTCTTTAGTGTTGTAGTTGAAAGCCAAATCAGCTAATTCGTTTGCTAATGCAACGAAGTTTTCGTTTTTACCAACAAAGTCAGTTTCGCAACCTAAAACAATTGCAACACCTACTGTATTATCTGCATTAACTTTAGCGATTGCAGCACCTTCAGAAGACTCACGGTCTGCTCTGTTAGCAGCTACTTTTTGACCTTTTTTACGTAAAACATCAATAGCTTTATCAAAATCACCACCAGCTTCAACTAAAGCTTTTTTACAATCCATCATTCCTGCACCAGTAGCTTGTCTTAATTTATTTACTTCCGCTGCTGTAATTTTTACTGTAGATTCCATATATTTTTAAAATTTAAAAAAGTCGTTCAATATTCCTAAAAAGAAAATAATTAAACGACTTATTTGTATTGTGAAATTGTTAATTATTCTTCCTCGTCTGTCACAACAGCTTTAGAAGCACGTTTTTTAGTAGGTGCTACTGCTGCGTCATCATCTTGGTCTGTATCTTTGTCTGCTTTTCTATCAGCTAAACCTTCAGCGATAGCAGCTGTAACATAAGATAATACTTTATCGATAGATTTAGAAGCATCATCATTTGCAGGTATCACATAATCAACCTGACGTGGATCAGAGTTGGTATCAACCATCGCAAAAATAGGAATGTTTAATTTTTGAGCTTCTTTAATAGCGATATGCTCACGTTTAATATCAACTACAAATAATGCACCTGGTAAACGTGTCATGTCTACAATAGATCCTAAGTTTTTCTCCAACTTAGCTCTTAAACGATCTACTTGTAAACGTTCTTTTTTAGAAAGCGTCATGAAAGTTCCGTCTTTCTTCATTCTATCAATCATAGCCATTTTTTTAACAGCTTTTCTGATAGTAACGAAGTTTGTTAACATACCACCTGGCCATCTTTCTGTGATGTAAGGCATGTTAATTGCTCCAGATTTTTCAGCAACGATATCTTTTGCTTGTTTTTTTGTAGCAACAAATAAAATTTTACGACCTGATGCTGCAATTTTAGCAAGTGCTGCTCCAGCTTCGTCAATTTTAGCTGCTGTTTTATAAAGGTTTATAATATGGATGCCATTACGCTCCATATAAACGTAAGGAGCCATGTTTGGATCCCACTTACGTGTAAGGTGACCGAAGTGTACACCTGCTTCAAGTAATTCTTTTACTTCTACTGCCATTTTTTTAATAGTTTACGTTCTGTTGAATTAGCAATGTTCCTATAAAGCTTAAAGCTTAAGGCTTCATTTAGATGCTAAACTAAATCCTGTTTTATTAGAACTAGGACAACAATAACTGAGTTATTTTTTTTGTTTGATTTGAAATTTATATTGAAAAGACACTACGTTTATGTTAAGTGTGACCAGCCAATAAAAATATCGAAATCTGGTATTAACGTTTAGAGAACTGGAATTTCTTACGCGCTTTTTTCTGACCGAATTTTTTACGCTCTACCATTCTTGGATCTCTTGTTAATAACCCTTCTGGCTTAAGAGTCAGTCTGTTTTCAGCATCTACCTCGCACATAGCGCGAGAAATTGCTAAACGAACAGCTTCTGCTTGTCCAGTGATACCACCACCTAATACATTTACTGTAATATCAAAGTTGCTATCATTGTTAGTCATAACTAAAGGTTGCTTTACTTTGTACTGTAAAGTTGCAGTAGGGAAGTAAGCAGTTATGTCTTTTTTATTAATCGTGATGGCTCCAGTACCTGAAGCTACATACACACGAGCAACAGCCGTCTTTCTACGGCCAATTTTGTGAATTACATCCATTATTTGAATTCGTTTAAGTTAATTGTTTTTGGTTTTTGCGCTGCATGAGCATGCTCTGTACCAACAACAACTGTTAGGTTACGGAATAAATCTGCACCTAATTTGTTTTTAGGTAACATTCCTTTTACTGATTTTTCTACTACTCTTGATGGGTCTTTCCCAAATAATTCAGTAGCAGTTAAACTTCTTTGACCACCTGGATAACCTGTGTGACGAATGTACGTTTTATCGTTCCACTTGTTTCCTGTTAAGTTGACTTTTTCCGAGTTGATAACAATTACGTTATCACCACAATCAACGTGTGGTGTGAAGCTAGGCTTGTGTTTTCCTCTTAAAAGTTTTGCAACTTTTGAAGCTAAACGGCCCAAAGACTGTCCTTCAGCGTCAACTAAAACCCACTGCTTATCTGCAGTTGCTTTATTGGCTGAAATTGTTTTGTAGCTTAATGTGTCCACGTTATTAATTATTTTTATTAAACATTCCTCTTTCAAAAAGAGTTTGCAAATTTACATGAATTTATTTGATTGACAAATAATAAATTACAATCTTTTTTTTGAATTTTAAAAGCTTTATTAAAAAGCAGTTATGTGAAAATTTATTTTAATTTGAAGATTGATTAAAATAAAGTATACCCAAATATTAAGGATGATGAATTGTAAGATGATGTATAATGGATTAATTGATTAACAATATTTCTTTTTGAATGAAATCTTAATTCAACAATGTATTTATTTTTAAATTTATAACCAACTCCTACAGCTAGGTTTAAGTCGGGTGCTATTACAAGTTCTTCAAGAAGGATGTCGTTCAATTGTTTTAATATGTATGATTTAGATGTGAAATCTAATATTAAAGAGGCATTTAAGAAAATTGAAGATGTAGTATTTATATAGGAATAATGTCTTACCGTTATCGGCATTTCTAGGGAATTATAATTCACATTAAAAGTCTCACTTAGAGATCCTACCGTTTGAGTTGTTATATTAGATTTATATCTTTGATATGTAGGTTCAAGAGAAAGAGTCCATTTGTTGTTAAGGAATGGAAATAATAATTCAGCTTCAATACCTATTCCTATAATGGTTTTATTTCCAAAATCATATGTTTTTAAATATGATTGATTGCCTGTTTCAGTTAAGGTTAAAGAAGTATTATTTATTCTAGGACGTAGGTTAATATTAAAGATTTTTTGTTTTTTTAAATAAATGGTGGTTTCTGAATTTTGACATTCGTTGTACTTTACAAAAAACTTGATTAACTCATTTTTTTCATATTTTAAGTTTATCGCATCATCAAAATTGAGTGATGAGCACTTTAGGTTGTTAAATAATTGCTCTCCGTAAGCTTTGTTTTCCCTTTTTGTTTTAAAATTTTCCGGAATGTATATCTTGTAAATTAGTTGTTGGGGTGCCGAATTATTGGTGGAAAAAAAGAAAGTTTCATGGTCTTTTTCGTTGTGAGAATACAAAACCGCTTCACCTTCAACTAAAACTTTTAATAACACTACCTCACTTTTAAATGTGTAATCTTTATTTCTTTCATTTTGAGGGCTTGGTTTTCCAATTTCAACCGTTGCTTTGATAAATTTGTATGAATTGTATATGCTGAATTCTTTTACCTGGTTAAGATTTAAGGTTTTAATTTCAGAATCTTGATTCAATTTATATTTAATAGTTTCTGTAGAGCCTTGAATACTGTTGTTTTTTAATAAACACTCTACTTTATTCCCTAAATCGTCAATAAAATATCCCTTTTCAAATTTAATTTGTGAAAAAGCATTTAATGTTAAAAATAATGCAATATAAAAAGAGAAAAGTTTTTTCATTCTTTATGTTTTAATCTGTTAAATTGAATTTTCATGGGGTTTTCAAATGTAGGTTATTTTGCGTTAAATTTTCAGAATAGTTTCTTATGTTTAGCAAAGAATTTTATTTTTTGAAAATGAAAATAGTATCTAATTAAGTGTGTCTGAAAAACAAGCAAAAATTAAGGTTTTGAATATTGCTTTTCATTGGAATTTGAAAGTGTTTTGGTTTATTAAGTTTATAATTTAAATTATCTTAATATTATTTATTTAAATAGATTATAGATATGGCCTAGGGTTTCCAAGAATAGATTCTGAATTTATCTGATTACAAGGTTAATAATGTATAAGAAGCGATTTTTGTGTATTTTTGCATCGTGAAACAAGAGTTAAAACTTTCAGATTGGTTACCTACCACTAACAAAGAGGTGAAAATTCGCGGATGGGATGCCATTGATGTGATTTTATTTAGTGGTGATGCCTACGTGGATCATCCATCGTTTGGGCCTGCCGTTATTGGTCGTATTTTAGAAAGTTATGGCCTTCGGGTTGCTATTGTGCCACAACCAAATGTAAACGACAATCTTCAGGACTTTGTAAAAATGGGAGCTCCGAAATTGTTTTTTGCAGTTACAGGTGGTTGCATGGACCCAATGATTAGCAATTATACAGCAAGCAAAAAGAAACGAGATAAAGATGCATACACCCCTAATGGCGATATTGGTTTTAGGCCCGATTATGCTACTACCGTGTATTGCAATATTTTAAAGGATAAATGGCCTGATGTGCCTATTTTAATTGGTGGTATTGAGGCGTCGTTGCGCCGTGTGACGCATTACGATTATTGGAGTGATAAGTTGATGCCTTCTATTTTAGAAAGTTCGAAGGCAGATATGTTAGTGTATGGCATGGGCGAACAGCCTTTGCGTGAAGTGGTGCGATTGTTACAAAAAGGGGTGCCTTTTAAGAATATTAATACGGTGTTGCAAACGGCACTTTTAGTGCATAATGAAGCTGATATACCTAAAAATAGTAATTGGGAGGATGTTGAAATTGCGTCCCACGATAGATGTTTGCAAGATAAGAAAGCCTATGCTTCCAACTTTAAAATAATAGAGCAGGAAAGTAATAAGTTGGCGGCAAGACGTATTTTTCAGAAAATTGGTAATAAAACCTTAATGATTAATCCGCCGTATCCAACGATGACGGAAGATGAAATTGATGCGTCGTTTGAGTTGCCTTACACCAGATTACCACATCCAAAATACAATAAACGTGGGCCTATTCCTGCCTATGAAATGATTAAATTCTCCATCAACATCCATCGTGGGTGTTTTGGTGGCTGTAGTTTTTGTACTATTTCGGCACATCAGGGTAAATTTATTGCTTCTAGAAGTCAGGAGTCTGTTTTACGTGAAGTTGATATTGTAGCAAACATGCCCGATTTTAAAGGGTATTTGAGTGATATTGGTGGCCCAAGTGCGAATATGTATAAAATGAAGGGAAAAGTACAGTCTATATGCGATAAGTGTGTAGCGCCATCATGTATTTCGCCTGTTATTTGTAGTAACCTTGATACATCGCATAAACCTTTAACGGAATTATATCGGGCAGTTGATAGTCATCCGAAAATTAAGAAATCATTTATAGGAAGTGGTATTCGTCATGATATGCTAGTGCCGGAATTCAATAAGAATGCCGACCCAAAAGAGCTTGATGATTACACGGAAGAAGTGATGACGAAGCATATTTCTGGTAGATTGAAAGTAGCACCAGAACATACCAGCGACCCCGTTTTAAAGTTGATGCGAAAACCATCGTTTTCGTATTTCCATAAGTTTAAAGAACGTTTTGATAAGATTAATATTAAGAAAGGGTTGAACTTGCAGTTGATACCTTATTTTATATCAAATCATCCAGCATGTGAAGCTGAAGATATGGCGAATCTTGCTGCCGAAACCAAGGATATGGGTTTCCAGTTAGAGCAAGTTCAAGGATTTACACCAACACCTATGACGGTGGCTACGGTTATTTATTATAGTGGTTACCACCCATACACGCTTAAAAAAGTAAACACGCCTAAAACACAAAAAGAAAAAGATGAGCAACACCGTTTTTTCTTTTGGTATAAAAATGAAAATAAAGATTGGATTCGAAAAACCTTAAATAAATTAGGGCGTCAAGATTTGTTGAAAGTGCTATTACCAGAAAATGATAAATGGCGTAAAAACAAACCAAGCGGAGATGCTAAACATACTTTTGATGATGCCGTTCCGTTTAATAAACGTAAGAATAAGGTTAAATTTCAAGGGGGGAAGAAGAAGCGATAATGAGTATTTCTTCTTTGTTAAACATGTAATATTTCCAAAGTCTCCTTTTAGGAGACTTTCTTATTTAATAGGGGTAGTGGAAAAATAAACTAAAATGCGTTCTAAAAACTAAGTGGATGCAAATTCACGAGAACAAATGTTTTCTCAAGTAAGGTTTTAAAGTGCTGCTTTTAATTCTTCATTTGAAAAGGTTTTTAAGAAAACAACATATGCTTCTTGAAGACTTTGTTTTTTAGTGTCCTAATGAATAATAAAATTTGGTAATTACACATAGTCGTGTGGATATGTTTAGGGTTTTGTTTTATATTATTACTCCGATAGGACTTTGGAGAACTGACTTATCACAATAATTAATACCCCAAAATCTCTTTTTCCAACAAGAAAAGTATTTTTTTATCTTTTTCAGTTAGTTCTTTTGATACCTCTTCTGAATTAAAATGTAGTTTAAACGAATAGATTGCATCTTCAATATTTATTGTGTTATATCCAATGAGTTTGAGAGCTTTTGTAGTATCAAAACCGTCTTTAAGTTCTATTTGGTTCACTTGTGTTTCGTCGTACCAAATTCCATATCCACTTTGCGCTAATATTTTCCATGGGAAAAAGGCGCTCGGATCTACTTTTCTGCCAGGTGCAATATCGGCATGGCCTATAATATTTTTTTTTGGAATGTTGTATTTTTCTGTTAATTTATCTAAAAGTCCAATTAAACTATTTATTTGTGAGTGCGAGAATTCTTCTGCGCCATCATTATCCAACTCAACACCTATAGATACACTATTTATGTCGCTTACATGTCCCCAGTTTCCATTTCCTGCATGCCAACCACGCAATAAATCATTTAGCATTTGGGTGATAGTACCATCATCACATATAACATAATGCGAGCTTACTTGGGTGCGTTTGAGAGCAAATGTCTTATAAGTTTCTTCGCAGCTGTTTTGTTCGGTATGGTGAATAATAATAAAATTAGGCTTTCGTAAATTGAAATTTTGTGATTCAATAACATTTACAATTCTATTATTAATAGTGTCTGTTTGGATATGTTTTAAACTTTTACCAAAGGTTTTAGCCTGCTTTTTGTAAGCTAAAGTAGAGGCTTTATATATGTTTTTAGAACAGCTAGCCAGTAGTAAACAAATAAAAAGTGCTTTTAAATATTTCAAAATCATATAATTTAATGTGCTTCTAACCAATCATTTCCAACACCCAGTTCTACATCTAACGGTACTTCCAGTTTATAGGCGTTTTCCATTTCAGTTTTAACAAGGGTTTTAATGGTTTCCAACTCTGGTTTGTAAACATCGAACACTAGCTCATCATGCACTTGTAAAAGCATTTTGGTTTTGAAATTACCAGCAGTTAGCTTTTCATAGATATTTATCATGGCAATTTTAATAATATCGGCAGCACTACCTTGTATGGGAGCGTTTACTGCATTACGTTCGGCAGCACCGCGAACTACGGCATTTCTGGAATTGATATCATTCAAATAACGGCGACGACCTAAAACGGTTTGTACATAGCCATTTTCACGCGCAAAATCTATTTGTTCACTTATGTATTTTCGGAGTTTTGGGTAAGTTTCATAGTAAGTGTCAATTAATTCTTTAGATTCACTTCGAGATAAATCGGTTTGATTACTTAATCCAAAAGCAGATACCCCATAAATAATTCCGAAATTCACAGTCTTTGCGTTGCTACGTTGTTCGCGAGTAACTTTCTCTAATGGTACATTAAACACTTTCGAGGCGGTACTTGCATGAATATCTTCCCCATTTTTAAAAGCGGAAATCATTGTTTCTTCATTACTCAAAGCAGCAATAATACGGAGTTCTATCTGTGAATAATCTGCAGCAAGTAAAACATACTCTTCGCTTCGCGGAACAAACGCTTTGCGCACTTGGCGTCCACGTTCTGTACGAATTGGAATATTTTGAAGGTTAGGATTGTTACTTGATAAACGTCCCGTAGCCGCAACTGTTTGCATATAATCGGTATGAACACGGCCAGTTGAAGGCTCTACTTGGGTTGGTAATGTATCAACGTACGTACTTTTTAATTTGGATAAGCCTCTGAAATCTAAAATGTACTGAATTATCGCATGATCCTTCGCTAAATAACTTAAAATGTCTTCGGAAGTTGCATATTGTCCTGTTTTGGTTTTTTTAGGTTTATCAACTAGCTTTAATTTATCAAATAATATATCTCCCAATTGTTTTGGAGAAGCTATATTGAATTCCTCGCCAGCTTCGGTATAAATTTTTGTTTCTAAAGATTTTATATCGTTGTTTAACTGTTCTGATAACGAATTTAAAAAAGCTTCATTTAAATTAATACCTTCTAATTCCATAGCTGCTAATACGCGGAGTAATGGAATTTCAATTTCGTCAAATAGTTTTTGGGTATTAGCATGGCCTAATTCCGTTTCAAAATGCTCTTTAAGTTGTAATGTAATATCGGCATCTTCTACAGCGTATTCTGTCTGTTTTTCTAACGGAACATCGCGCATGGATAATTGGTTTTTTCCTTTCTTGCCAATTAAATTTTCAATAGAAATTGGTGTGTAATTTAAGTAGGTTTCTGCCAAAACATCCATATTATGGCGCATGTCTGGGTTTATTAGATAATGCGCTAACATGGTGTCGAACAATTTTCCTTTTACTGAAATGTTGTATTTAGCCAAAACTTTAATATCGTATTTTAAATTCTGACCAACTTTTTCAATAGTTTCACTTTCAAAAAACGGACGCAATTGCTCCATCAGTTCTTGAGCTTCGTCCTTATTTTCTGGAAATGGCATATAAAACCCTTTCCCTATCTCCCAGGAAAAGGCGATACCAACCAATTCTGCAGTAATGGGATTTAATCCGGTAGTTTCAGTATCAAAACATACCGAAGTCTGATTCATTAAATTTTTAATAAACAGCTTGGTAGCCATGCCAGAAGCAACACTTTGATAAAAATGAGAGCTTGTTTCGGCTGTTTTGCGTAAAAATGTAGCTTCTGTTGATGCTTCCGGAGAAGCGCCTGTTGCTCCAAATAAAGAGAATTGTCCGGCACCAGCCGAAGCAACTTCTTTTGGTGTTATTTTTACATCTGAGGCTCCTGAAGCAGTTTCATTTGAATTAGTTGTAGCTTCAACGGAAAATGTTTTTTCAAAATTGGAAAGCAATTGGCGGAATTCCAAATCCATGAAAATTTCGGTAACTTTTGGTAAATCAGGTTGGTCTAATTCAAAATCCTTGGCATTAAAAACAACAGGAACATCCAGCATAATGGTAGCAAGTTTTTTAGAGAGTAAGCCTAACTCTTTAGCGCCTTCAATCTTTTCTTTCATTTTACCTTTTAGCTCGTGGGTGTTGGCTAATAAGTTTTCCATACTGCCATATTGCGCTAACAGTTTTTTTGCTGTTTTTTCGCCAACACCAGGAAGTCCTGGGATGTTATCGCTAGAATCGCCCATCATACCTAAAAAGTCAATTACTTGTAACGGGTCTTGAATTTCAAATTTTTTCAGAACCTCAGGTATTCCCCAAACTTCATAACCGCCTCCAAAAACAGGTCGGTACATGAAGATGTTTTCAGAAACCAATTGAGCAAAATCTTTATCGGGTGTTACCATAAAGGTTTTATAGCCTTCTTTTTCAGCTTGCTTTGATAGGGTACCTATAACATCATCGGCCTCAAAACCTTCCTTCACCATAATGGGAATGTGCATGGCTTTTAGTATTTCTTGAATGTATGGAATGGCAATTTTTATTGCTTCAGGTGTTTCGTCTCTATTGGCTTTGTAAGCTTCAAACATTTCAACCCTATCGGTGCTTCCGCCTTTGTCGAAACACACCGCTAAATGATCCGGTCGCTCACGTTTTATTACATCTAAAAGGGAATTCATAAAACCCATAATGGCAGAAGTATCTACACCTTTGGAATTAATTCTTGGATTTTTTATAAAAGCATAATACCCACGAAATATTAAAGCGTAAGCATCTACTAAAAAAAGACGTTTTTGATTGGACATTGTTATTGAAATATTATAGTGAAACTAACTTGTAATTTGTGCGTTGTTAAAACCTTTAAATTTAAACAAAGTCTTAACTGTGCTCACAAATACAAGAAACCAAAACTACGAAAACTATTTCTGATTTATGGTTTATCCTGCACGATTGCCATTATTTTTAACCAACAGCTAATCCTAAAGCCCACTATCAAAGGTTTAACAGTTTCATAAGAAAAAAGGGCTATCGAAATTACTAACTTTACAAATTAATTTAGAATATATGCTTCGTTGGATTGTTTTTATTATTGTTTTTGTGATTCTCGATCTTTATGCCTATCAGGCATTTAAAACTGTATCAAAAAGCAATTGGTCTCATATAACATATTGGATTATTTCATTTCTAGTAGCAGGTAATTTCATATTTAATTATTACGGTTTAAATAGGCGTGATGGGTTTACGCACGCTCATGCTTATGCTTTCGGTTTTTTGGTTGCCATAGTAATACCTAAAATGGTTCTTTTTGTAGGAATGTTTGCTGAAGATGTTTTTAGAGTGCCTCAGGCAATTTTTAGATACTTTACGGCTAATGAAGCACCTAAAGAAAGTTTTTTTGCATCGCGTAGGCAGTTTGTTAGCCAAATAGCTTTGGGTTTAGCGGCTATTCCTTTTGCATCGGTTTTGTACGGTATCTATAAAGGAAAATATAATTTTAAAGTTTTAAAATATAGTCTAACTTTTGAAGATTTACCAGCATCGTTTGATGGTTATAAAATCACCCAGATAAGTGATATTCATTCGGGTAGTTTTGATGATATTGAAAAAGTAAAATATGCTGTAAACTTAGTAAATGAGCAGGAAAGCGATGTTATTTTATTTACAGGCGATATGGTTAATAATACAGCTGATGAAATGCATCCATATATAGATGTTTTTAGTAAACTTCAAGCTAGGGATGGTAAATATTCGGTATTAGGAAACCATGATTATGGTGATTATGTTAAATGGAATTCGGAAGCTGAAAAGCATCAAAATTTAGAAGATTTAAAATCGATACAAAAACAAATAGGCTTCGATTTATTATTGAATGAACATCGTTATTTAAAAAGAAATGGTGAACGAATAGCCTTATTGGGTGTTGAAAACTGGGGTACAGGCGGTTTTAAACAAGAGGGCGATTTGAAAAAGGCTTCACAACATATAACCAATGAAGATTTTAAGGTTTTAATGAGTCATGACCCGACACATTGGGAGCGTAAAGTGGTGAACGATGACTATCACTATCATTTAACTTTAAGTGGGCATACACATGGTATGCAGTTTGGGATAGAGATACCAGGTTGGTTTAAATGGAGTCCAGCAAAATGGCGCTATAAATATTGGGCAGGTATTTACAAAGAACTTGGTCAATACATAAATGTGAATAGGGGGTTTGGCTATTTGGCTTTTCCTGGTCGTGTTGGGATTTGGCCAGAAATAACCGTTATAGAACTTAAGAAAGGAACGCCTACTGCATAGTTTTTTGCTGTTTTTTATGTTAATTTGGTTGGAGTAAATTCATAATATACATTATAAATTGGGTGTTTATTGATATTTTCGAAAAATTGCGTAGGTTTGTATAAGTACGTTTGACTAATAAACAATATAGTATGTCAAAATTTGGGGAATTAATTGATGTAGAAATTCCTGTTCTGTTAAATTTTTTTACAGATTGGAATGATCAATCCACTGCAATGCATGCCGTTTTAAGAGACGTAGCTGCTGCATTAGGAGATAAGGCAAAAGTTATAAAAATTGATGTTGAGAAAAATGCAGAACTTGCAGAAGCTTTGCGTGTAAAAACGTTACCAACATTAATAATATATAAAGGGGGCGAAATGAAATGGCGCCAAAGTGGTGAACAAGATGCTAATACGTTAATTAGTATCGTTCAAAGATATCTTTAATTTATAATAGAGAGGCCTTAATTAATGGTTTTATAACACGTTGATTAAATTCATAAGGACCTAAAAATAAAACCTTTTTCACTAAAATAGTCTAATACTTTAGGAAGTGTATATTGCATGTTTCTAGATGCTTTTACACTGTCGTGAAATACTACAATACTGCCATTTTTGGTGTTCGATATAACATTTTTTAAGCAGTTTCTTTCGGCTACAGTTTTATCCCAGTCAAAAGACAAAACATCCCACATAATTATTTTGTAATCTAGTTCCAATAATTTTTTGCCTAATTTAGGGGTAATTTGTCCATAGGGAGGTCTAAAAAGATTAACCCTTGGGGATTGATGACTAATAACTAACTTAGGTGTAGAGTGAATTTTGGAAAGAGAAATTTGTTTGTTAATTACTCTTTCTGCTTCAGTTAGATTTTCTAGATAGTCATTGGTTTTAGTTTTCCAACCTTTAAGATGGTTGTTGGTGTGGTTGCCAATAGTATGACCGTCAGCTAATATGTTTTGAAAAATTTCTGGGTATTCTTCTACATTTTTTCCAATACAAAAAAAGGTAGCCTTCGCACTATATGTTTTTAGGGTTTTTAAAGTCCAATTAGTGATTTCTGGCGTTGGGCCATCATCAAATGTAAGATATATAATATTATCATTGGTTGCCACGTCCCAAACGTAGTTTGGGAACAGTTTTTTGGCAACTAATGGTGTTTTTACTGGTGTTAAGGTCATGCCTTATTCGGTTGTGAAATCAACACCACTGTCCGATTCAAGTATATTGATATCGGCTTCAGGCGTATCGTTAGTTTCAGATTGACCGCCGTAAAAATGTTTAAATAACATTAAATGATTGTTGAAAATTTCCCCTTCAGCTTCTGCAAACTTAGGATCGTATTTTATTAACACATTTACCAAGCCTTTATAGCGTTCAATATCCGTATAAATATCTTCAAACAAACGCTCTTGATTTTCAATTTTTAATTTACTGTAATAAGTTAAATTTTCTTGATATTTTTTAGCAACCTCCTTAAATAATTTTTTAGCTTTTTCTTTATTACCAACTTCGTAATAGGCACTTATATAAGGCTCTAATAAGGTGTAGTATCCAAAATATTCTACAGGCATATTTTTCATGGCAATATCTGCAATGGTTTCAGCTTTCTTTAGTTTCTTTTCAGTAAGCAACTGCTCTATTAGTCTAGCTAAATTTCCTCTGTAGGTTATTGAGTTTTTGCGAGTTTCAGGATCGTGATAAATTTTTGGACTGCCACTATTGCCCCAGTCCCATTTTACGACCTTATTGTACATTAATTCGCTATCTACACGGCCCATATCAAAAGGATTTGCTCTATCTACCGGCGTTTTAATTGGTACTAATTTATAGCACATACCATCTAATTGTAAATAGTCTTTCATCCAGATATAGTCGTCGTCTCCAAAACTACCTCCAGTAAAGTAAATAGGGCGTTTCCAATCGTTATTCGCCACAATATCCAGCATTAAAAGTCTGTTTTTGTATAGTGCGCCACCTGTTATTTGTATATCAATATGTGGTACAATTTCATGCGCATCTTTAGGTTTTACTATGCCATATTTTAAAACATTTTCTTTATTTACGGGAATACGTAAAAACTCGGTAGGCAGATAACTGGCCTCTAGATCTTGTTGGCGCACCTGAGATAAATCAATATTCTTTTGTTTTAATATATATTCGTATTTCGTTTTAGGGTTGTCGCTTGCAATAAAATTTAAAAATTGCTTTACGTTAAGAGTGTCTTTAACAACGGGTTCAATAATGATATAATCGTTTGTGCCATACTTGTATAAATCGTGTGTTAATTGTGAAGGAATTGGGTCACTTTCATATGCTTTACGCTTCATTTGGTCTATGTACCAGTCAGTTTGAAACAAACTGGTGTTTACAACTCGAACGTCGGTTCTGTAGCCTTCAATTTCTTGGGCATACCAAAGAGCAAATGTATCGTTGTCTCCAATGGTGAATAAGATACCATTTTCGGCACATGAATCCAAATATTTTCGTGCCATAGCTCTAGCTGTATATTTATCCGATCGGTCGTGGTCATCCCAATTGTTTGCAGCCATAATGCCTGGTACCAATATTAAACATAAAACAGAAACAGCAGGTGCAAGAAGGTTTGGAGCGATGTATTTTTTTAAGGCGTCAAATAGGGCATACACACCAAAGCCAATCCACAATGCGAATACATAAAAAGAACCAACTACCGAGTAGTCACGCTCTCTAGGTTCAAAAGGACGAACGTTTGTGTAAACTTGAATTGCGATACCGGTGAATAGGAAAAACACGAGTAGCGTCCAAAATACATTTTTGTTTTTGTTGAATAAAAAGAAGAATCCTATTAAGCCTAAAATAAATGGTAGTAAGTAATAAGTATTTCTTGCTTTGTTGTTTTTAACATCACTTGGTAAATTGTCTTGTGATAAACCTAATAATTTTTCGTCTAAAGGCTTAATGCCTGTTATCCAATTACCATGGTTATCATATTTTCCTTGGATGTCATCTTGTCTTCCAGAAAAATTCCACATAAAATAACGCCAATACATGTAACCTAATTGATATTCAAACATATATTTAATGTTTTGCATCAGGCTGGGCTTTTCTATATCGATGTAACTTTTAAATCGCTTTAAAAAGTTGTTATAATCTTCATAATCAACAGCGCCTTTTGCAACATCACTTTTAAAATTATTGATGGCAGAACGCAATTCATTTTCCATTTGATGTTCTGGTTTTAGCTTGAAATCTAAATATCCAGAAAACATCATGTAATTTTCAGCGTGTTCTGCACTCCACATACGTGGTAGGATGGAAGCATGCTTGCTGTTGTAGTTCTGCTTCGCTTTTTTGTAATTATTTACAATTACATATTTACCAGTGGTTTCATCTCTTTCATATTTAGGTTTATCATCCACATACGGGTTATTTTCATCTAAATAGGCATATTGATCTGTAAATTGTGGACCATAGAACAAATGTGTTTCCGGATATTGTTCTAGGTTATAGTAAGCTAACAACTCGCGAGCACTAGAAGGATTATTTTCGTTAATTACTACATTGGCATTCGCTCGTATAGGTAACATTAACCATGTTGAAAACCCTACGATTACAAAGGTGATACATAATATTCCGGTGTTTAAATGAATAAACCCTTTTTTGTAAGTATAGGTTAATGCGTAATAAATAAGGGCAACCAGTAAAATGCCTGCAATAATAGAGCCGGAATTGAAAGGAAGTCCAATAGAGTTTACAAAGAAAATTTCGGAAATACTAAATATTTTAAGAATGTTAGGTGCTAATAATTTGAATATGAACAGCAAAACAGCCACAGAAGCGACATTAGCTATAATGAAGTTTTTTATGGTGATGGTTTTATAATTTTTGAAGTAATAAATTAGACCAATAGCAGGAATAGTTAATAATCCCATGAAATGGACGCCAAAAGATAATCCAATAATAAATGAAATTAAAATAAGCCAACGGTTTCCTCTTGGCTTATGCATGTCTTGTTCCCAACGTAATCCAAGCCAAAACATCGCAGCCATGATAAGTGTAGCCATCGCATAAACTTCTGTTTCTACAGCATTGAACCAAAATGAATCAGTAAAAGTAAAGGCTAAACTACCTACAAAAGCACTACCTAGAATAGCGATAGCTTTATCTTTAGTTAATTCTTTTTTGTTGCTAACTAATTTTTTTAGCAAAATTGTAATAGTCCAAAACATAAAAAGAATAGTGAACGCACTAGAAACGGCACTCATCATATTCATCATAAAACCAACTTGCGAAGGCTCTAACGCAAACATAGAAAAAAAGGCTCCAAGCATTTGAAATAAAGGCGCTCCGGGAGGGTGTCCAACTTGTAATTTTGCAGAGGTTAATATGTATTCGCCAGCATCCCAGAAACTTACGGTTGGCTCAACGGTTAATCCGTAAGTTACAAGCGCTATTAAAAAAGTGAACCATCCTAAAATGGTATTCCATTTTTTAAAATTAAAATTGGTCATAAATAGTAGTGTTTTTTAACTGTGGCGAATTTAACAATAATTATGTTATTTGGTAGGTTTTTAAGTAAACGTTAAGTGTTTGAAATTTTTTTTGCAAAAAATGCTTGCAGAAATGAAACTTTGTTTTAAATTTGCAGCCTCAATTACACATTGGCTTATGGTGTAACTGGCAACACGTCTGGTTTTGGTCCAGAAGAGTCTAGGTTCGAGCCCTAGTAAGCCAACTTAATTGTAAATCCTGATCATTTATTGGTCAGGATTTTTTTTTGGAACAGTTTTGGTGAGAAACTGGGTTTTGAGTTAAATTATGATGACATTTTGTGTGGAATATTAAAATAAATGTTAAAACCTTTTTTGGTTTCTAAACGATTGGTTAGTTTTGCCTCGTGATTAAAACCAATGGCTCGTAAAAAAGAATATATTGAAGAAGAAGTGATAGAAAAGGCTATGAATCTTTTCTGGAAGAATGGTTATGAAGCTACTTCTATGCAGATGCTTGAAAATGAAATGGGTATCAATAAGTTTTCTATATATTCTAGTTTTGGTAATAAACATGGTTTGTTTCTTGAAAGTTTAAGACATTACAAAGCTAAAATTCATTCTACATTAGATAAATTTAAGCATGGAACAAACGGTGTTGATGATATCAAACAGTTTTTTTATGATTCAGTCTCTTCTAATTTCAAAAATGAGAATCTAAAAGGATGTTTTTTAACTAATACCTATAATGAGTTTTCGGAGATTGAAGATGCTCTAATTAAAGAGCAAATGATCAGTTTTATGGATAATTTGAAATCCATTATTATAGATAAATTGCGGATGGATACTTCAAAAGATGAAGATACCATTTTAAAACAAGCTAATTACCTATTATTGGCCAAGCATGGATTAGCAGCAGCGGCTAGGGTAAATACGAAACAAGAGATTAAAGATTATATAGAAATGGTTTTTAAAAATATTTAAAACCTTTTTTTTATACAATAACTAAACGATTGTTTAGAAAAAAAACAACAATAATATTAAACTTAAAAATAAAGAATATGACAACTTTAAAAATTCACAACATTGAATCTGCTCCAGAAGGAAGTAAACAATTATTAGAAAATTCTCAAAAAGCTTACGGTATGATTCCTGGTTTGCATGGTGTTTTAGCAGGTGCTCCAAAAATTTTAGAGGCTTACCAAAAATTACACGAGCTGTTTGTAGACTCTTCCTTTAATGAAGAAGAATTAACTGTAGTATGGCAAACTATCAACGTTGAACATGCATGTCATTATTGTGTACCTGCACATACAGGTATTGCTAAAATGATGAAAGTGGATGATGCAATTTCAGAGGCATTGCGAAATGAAACACCTTTAGAAAATTCAAAATTAGAAGCATTACGAACTATGACTTTAACAATTGTTAAAAACCGTGGTAGCGTAACACAAGAAGATCTAACTGCGTTTTATGCTGCCGGATATGGAGAGGCTCAAGTGTTAGAGATTATCCTTGGGTTATCGCAAAAAGTAATAAGTAACTATACAAACCATATTGCAAACACGCCGGTTGATGCTAGCTTTAAAAAGTTTGAATGGACTAAAGAAAATGTGGTTTCTTAAAAAGTAAGATTACATATTAATAGCTGTAGCCTTCTGTGACTATTACAGAGGGCTTAAATAAATTTATATAAATCATGTCTAAAAAGTTAAAAATAGATATTGTTTCCGATGTTGTTTGTCCGTGGTGTACCATTGGTTATAAACGTTTGGAAAAGGCCTTGGCAGAATTAGGAGTTCAAGAACAAATAGAAATTGAATGGCAGCCTTTTGAATTAAATCCGAACATGCCTTTTGAAGGTCAAAATGTTACAGAACACATTGCGGAAAAGTATGGGTCGACGTTAGAGCAGCAAAAAGAAACGCAAAAACGTATGATAGAGATAGGTGAGGAGCTTGGGTTTAAATTCGATTATTTTGATGATATGCGAATGGTTAACACTTTTGAAGCTCATGTATTATTGGACTATGCTAAAGACTTCGGGAAACAAACCGAATTAAAAATGGCATTAACAAAAGCCTTTTTTAGTGAACGCAAAGATGTTTCCGATAGAGATGTTTTAAAGCAAATATTATTAGAAGTAGGTTTAAATGCAGATGAAGCTCTATTGAGATTGTATGATGAATATTCGGTTAATGAAGTAAAAGTTAAACAGGAATATTGGAAAAATCTAGGGGTTAATTCGGTTCCTACAATGGTTTTTAATAGAAAAAATGCACTAACAGGTGCGCAATCGGTAGACACTTTTAAGCAGGTAGTTTTAGAGTTTATGAACAATTAGTAAACTTATTGTAATATCGCCTTGCGATACTTTAAAGAAAATCTGTTTTAAATAAGTTGAAATAGGTTAAAGTATAAGGCAAAATATCCAGTTTAGGGAATATATCTATAACCTCTATAGAGTAATAGAGGTGTTTAAATTGTGTTTAGGTAAATATTTAAAAATGAACAACAATAGAAGAAATTTTATTAAAAATATTGGAATTATGGGAGCAACAGGTGTGTTAATGCCCAATTTAGCAATGGGAAATACTCAATTAAGAAGAGAAGAGACCATAGAGAAAACAAGGCCCAAGGTTTTGTTTTTTGATGTAAATGAAACACTTTTAGATCTTACTGAAATGAAGAAACAAGTTGGAGAAGCTTTGGGGGGGAGAGAAGAATTATTGTCACTTTGGTTTACTACTATGTTGCAATACTCTTTGGTAACAACTGCGAGCGGACAATATGAACATTTTGGAAATATTGGAGCAGCAGCATTACAAATGGTAGCAGCCAATAATGGTATTTCTATTACCGAAGCCAAAGCACGTAATGTAATTATAAATGCATTGCGAGGTTTGCCAGCACATCCAGAAGTAAAAGAGGCTTTAGAGCAATTGAAAAAGGCTGGTTATAAAATGGTTTCGTTCACTAATTCGTCAAATGAAGGCGTTAAAAAACAATTTGAAAGTGCCGGATTAACATCGTATTTTGATGAAAGATTAAGCGTAGAGGATGTTGGTAAGTTTAAACCGTTTATAGATACTTATGCTTGGGGTGCGCGTAAAATGGGTGTAAAACCAGAAGAATGCATGTTGATTGCTGCTCATGGATGGGATGTTGCAGGTGCACTTTGGGCTGGGTGGCGAGCTGCATTTATTGGTCGGCCAGGACAACAAATGTTTCCATTGGCACCACAATCAGAAATTATTGTATCGGATTTAAAAAAGGTAGCCGATATACTCGTGACTTATAAGTAAAAAGCAAACTATATAAGAGGACTTATTTATAATTAAGTATGATATGGATTGTAGCTTCATGTGTTACATTTCACCTTATTTTAGAGTCTGAATTAAATTTTAAATCCCAATCTTTCGGTTGGGATTTAAAATTATAAGACTTAAATCAATATAAGCTTTTATTTTTTTTATGCTATATTTTAATCTTGGATTTTAAAAGTAATAACAGGTCGTTTGGCGTGGTTTACTAAATCTTCACTTAAACTACCGTTAAAGAAGTGTGAAATCCCCTTTCTTCCATGTGTACTCATCCCTATTATGTCTGCTTGAATGGACTGAGAAAAATTCATAATACCTGTTTCTATAGTTACATCGTTGTAAATGTTTATAGTATGGCTTGGCATTTTTACGTCTTTAATAAAGGCTTCAATTCGTTGTTGCGCATCACCGCTGGTAATAAAATGGTTGGGTGTGTTTACCATTAGTAAGTGCATTTTGGAACCAAAGAAATGAGCTATTTCTAAAGCTTTTTTAAATGGACCTTTATTTTCTTTTCCAAAATCTGAAGCAAAAACAAAGTGTTTTGTTTTAAATTTAAGGTGTTCATTTTTAACCACAAGTACCGGGATTTCTGAGGTTCTAACTACTTTTTCAGTATTACTCCCAATAAGTATCTCTTTTAGGCCGTTAGCACCTCTAGATCCTATAATTACAAGATCAATATTGTTCTTTTTACTAACATGGTAAACTCCTTTAAAAATTTCATGAAACTCAACGTGTTCATGAATCGTTAGGCCTTTTAAATAATCTTTTGACTTAAGTGATTCAAATTTTTGATGAGCTAGTTTCATGAAAAAAATGACTTCAGGTAAGTCGTTGTAAGTACTTAAAGCGTCCACAGTATGCACCGAAACGTCAAGGATGTGTAAAAGGTAAATCTCACACCCATGCTTTTTTGCTATTTGCGCTGCCACTTTTAAAGCGTTTTCAGCTTCAATTGAAAAGTCGGTTGGGACAAGTATTTTTTTCATCTGTTAATTATTTTATTTAATTTTGGTCAGATGCAATTTGCTTTAAGAACCTCAAAAAAAATGAAGTTTTGTAAATGCTCATGTCATGATTTGATAAGTAAGACCTACCTAAATTTATGAAATATTACTTTAAAAATCAATAAAATATTATATATTTGCACCGTTGAAAGACAAAATTAAGTTAGAGGGGACGGGAAGTCCCCTCTTTTTATAATAACAAATGTTTAAAAATACTGTAAAAGACTTACTAGAAACTGCGTTGGTAGAACGACCAGATTTGTTTTTAATTGATTTTTCAATTAGTACCGATAATCATATCAATATTGTTATTGATGGTGATAATGGGGTTTTGGTTGAAGACTGCATGTTTGTAAGCAGAGCAATTGAACATAATATTGATAGAGAAGTGCATGATTTTTCTTTAGAAGTGATGTCGGCAGGTGCTACATCGCCTTTGGTAAATAAAAGACAGTATAATAAGAATTTGAAACGCGAGCTAATTGTAAGAACAGCTTCTGAAACAATAGAAGGGATACTTGCAAAAGCAACCGAAACAGATATAACATTAGAATGGAAAGTTAGAGAACCTAAACCAATAGGTAAAGGGAAAGTAACTGTAAAAAAGCAAGCGACAATCGCTTACGGAGATATTGTAGAAGCAAAAGTGATGATTAAATTTTAATTCAATAAGAGTTATGGAGAATATCGCGTTAATTGAATCTTTTTCAGAATTCAAAGACGATAAGTTAATTGACAGAGTAACGTTAATGGCTATTTTAGAAGATGTGTTTAGAAGTGCCCTAAAAAAGAAATATGGCGACGACGATAATTTCGATATTATTGTAAATCCTGACAAAGGAGATTTAGAGATTTGGAGAAATAGAGTAGTTGTGGCAGATGGTGAAGTAGAAGAACCAAATCAAGAAATTACATTAACAGAAGCTCGTAAAATTGAACCAGATTTTGAAGTAGGTGAAGAGGTGTCTGAAGAAGTGAAGCTTATCCATTTAGGAAGACGTGCTATTTTAGCGTTACGCCAAAACCTAATTTCTAAAATACATGAGCACGATAATACCATCGTTTTTAAACAATTTAAAGATTTGGTAGGTGAAATTTATACAGCTGAAGTTCACCACATTCGTCATAGAGCAGTAATTTTATTAGATGATGAAGGAAACGAGATTGTGCTTCCAAAAGAAAAACAAATTCCTTCAGATTTCTTTAGAAAAGGTGATAATGTAAGAGGGGTAATTGATAGTGTTGAGTTAAAAGGTGCAAAACCTACTATTATTATGTCTAGAACATCTCCTGCGTTTTTAGAAAAACTGTTTGAACAAGAAATACCAGAAGTTTTTGATGGTCTAATTACTATTAAAAATGTAGTAAGAATACCAGGTGAAAAAGCTAAAGTAGCAGTAGATTCTTATGATGATAGAATTGATCCGGTAGGAGCTTGTGTTGGTATGAAAGGTTCAAGAATTCACGGTATCGTTCGTGAATTAGGAAATGAAAATATTGATGTAATCAATTATACAAATAATTTACAACTGTATATTACAAGAGCGTTAAGTCCAGCGAGAGTTACTTCAATAAAAATTAATGAAGAAACCAAACGTGCAGAGGCTATTTTGAAACCAGAAGAAGTTAGTAAAGCCATTGGTAGAGGTGGTCATAACATTCGTTTGGCTGGTCAATTAACTGGTTATGAAATAGATGTATTTAGAGAAGGTGCTGAAGAAGATGTTGAGTTAAGAGAGTTCTCTGATGAAATTGAAGGGTGGATTATTGAAGAGTTTAGTAAAGCTGGATTAGATACTGCAAAAAGCATTTTAGAGCAAGATGTGGTAGATTTAGTGAAAAGAACAGATTTAGAAGAAGAAACAATTAAAGACGTTATTAGAATTCTTAGAGAAGAATTCGAAGAATAACATATATTTGAGTATTTTAAAGGCAATTTATGGCTGACACAATTAGATTAAATAAAGTATTACGTGAACTCAATATTTCTATTGACCGTGCTGTTGATTTTTTAGAATCAAAAGGCGTGGAGGTAGAAAAAAGTCCTAATACGAAAATATCAGAAGAAGTACACACAATTCTTTCAAATGAATTTCAAACAGATGCAAACAAAAAAGTAGCATCCAAAGAAGTAGGTGAAGCAAAACAGAAAGAGAAAGAAGTGTTGCGCGAGCAACGCGAGCGTGAGCTTGAAGAAAGACAAAAGGAGGCAGCCAGAAGAGAAGAAATTATTAAAGCCTCTAAAACACTCGCGGGACCAAAACAGGTAGGAAAAATTGATTTAAATCCTAAAAAACCTGAAGAAACCCCGATAACACCAAAACAGGAAGATAAAGTGGTTGAGACGCCTACAGAAAAGGTTGTTGAAAAATTAGCTGAAAAAGAACCTGTTAAAGAAGAAGTTGAAAAAACTAAAGAGGTTGAACCAGTTAAAGAAGAAGTTACTTCTGAACCGGTTAAATCAGTAGAGCCTCCAGTTTCAACACCTACAAAAACGGATGAAGTTAAAGGTAAAACCATAACGACATCTGAAGGTGAGCAGATTATTGAGGAAAAAGTTAAAACCAAATACCAAAAATTAACTGGCCCTAAAATAGCTGGTGATAAAATTGATTTATCTCAATTTAATAAGCCAAAGAAAAAGAAAGAAGATAAAAAGGCGGATGGTAAACCTGGAGAAGCAGGTGCTTCGGCTAATAAGAAGAAACGTCGCCGTATTAGTAAAGTGGGTGGACCACAACAGGGTGGCGATTCTAATACATCAAATAGATCAGGAAACGACCGGTTTAAAGGTAAGCCTGGTCAAGCAAGACGTCCTATTGTAAAAGAGGACCCGAGTGATGAAGATGTAAAAAAACAAGTACGTGAAACTTTAGAAAAGCTTCAGGGGAAATCTTCAAAAGGTAAAGGAGCCAAATATAGAAGAGATAAAAGAGATCAGCATAGAGATCAAACAGAAAGAAACTTAGAGCAAGAAGCAGCTGAAAGCAAAATTCTTAAAGTAACGGAGTTTGTTACGGCGAGTGAAGTAGCAACTATGATGGATGTTCCTGTTACAAAAATTATTTCAGCATGTATGTCACTGGGGATGATGGTAACTATGAACCAGCGTTTAGATGCTGAAACATTATCTATTGTGGCTGATGAATTTGGTTATGAAGTTGAATTTGTAACTGCTGATATCGAAGACTCTATTGAAGTTTTTGAAGATAAAGAAGAAGATTTATTACCTAGAGCACCGATTGTAACCGTAATGGGTCACGTGGATCATGGTAAAACATCACTTCTAGATTATATTCGTAAAGAAAATGTAATTGCTGGAGAGTCTGGTGGTATAACACAGCATATTGGTGCTTACGGTGTAAAATTGGATAACGGACAAAAAATTGCATTTTTAGATACACCAGGTCACGAAGCGTTTACCGCGATGCGTGCTCGTGGTGCTCAAGTAACAGATATCGCTATTATTGTAGCTGCTGCGGATGATGATATCATGCCACAAACTAAAGAAGCTATTGCCCATGCTCAAGCTGCTGGGGTGCCAATAGTATTTGCTATTAATAAAATCGATAAACCTGCTGCAAATCCTGAAAAAATTAAAGAAGGCCTAGCACAAATGAACTTGTTGGTAGAAGATTGGGGTGGAAAAATTCAATCTCATGATATTTCAGCAAAAGTAGGTACAGGAGTAAAAGAGTTATTAGAAAAAGTTTTGCTTGAAGCGGAATTATTAGAGCTAAAAGCAAATCCAAATAAACCTGCATTAGGTACTGTTGTAGAAGCGTTCTTAGATAAAGGTCGTGGTTATGTAGCAACCGTTTTGGTTCAAGCAGGAACACTTAAAGTGGGTGATTATGTACTTGCAGGAAGAAATAGTGGTAAAATTAAAGCAATGCAGGATGAGCGTGGAAATAACGTGACTGCTGCAGGACCTTCAACACCTGTTTCAATTTTAGGTTTAGATGGTGCGCCACAAGCAGGTGACAAATTCAATGTATTTGAAGATGAACGTGAAGCGAAACAGATTGCTTCAAAACGTGCACAATTACAACGTGAACAATCTGTACGTACACAACGTCATATTACTTTAGATGAAATTGGACGTCGTATCGCATTAGGTGATTTCCAAGAATTAAACATTATTCTTAAAGGAGATGTAGATGGTTCTGTAGAGGCGTTAACCGATTCATTCCAAAAATTATCAACGGAAGAAATTCAAATTAATATTTTACATAAAGGTGTTGGTGCTATTACAGAAAGTGATGTGTTATTAGCTTCAGCCTCTGATGCCATTATCATCGGATTTAATGTGCGTCCTGTAGGAAATGCAAGAATGATTGCTGATAAGGAAGAAATCGATATCAGAACGTATTCTATTATCTATGATGCCATTAATGACCTTAAAGATGCTATGGAAGGTATGTTATCTCCGGTATTTAAAGAGGAAATTACGGGTACTGCAGAAATTAGAGAAATTTTTAAAGTTACTAAAATTGGAAGTATTGCTGGTTGTATGGTAACTAATGGTAAAATTCTTAGAAATTCTGGAGTGCGTTTAATTAGAGATGGTGTTGTAGTTTATACTGGTGAATTAGCTTCTTTAAAACGTTTTAAAGACGATGTTAAGGAAGTTAGTAAAGGCTACGATTGTGGAATGCAAATTAAGAACTATAATGATATCCAAGAAGGCGATATTATTGAGGCATTCCATGAAGTAGAAGTTAAAAAGAAACTTAAATAAGTTGAATTATATTAAATAAAAAAGCGACCATTTGGTCGCTTTTTTATTTTTATAAACATCTAAACTATTTCTTTGGTTTAAATATAAATGCGGCAGGAAATTTAGCCTTTATTTTTTTCAATGCTCTGTCGGCTTCTAAACGGGTTCTGAAATTTCCCGCCCAGATCTTAAAATTGGGTGTTTCATACTGTAAAGTAGCTTTCCAATCAGTGAAATTGGTATTAAAATCGCGTTGTGTGCTTTCAGCAACAGCTCTATTTCCAGAATAAATTTGAATTGTATATCGATCCGATGCAATTTCATTTTTATTCATTTCTTTTTTGGTTTCCAACAATGTGGTTATTTTTTTGTCCTGATTTATGGCCACGGTACCTTGTTGTGCAAGACAGACGTTTGCATAAAAGACAAGACAAAAAAGACTTAAAGTGTTGATTTTTAATTTCAATGGTTTCATTTTCAAAAATATTTGTACAAATGTATACGTTATAAACTTATTTTTGGTTCTTTTTATTATTTAGAATCTCTCTAAATTAACAATTAACACTTATCTAACATTTCCAAAATCGACTTTTAATATTACTTTTGCGAGAGATTTTTTTAACTGTATTTTTTTCATTTATAAAATGACAAAAGTCATACCATAGTTTAGAAGTTAATTTTACCAACAATATGAGAAAGGTGATTCACCGTAAATTAGGCATTAATATTCTTCGTATAAGCCTTATTTTATTTTTATCGTTAACAGCCTCGCTTTCTGCTCAAGGAGATCCGGCAAAGGGGAAATCATTATTTAACGCCAATTGTGCAGCTTGTCATCAATTAGATAAGAAAATGACAGGGCCTGCGCTACGTAATGTAGAGGCGAGATTGTCTGAGGAACAAGGTTTGGATAAGGAATGGATTTATTCTTGGATAAAGAATAGTGCAGGGGTAATTAAATCGGGCGATGCTTACGCTAATAAAGTGTACAATGAGTATGGAGGTGCTGCTATGACGGCCTTCCCACAATTGTCAAATGAAGATATTGATCATATTTTATCTTATACGGCGGAAGTTAAAGCTGAAGCGCCTGCTGCAGAAACTGGTGCGGTAGCTGTTCAAACCACGTCTGCTTCAAGTGGTATTTCAAATGAAATTATTTTAGGCGCCCTGGCAATATTATTTATTTTATTAGCTATTGGTTTGTTTTTGGTAAATAAAACACTTCGTCGTTTTGCTGAAGTACAAAATATAGAATTGCCAGAAGAAACTAAAAGAACGCCACTTTGGAAAGCTTTTGTTCAGAACCAATTTTTGATGTTGGTTGTTGCGATCTTCTTTTTGTTATCAAGTGCCTATTTTGTTTATGGTTATTTTATGCAAGTTGGTATAGACCAAGGGTACCAACCAGTACAACCTATTCACTATTCACATAAGATTCATGCGGGTGATAATGGTATTGATTGTAAATACTGTCATTCCTCTGCTAGAACGAGTAAACATTCTGGTATTCCATCTTTGAATGTGTGTATGAATTGTCATAAATCAATTTATGAATATAACGGAGAAACAACGGCTGAGTATACTAAGGAATTCTATGATGGAGAAATTAAGAAATTATACAAAGCTGCCGGATGGGATGATGCAGAGCAAAAATATACTGGAAAAACACAACCTGTAAAATGGGTTCGTATTCATAACTTGCCTGATTTCGTTTATTTTAATCACTCACAACACGTAAGCGTTGCTGGGGTAGAGTGTCAAACATGTCATGGACCAGTTGAAGAAATGGAAGTAATGTACCAGCATGCGCCTTTAACAATGGGCTGGTGTGTGGATTGTCACAGAACTACCGATGTTAACGTAAAAGATAATGCTTACTATACTAAAATTCATGAAGAATTGGCTAAAAAGTATGGGAAAGATAAGTTAACTGCGGCTGAAATGGGTGGTTTAGAATGTGGAAAATGCCACTATTAATTAGTTTAATAAGAAGTAATTCAATTATATAATATGTCATCAAACAAGAAATACTGGAAAAGTGTTGAAGAGCTAAACGATAATAGCTCTATTGTTGAGACGCTAAAACAAAACGAGTTTGTTTCAGAAATTCCTACCGATGCGTTTTTAGGGAATAAAAACACATTAGAGGCAACTTCTACAACCCGTCGCGATTTCTTAAAATATGTAGGATTTAGTACAGCTGCAGCATCATTAGCAGCTTGTGAGGGTCCTGTAACTAAGTCAATTCCATATGTAGTTCAGCCTCAAGAAATTATTCCTGGTGTTGCTAATTATTATGCGACTACTATTGCTGATGGTTTTGATTTTGCTAGTGTTTTAGTAAAAACGCGTGAAGGTCGTCCAATTAAAATTGAGAATAATTCATTAGCTGTTACAAATGGTCATGCAAATGCTAGAGTTAATGCTTCTGTATTAGGCCTGTATGATAGTTTAAGGGTTCAAGGTCCTAAAAAGGGAGGTTCTTCTATTTCTTGGAGTACATTTGATTTAGAAACTAATCAGAAATTAACAGACTTAAAAGTTGCAGGTAAAGAGATTGTGTTGTTAACTCAAACTTTTGCAAGTCCTTCTACTAGTAAGTTGATTGCTGAATTTAAAGAAAAGTATGGTAATGTTCGTCACGTTGTTTATGATGCTGTTTCAGAATCTGCTGCGTTAGATGCTTATCAAGCTAAATATGGTGAACGTGCTTTAGCAAATTACGATTTTTCTAAAGCGATGACAATTGTATCTGTTGGTGCCGATTTCTTAGGTGACTGGCAAGGTGGTGGTTTTGATTCTGGATATTCTAAGAACAAAATTCCACAAAATGGTAAAATGTCTCGTCATATCCAATTTGAGTCTAATATGTCTCTTACTGGAGCGAATGCAGATAAACGTGTGCCATTAACACCAAGTGAACAAAAAATAGCTTTAGCAAAATTATATAGCTATGTTGTTGGCGGATCCGTTTCAGGAAGTTTGCCAGCACATATAGAAGATGCCGTTAAAAAGGCAGCTTCACAGTTAAAGAAGGCCGGTAGTGAAGGTGTAGTTGTTACTGGTATTCAAGATGTGAATGCTCAAACGGTAGTTTTAGAATTAAATGCATTCTTAGGAAGTAAAGCATTTGATCCAAAAACAGCTATAAAAACAAGACAAGGTAGTAATAGTGCTGTTTTAAAATTAGTTGCTGACATGAAAGCAGGTAATGTAGGTGCTATTATTATGAGTGGAGTAAATCCAATATATACTTTACCGAATGCTTCGGATTTCGCAGCTGGATTAAAGAAAACTGAATTGTCGATTGTGTTCTCAATGAAAGAGGATGAAACCTCTTCAGAAGCGCAATATATCGCAGCAGCGCCTCATTATTTAGAGTCTTGGGGTGATGTTGAAATTAAGAAAGGGCATTATGCTTTAACACAGCCAGCTATTCGCCCTTTATTTAGTACTAGACAGTTCCAAGAAGCTTTATTAAAATGGACAGGAAGTAATCTTTCTTATCATGATTATATTAAGGAGGCTTGGGGCTCAACAATTTTAGGTGGTAGTTCATTTAATCAAGCATTACACGATGGTGTTTATGTAGGAAGTATTGCTACTGAAACTGCCACAACAACCGATGCTGAAACTACTGAAATACCTTCAGGAAGTGCTGCGAGTGCCTTAGCAGCGTCAGCAAAAAAGTCGAAATTAGAATTAACATTATATACTAAAGTAGGTATGGGTGATGGGCAACAAGCCAACAACCCATGGTTACAAGAGTTTCCTGATCCTATTACAAGAACATCTTGGGATAATTATCTTACAATCTCTCAGGCAGATGCCGATGCGTTAGGTTTAATGAATAAGCACGTTGCAAATGGTGCTTTAAATGGTAGTTATGCTAAAGTTACTGTAAATGGCAACTCAGTAGTTGCGCCAGTTATGGTACAACCAGGACAGGCAAAAGGTTCTGTAGGTTTAGCATTAGGTTACGGAAAAACAAAAGGTTTAAAAGAGGAAATGCAAACGGGCGTTAATGCTTATGCATTATACCAAGGATTTAATACAACACAAGCCGTAACTATTGAGGCTGTAGCAGGAGAACACGAATTTGCTTCTGTTCAGTTACATAATACTTTGATGGGGCGTGGTGATATTATTAAAGAAACCTCTTTAGAGGTATTCAATACTAAAGATAAGAAATATTGGAATGCTGTTCCAGTAGTATCTTTAGATCATAAAGAAACTCCGGTTACTTCACCAGACGTAGACTTATGGGATGAATTTGATCGTTCTGTTGGGCATCACTTCAACTTATCCATTGATTTAAATGCTTGTACTGGATGTGGAGCTTGCGTTATTGCTTGTCATGCTGAAAACAATGTGCCTGTAGTTGGTAAAACAGAGGTGCGTCGTAGTAGAGATATGCATTGGTTACGTATTGATAGATATTATTCATCTGAAGAATCATTTGATGGTGATAATGATAAAAAAGAAAATATCTCTGGTTTAGGTAGTTCATTGAGTGAATTTGGAGAGATGGAAAATGCTTCTGCTAATCCACAAGTGGCGTTCCAACCAGTAATGTGTCAACATTGTAATCATGCACCTTGTGAAACTGTATGTCCTGTTGCAGCAACCTCTCATGGTCGTCAGGGTCAAAATCAAATGGCATATAACCGTTGCGTAGGTACAAGATACTGTGCTAACAACTGTCCTTATAAAGTACGTCGATTCAACTGGTTCTTGTATAATGGAAACGATGAGTTTGATTATCACATGAATGATGATTTGGGTCGAATGGTATTAAATCCTGATGTTGTAGTTCGTTCTCGTGGTGTTATGGAAAAATGTTCTATGTGTATTCAGAAAACACAGAAAACAATTCTTGATGCTAAACGTGATGGACGTGAAATTAAAGATGGTGAATTCCAAACAGCTTGTTCTGCTGCTTGTAGTAATGGTGCCATGGTTTTTGGAGACATTAACGATAAAGAAAGTCAAGTTGCAAAACTTAAAGAAGATAAACGTATGTATCACTTGTTAGAGCACATTGGTATTAAACCAAATGTGATGTATCAAACGAAAGTGAGAAATACAACTGAAGCATAAATCTAATTAAAGAATCAATTATATAATTATGGCGTCTCATTACGAAGCACCTATTAGAAGACCCTTAGTTACAGGAGAGAAATCATATCACGACGTTACTGTTGATGTGGCTAAACCAGTAGAAGGCAGAGCAAATAATCAATGGTGGATAGTTTTTTCTATTGCACTAGCGGCTTTCCTTTGGGGAATAGGGTGTATAATTTATACCATATCAACAGGTATTGGAACATGGGGATTAAATAAAACCGTGGGTTGGGCCTGGGATATTACTAACTTTGTTTGGTGGGTTGGTATTGGTCACGCAGGAACACTTATTTCTGCGGTATTACTACTTTTCCGTCAAAAATGGAGGATGGCTATCAACCGTTCTGCGGAAGCGATGACTATTTTCTCGGTTGTTCAAGCTGGTTTGTTCCCAATTATTCACATGGGTCGTCCTTGGTTAGCATATTGGGTATTACCAATCCCAAACCAATTTGGATCGTTGTGGGTTAACTTTAATTCACCATTACTTTGGGACGTATTTGCAATTTCAACCTATTTATCTGTATCATTAGTATTCTGGTGGACAGGTTTATTACCAGATTTCGCCATGTTACGTGATCGAGCTATAAAACCTTTTCAAAAGAAAATTTATTCTTTATTAAGTTTCGGTTGGTCTGGTCGTGCTAAAGATTGGCAACGTTTTGAAGAAGTATCATTGGTACTTGCAGGTTTAGCAACGCCTTTAGTACTTTCTGTACATACAATTGTATCCTTTGACTTTGCTACTTCGGTTATTCCGGGCTGGCATACAACTATCTTCCCGCCGTATTTCGTTGCTGGAGCAGTATTCTCAGGTTTTGCAATGGTAAATACGCTTCTTATTATTATGAGAAAAGTGTGTAATCTTGAAGATTATATCACAGTACAGCACATAGAATTAATGAATATTGTAATCATGATTACAGGTTCTATAGTTGGTGTGGCTTATATAACTGAGTTATTTATTGCATGGTATTCTGGTGTTGAATACGAGCAATACGCCTTTTTAAATAGAGCAACTGGTCCTTACTGGTGGGCATATTGGGCGATGATGACTTGTAACGTGTTTTCTCCACAGTTTATGTGGTTTAAAAAGCTAAGAACAAGTATCATGTTCTCATTTTTTATCTCGATTGTAGTTAATATAGGAATGTGGTTCGAGCGTTTCGTTATTATTGTAACATCATTACACCGTGATTATTTACCATCATCATGGACGATGTTCTCACCAACCTTTGTTGATATAGGTATTTTTATAGGTACTATCGGATTCTTCTTTGTATTATTCTTATTATACTCTAGAACGTTTCCAGTAATAGCACAAGCCGAGGTGAAAACAATTTTGAAATCATCTGGTGAGCGTTATAAAAAAATTAGAGAAAGAGGCGAAAGTTTGTCAGGAACTGGAGCTGATGCAAGAACCTCAGGTGATAAAGTTATTAATAAAAAAAACGAAGCGTAGGCAATGGAAGCATCTAAAGTAATTCACGCTATTTATACAGATGATGATGTATTAATGTCTGCTGTTAAAAAAGTAAAGGCAGAAAGATATCACATTGAAGAAATATACACACCATTTCCGGTGCACGGCTTAGACAAAGCAATGGGTTTAGCTCCAACTCGTATAGCTATTACAGCATTTTTGTATGGTTTAGTAGGTTTATCTGTAGCAATCACTATGATGAATTTTATAATGATTGAAGATTGGCCTCAAGACATTGGTGGAAAACCAAGTTTTAGTTATATAGAAAATATGCCTGCTTTTGTTCCAATTATGTTTGAGTTAACTGTGTTCTTTGCAGCGCATTTAATGGTAATCACTTTTTATTTACGTAGTAGGATGTGGCCTTTCAAGAAGGCTGAAAACCCAGATCCAAGAACAACGGATGATCATTTTTTAATGGAAATATCTGTTAATGGGAATGAAGAAGCTCTTACATCTTTGCTTAAAGATACTGGAGCAGTTGAAATTAATTTAATTGATAAAGCGCATTAATAATGATGAAGAGCTTAATTAAAATAGTAGTAATAGCAGTTGTTTTAGTAACTGTATCTTGTAAAAATGATACGGCACCTAATTATCAGTACATGCCTAATATGTATGAATCTGTAGGTTATGAAACTTATAGCGAATCATCTGCTTTTAAAAATGGTGTAGAGGCCCAATTACCGGCTGAAGGGTCTGTAGCTAGAGGTTATGTGCCTTTTGATATTGAAAATTCTATAGAAGGCTATATGCTTGCCAAAGAAACCGTAAAAAGTCCTTTAGATTCATTACAAGTAGATTTAGAAAGAGGTAAGGTATTATATGATATTTACTGTGGTATTTGTCATGGTACAAAAGGAGATGGCCAAGGGAATTTAGTAAAGCGTGAAAAAATACTTGGTATTCCAAGTTATGATGATGCAGGTAGAGCTATTAATGAAGGAAGTATTTATCATACCATTTACTATGGAAAAAATGCAATGGGTTCATATGCTAACCAACTTAATGAAGAAGAACGTTGGCAAGTGGTTTCGTATGTATTAGAGTTAAAGGCTAATTTAGAGAAGTAAGAAAGACAAGATTATTAAAGATATGTACACATTTTCAAATAAATTAAAGACATTTTCTTTCATACTAATGATTTTAGGAGCATTAGGTGTAGGGTATGGTTTTATGACATCTCATAAATCTTTTGAAGAAGTTGAAACCTTGCTTGCGGAAGAAGCTCACCATGGTGGCGGACATGCAGTAGAAAATACGCATACAAATACCAGTCATGATACTCATGCTTCTGAAAATTCACACGCAGCTGATGCTCATGGAGACGTAGACGAACATAAAGAACATATTGAGCATGTTCAGCATCAAATTGCTAACAGACCTTGGTCTGCATTATATGTAGCTGCATTTTTCTTCATGATGATAGGTTTAGGAATTTTGGCTTTTTATGCTATTCAAATAGCCTCTCAGGCAGGTTGGTCTCCGGTATTATTTAGAGTTATGGAGGCTATGTCGGCTTATGTTTTACCTGGAGCTCTAATTGTTTTGGCTATTGCTGTAGCCTCTGGTACTATTGGGCATTACAATTTATTTGTATGGATGGATCCTGAAGTAGTTGCACATGATAAATTAATCCAGGGCAAATCTGGCTGGTTAAATATAGGATGGTTTACAGTTAGAGGTTTAATCTTTATAGCAGGATGGAGCATTTATCGTCATTTTGCTCGTAAATTTTCTATTGCTCAAGACACAGCAGAAGATAATTCTAATTTTAAGAAATCATTTCGTATAGCTGCCGCATTTTTAGTATTCTTTATTTACACAGAATCTATGATGTCATGGGATTGGATTATGAGTGTAGATCCTCACTGGTTTTCTACATTATTTGGATGGTATGTATTTGCTAGTATGTTTGTAAGTGCTATAACTGTTTTAGCTTTAATTACTATCTACCTAAAATCTAGAAACTATTTAGAGTTTGTAAATGAAAATCACCTACATGATGTTGCTAAATTCATGTTTGCTTTTAGTATTTTCTGGACATACTTGTGGTTCTCGCAATTCATGTTAATTTGGTACTCAAATATACCAGAAGAGGTAACTTACTTTATTACACGTTTTAAAAGTTATCAATTACCATTCCTTGGTATGGTAGTAATGAACTTTGTATTCCCAATTTTAATGTTGATGAATGCAGATTACAAACGTATTCCTTGGTTTGTTGTTATGGCAGGTCTTGTAATATTAGGTGGTCATTATATTGATATTTTCAATATGATTATGCCTGCAACTGTTGGTGACAGATGGTTTATTGGTATTCCTGAAATTAGTGCTTTATTGTTTTTTGCAGGATTATTTATTTTAGTTGTATTTACAGCTTTAACAAAAGCACCATTACTTGTAAAAGGATATCCTTTTAGAAAAGAAAGTGAAGATTTTCATTATTAATTAAGATATAAATAACGACGGACGATAACGATGACTGCTTTATTAACAATTATAATTCTAGTATTTATTTCAGTTGCCATTTGGCAAATGGTAAAAATTTTCGATTTGGCTCAGGCTAAAAGCGATAATTCTCAGGTTGCTACCGATAAGGACAATACTTTAAATGCATATTTAATGATGGGCTTTTTAGCTTTTATTTACATCATTACAATCGTTTGTTTTGTTAAGTGGGGTGATTTACCATTAATGTCAAATTCTGCTTCAGAGCATGGACCTACCATCGATAATTTGATGATTATCTCTATGATTATCATTTTTATTACACAGACAATTACGCAATTCTTATTACATTATTTTGCCTTCAAATACAAAGGTGAAAAGGGTAAAAAGGCATTGTTTTTTGCAGATAATAATAAGTTAGAAGCTATTTGGACTATTATTCCAGTTATTGTTTTGGCTGGATTAATAATTTATGGTCTTAACACTTGGATTAACATCATGGGTGTAGATGAGAGTGATGACCCATTAGTGGTAGAATTGTATGCTCAACAGTTTAACTGGAAAGCTAGGTATGCTGGTGCAGATAATACATTAGGTAAAGCTAATGTTCGTTTAATTGACATTGATAGGGCTAATATTTTAGGTTTAGATGAAGCTGACCCTAATGCACAAGATGATATCATTACAACCGAATTACACTTACCTGTAGGTAAACCTGTGTTATTTAAAATGCGTTCGCAAGATGTTTTGCATTCGGCTTACATGCCACACTTTAGGGCTCAAATGAACTGTGTTCCAGGTATGATTACTCAATTTGGTTTTACGCCTACAAAGACGACTGCTGAAATGAGACAAACACCAGAAATAGTAGAGAAAGTAGCAAATATCAACAATATTAGAATTGAAAAATCTAAAAAGCTAATTGCGGAAGGCGGAGAAGCTTTAGATAGATATGAATTTGATTATTTGTTGTTATGTAATAAAATTTGTGGAAAATCTCATTACAACATGCAAATGAAAATTATTGTTGAAACACAGGAAGAATATGATGCTTGGTTAAAAGAGCAAAAAGAATTCAAGAACTCTCTAGTTAATTAATTATAAAAAAGATAAATACGCTATAAGATTATGTCAGCACACGAAGATACGCACGCTCACGACGCTCATGACGACCACGGACATCATCATAAAGAGACCTTTGTAACTAAATACATATTTAGTCAAGACCATAAAATGATTGCCAAACAGTATTTAATTACTGGTACAATCATGGGGGTTATTGGGGTTTTAATGTCTATGATGTTTCGTATGCAAATTGCATGGCCTGAAGAACCTAATGTGCTATTTGAAGCATTATTAGGGAAATGGGCACCTGAAGGTGTTATGGATGCAGATATTTATTTGGCATTAGTTACAATCCATGGTACTATCATGGTGTTTTTCGTATTAACTGCAGGTTTGAGTGGTACATTTAGTAACTTATTAATTCCATTACAAATTGGAGCAAGAGATATGGCTTCAGGTTTCTTGAATATGGTATCTTATTGGTTATTCTTTTTATCAAGTGTTATCATGATAATCTCTTTATTTGTTGAAGCAGGACCAGCAGCAGCAGGTTGGACAATATACCCGCCTTTAAGTGCGTTACCTATGGCACAAGGTGGTTCAGGTATGGGGATGACTTTATGGTTAGTAGCCATGGCGATATTCATTGCCTCTTCATTATTAGGTTCACTTAATTATGTTGTTACTGTTATTAACTTGCGTACTAAAGGAATGTCTATGACCAGATTACCATTAACAATTTGGGCATTCTTTGTAACTGCTATCATTGGTATTATTTCTTTCCCAGTATTATTATCTGCGGCGTTATTATTAATAATGGATAGAAGTTTTGGAACCTCTTTCTTTTTATCAGATATATTTATCCAAGGTGAAGTACTACATTATCAAGGAGGATCACCGGTGTTATTTGAGCATTTATTTTGGTTCCTAGGACACCCAGAAGTGTATATCGTTATTTTACCTGCAATGGGATTAGTTTCTGAAATTATGGCTTCTAATTCTCGTAAGCCAATTTTTGGTTATCGAGCTATGATTGCCTCTATTTTAGCTATTGCATTTTTATCCACAATAGTGTGGGGTCACCATATGTTTATTTCAGGTATGAACCCTTTCTTAGGTTCTGTATTTACCTTTACTACATTATTAATTGCAATTCCGTCGGCGGTAAAAGCATTCAACTGGATTACCACACTTTGGAAAGGTAATTTGCAAATGAATCCTGCTATGTTATTCTCAATCGGTTTTGTTTCAACATTCATAACTGGTGGGTTAACTGGTATTATTCTTGGAGATAGTGCTTTAGATATTAATGTTCATGATACATATTTTGTGGTTGCTCACTTCCATTTAGTAATGGGTATATCTGCTCTATATGGTATGTTTGCAGGTATTTACCATTGGTATCCAAAAATGTTTGGTCGTATGTTAAATAAAAACTTAGGCTATATTCACTTTTGGATTACTGCTGTTTGTGCTTATGGTGTGTTTTTCCCAATGCATTTTATAGGTATGGCAGGTTTACCACGTCGTTATTATACTAACAGTAACTTTCCATTATTTGATGATTTAGCAAACGTTAATGTTATTATTACCATTTTCGCTTTGATTGGTGGAGTGGTTCAAATAATTTATCTATACAATTTCTTTAGTAGTATTTTTTATGGAAAGAAAGCCACCCAAAATCCATGGGAGTCTACTACTCTTGAATGGACTACACCTGTAGAACATATTCATGGTAATTGGCCAGGAGAAATTCCTCATGTATATCGTTGGGCTTATGATTATAGCAAACCAGGACATGATGTGGATTTTGTTCCTCAAAACATTCCATTGAAAGAAGGCGAAGAGGAACTACAGCACTAAAATTAATTTTTAATTTACTTTAAAACCCATCTATTTAGATGGGTTTTTTCGTTATAGTGCTTTTTTTTACGACAAAATGTAAAATATTTGTTTAAAATCCGTTGAAATACAAAAAAATCAGTTAAATTGCACTGTTTTATAAAACGTAGGATTAATTTTGTTAATACGAATTAAGCTTAATAAGTTTTATATCAAGCTGTTAATAACCTGAATCTAATATTTCAATTATGATAACAAAACCTATGCTTAGGAAGTCGATTAATTTTGCCTCCTATATTTTTGTTTTTTTGTGGACATCATTTTCTGTTTTTGGTCAATGTCCTACTATTGCAGTTTCTAATCCACCTCCTATTTGTGATGCTTCAGGATTTACTTTTGCTGATTTAAATGCCTTTGCCACAAATAATGGTAATGGCATTGTATGGTATAGTAGTAGCACGGGTGGTTCTGCTTATCAACCATCTCAATTAGTAAAGGAAGGTACTTATTATGTTGATGATAGTTCAGGTAGCTGTGGTAGTAGATCATCCATAGTAATTAGTTTTGAAATTAAACCTTCTGGAAAAAACTTAACAGGAATTTATTGCTCCAAGGATAATGCTACAATACAGACGTATATTGATGACGTATTACAATCGGGAATACCTACAGGAGGTTATGTAAAGGTGTATTATGATTATAACTTAACAAATCAAGCCTCACCTAGTGATGCTATTGCATCTGGTGGTACCAATTATTATGTTGTTTTTGGTAATAGTGCTGGGTGTGAGAGTCAGCAAGAGAACGGCCCTGTTGGGGTTTTTATCTCTCCAGCAGATCCAACACCTGCAAGTGTGCAGGAGTTTTGTTCTAGCATAAATCCAGTTGTTGGGAATTTAGATCCAGGAACGACATCCTCGAGTTACAATTGGTATGCTAATGTAGATGCTTTGGGAAATCCCATACCTCCAGCTTTATCTGCATTAACATCCTTGGTCAATGGTAAAACGTATTATGTTCAAGTGGATGATATATTTTGCGAGAGTAATACGATACCAGTAACAGTAACTATTGATACGCCTGTTAATGCAGGAACACCCACAGTTTTACAATATTGTAGTGATAATTTACCTGCTGTCGATTTTAATTTATTTGATGAATTAGGAGGAGTTAAGGATATATCAGGAACCTGGTCAGGACCATTGGCAACTTATAATGGCTACCAAGGAACGGTAAATGTTTCTTCATTGACTGTAGCCGACGATTATGTTTTTACCTATACCGTACCAAGTACGGGAATTTGTCCCGATGGCGTTGCCACAGTAACTATTAGAGTTAATGAATCGTTAAGTTCTGGTACAGCTTTGGGGGCTGTTACGTTCTGTGATTCTACTGCTCCAACAGCATTTGATTTGTTCAGTTTATTGGAAAACGAAGACCCAAATGGACAATGGACTCAAGGACCCTCAAGTTCGGGAACAATTATAACCAGTCCAGTAGATTTATTTAGTTTAAGTGCGGGAACTTATAATTTTACCTATTCACAAAATGTAGCGCCTAATGCGTGTCCTTTACAAACTACAACGGTTCAGATAATTATATTGGAAGATCCTAATGCAGGTGAAGGAACTACTCGCGTGTTTTGTGAAAATGATTTGGTATCAAACTCTCCATTTGACTTAATTACTTCTTTAGATGGCTCTCAAGATAATGATAATGGTATCTGGACAGACGCTAATAACACAACGTTATCTAACCCTATAGATATTACTACTTTAACTGTTGAAGGAAGTCCTTATATATTTAATTATACTATAGATAATGGTACGTGTACAGATACAACTTCAAGTACTATAATAGTTGAACCTTCTCCGGAATCAGGAACAGTAAATGCTCCTGCAGTATTTTGTGAAGGTTCAGCACCTACAACTTATGACTTGTTTGAATTACTATCGGATGAAGATCAAACAGGGGTATGGTACTTAGGTAACGATAATTTAGGGTCAAGTGTTTCAAACCCGATAGATGTATCAGGATTAACTCCAGGAGATTATTATTATACATATGAAGTAAATGCCATCGGAAATTGTGAAGATGAATTAGTAACCGTAACAATAACCATCAACCCATTACCCAATACAGGTGTTGCTAATAATCCGCCACCATTTTGTGAAAATGATGCCGCTTTAAATAATTCGTCATTCGATTTATTTACCTTATTAACAGGAACCGTAGATTCAGGAGGACAATGGTATGAGGGCACAAATACATCTGGAGCCATGATTTCGAATGTTTTAGATTTAAATACGCTTACAAATATTCAAGTTTATAATTATACCTATAGTGTTACAGATTCTAATGGTTGTGAAAATAGTACAACCGTAAGTATTACGATTGAAGAAGCACCAAACGCAGGAACAACAACCAATCCAAATGCGTTTTGTATGTCTGATATAACACCAGGACAAACGCTAAATTTATTAGATTATTTAAGTGTAGATGCAGACGCTGGAGTATGGTTAGATAGTACACCTTCAAATCAATTATCTGGTAGTATTGTTACTTTAGATGGTTTAGCAGCTGGGAATTATACGTTTACATTTGATGTAAATGCCATAGGAAGTTGTGATGCGCCAGAACTGCCAACAGTTCAAATAACCATCAACCCATTACCCAATACAGGTGTTGCTAATAATCCGCCACCATTTTGTGAAAATGATGCCGCTTTAAATAATTCGTCATTCGATTTATTTACCTTATTAACAGGAACCGTAGATTCGGGAGGACAATGGTATGAGGGCATAAATACATCTGGAACCATGATTTCGAATATTATAGATTTAAATACGCTTACAAATATTCAAATTTATAATTATACCTATAGTGTTACAGATTCTAATGGTTGTGAAAATAGTACAACCGTAAGTATTACGATCGAAGAAGCACCAAACGCAGGAACAACAACCAATCCAAATGCGTTTTGTATGTCTGATATAACACCAGGACAAACGCTAAATTTATTAGATTATTTAAGTGCAGATGCAGACGCTGGAGTATGGTTAGATAGTACACCTTCAAATCAATTATCTGGTAGTATTGTTACTTTAGATGGTTTAGCAGCTGGGAATTATACCTTTACATTTGATGTAAATGCCATAGGAAATTGTGATGCGCCAGAACTGCCAACAGTTGAAATAACTATTAACCCGTTACCAAATACAGGAACTGCAACACCAGCTACATTTTGTGAAAATGAATTGGCAGCAAATTCTCCATTGATTTTGTCTGGTCTACTTACTGGTGCAGATTTAGGAGGTGTTTGGTCGGATGATAATTCAACAGGCGCTTTAAGTGGTGAAGAATTGACTTTAACTAATTTGGTGATTGGAACCTATAATTTCACTTACACTATTACCGATGCGAATGGCTGTATAAACAGTTCTACGGTAGTAGTAACCATTGAAGATGCTCCTGAATCAGGAACAGCAGTTTCACCTATGGAAGTATGTCTTGCTACAATTTCACCTGCACAAACTGTTGATTTATTTGATTTATTAGAAGGAGAAGATCAATTGGGTACTTGGAATGATGACGATGCTACAGGTGTATTGTCTGGAAATTTGGTAACTATTTCGGGTCTTTCTGTAGGTACATATAATTTCACCTATAATGTTGATGAAATAGGAAGTTGTGATGATGAATTGGTAACCGTAACTATCGTCATTAATGATACAGCTGCACCATTAGCTACTGCAATTCAAGAATTTTGCGATTCAGCAAACATTTCAAATTTAATAGCATCAGGAAACGATATTAAGTGGTACGACGAAGCTACAGGAGGTTCTGCATTAGCTGCAGAAGTAGCTTTGGTTGACGGTGAAACTTATTATGCAACACAAACTGATGCAACAACAGGCTGTGAGTCTTCAGTTAGAACATTGGTAACTGCTGTAATTTATAAATCACCAGTTTCCGGTGTTGCAAGTCCGATATCAGTTTGTAATTCAAATATGGCTGTAGATTTATTTACTGCACTAGATGGTTCACAAGATACAGGAGGAGTGTGGCAAGATACAGATAGTACGGGAGCGCTAACGGGAAGTAATTTTGATGCTACAGCAGTAGCTACAGGAATTTATCAATTTACCTATGTGGTAACAGCTTCCGCTCCTTGTATTGATGCAAGTACTTTAATAACAGTTACGGTAGAGCCACCTTTAAGTGCTGGTACAGGAACTATTTTAGAGGTGTGTAGTAATAGTGGAACAACAGACTTATTTGCATTATTAGTTGGTGCTGATGCGGGAGGAACCTGGTTGCCAGCTTTGGCTAGTGGTACTGGTGTTTTTGATCCATTAGTGGATGCTTCTACAAAATATGTTTATACTGTAATTAACGCCTGTGGGATTGATGCAAGCGAAGTTGATGTTACAGTAACCTTAGCACCAAATGCAGGAGTAGATAACGCAATTAGCATTTGTAGAATTGATGGACAAATAGATTTGTTTGAATTATTGGGAACTTCTGCTCAAAGCGGTGGTACTTGGTCACCATTATTAACAAGTGGTACAAATATTTTCGATCCGAATTCTGATGCTTCAGGAGTTTATAGATATACAGTTGCGGCAACAGCACCTTGTTCACCAGATGCTTTTGCTGATATCACAGTTACTATAAATGATTCACCTCAAATAGTTGTACTTGATGATAATCCGGAATTTTGTAAAGTTGATGAACCAACGGTTGCCGATTTATCAATTAGCATTCGTCCAACAGGAACGGTAATATGGTATGCTGATGCCGATTTAACAACACCAGTAAACCTAACAGATGATTTAGTAAGCGGAGCCGATTATTTTGCAACGCAAACAACAAGTTCTGGATGTGAATCTTCACAAAGTGTAAAAATTACCCCGACCGTAAATGATACTTCCACACCTACCTTGGTAGATTCGTTCCAGGAGTATTGCATAAACGATCATCCAACAATAGCAACTCTAACCGATAATATCGCAGAGAAAAACACGACATCTAGTAATATTAAATGGTATGATGATGCTGCGAATGGAAGTGAAATAAGTAGTTCAACCGAGCTTACAAATTTAACCACGTATTACGCTGCAATAATAGATGAAACAACGGGGTGTGAAAGCAGTGTACGTTTAGCCGTAACACCAGATTTAACATCGTGTGGATTATTAGTGATTCCGGACGGCTTTTCACCTAACGGCGATGGCGTTAACGATACCTTTTATGTGGATAATTTAAATATACTTTATCCAAATTTCGAAATGGAAATTTACAATCGCTATGGAAATATTGTGTATAAAGGCAACGCATCATCACCACAATTTGATGGTAAATCAAATCAATCAAGATCCGTTGGAAGTGGCGACCTGCCTGTTGGAGTCTATTTTTATATTTTCAATTTTAACGATGGTTCAACGAAACCAAAACAAGGACGATTATACTTAAGCAGATAGTTTTATAGAACTCAAAATTTAAAAAATCATGAAACATTTAAATAGATATCATAAAATAGCTGCTTTAGTAAGTATCATACTAATGTCGCTACAAAGTTTCGCGCAGCAAGACCCTCAATTTACACAGTATATGTATAATATGAGTGTTATAAACCCGGCATATGCTACCTCCGAGCAGGCGATTTTAAACCTAGGAGGTTTGTATAGAACGCAGTGGGTAGGAATGGAGGGCGCACCCAAAACAGGGACCTTTTTTGCGCATACACCAATTAATGAAAAAATAGAAGTTGGTATTTCGTTTACTAACGATAATATTGGGGATATTGTTCAGGAAAACAATATTTATGCCGATTTTGCATACGTGTTACCAATGGGATTAGATCGCGGTAAATTATCATTAGGTATTAAAGCTGGATTCACACTTTTCGATACCAATTTTGATGGCTTTGTTTTACAGTCACAAAATGAAGATGTAGCTTTTAACGAAAATATAAACAAAGCGTTTCCAAATTTAGGTATTGGAGCGTTTTACTTTACCGATACGTATTACATCGGTTTATCGGCACCAAATATGTTAAACACAAAGCATCTGGAGACCGAAAACGGTGTAAAAGCTACAGGAGTTCAAAGCATTCATTATTATTTAACTGGTGGCTATGTGTTTGATATTAACCAAAATCTGAAACTGAAACCTGCATTTATGGCAAAATCTGTTAGTGGCGCACCGCTTGCTCTTGATATTACTGCCAATGTATTAATTAATGAAAAATTAGAAGCTGGTTTAGGTTACCGTTTAGACGACGCCATAAGTGGATTGGTAGGTTTTCAAATTTCACCAGAACTTAAAATTGGCTATGCGTACGATTTCACAACGAATAACTTAGGAAGTTACAATTCGGGCTCGCATGAACTATTTGTATTATTCAATGTAGATTTATTCAGATTTAAGGGTGGTTACGATCGTTCACCTAGATTCTTCTAACCAAAAATGATTCCAATTATGAAAAAACATACATACATACTTGCAAGCCTTTTATTAGTTGGTGGAATAGCACTAGCTCAAAAAAGTAATTTAAAACGCGCCAACAAACTTTTTGAAATGCGAGCTTATATTGAAGCAGCCGAATTATACGAAACCAAAGAACGTAACCAAGAAGTGCTTCAAAATTTAGCTGATAGTTATTATTACAATGCAAATCTTCAAAAAGCCATTAAGGCGTATCGGGAGCTTTTTGTTAGCTATGGCGATTCAATCGACATTGAGTTTCATTTCAGATTTGCACAAGCTTTAAAAGGTGTTAAAGATTATAAGGAAGCTGATGTGCATTTAAGTAGATATTACAATCAACGCATCAATACACCAGCTTTTATTGAGTTAACGGAAAAAACAACACCTCATACATTTAAGTTAAAACAAATAGCGAATGAAATTGGAACAAACAGTGATTTTGGATTGTCTTTTTATGGCGATGATAAAGTAGCTTTTGCTTCAACCAGAAATACCGATAATCCATCATATTCTTGGAATAATTTACCGTATTTAGATTTGTATTCAGGAACTCTTTCTGCAGAGGGTAAATTGGAAAATGTAACACCTTTTTCAGATGAAATCAATACAGATTCTCATGAAAGTAATGCCGTTTTCAGTAAAGATGGTAAAACAATGTATTTTAACAGAACGAATAACACACGTGCAAAAACAGAAGAAGAACGTATTGCACATGTGCAAATATTTAAAGCAGATTTGGTTGATGGTAATTGGACTAATGTTACAGAATTGCCGTTTAATTCTACAAAATATAGTTGTGAACACCCGTCAATAAGTAAAGATGGGAAAACCCTCTATTTTGCTAGTGATATGCCTGGTACTATTGGAAGTTTTGATATTTACAAAGTGGCAATTAATGAAGATGGTACTTATGGAACACCAGAGAATTTAGGTGCCAATGTAAATACGAAACACCGAGAGCAGTTTCCTTACATTAGTGATTTGGATGTGTTGTATTTTGCATCCGACGGTCATTTGGGATTCGGAGGTTTGGATGTTTTTAGAAGTAATTTAGTAAATGGAATCTTTGATAAACCTGTAAATCTTGGAAGCTCAATTAATAGCAGCTTGGATGATTTTGCTTACACTATAAGAGAAAAAGATAATCAAGGATTTGTGTCTTCAAATCGTGGAGGATTCGATAGATTGTTTGGGTTTGGTAGAGAAGAAAATATTTTAACTAAATATTTGGTAGAAGGTGTTGTGCAAGATAAAAATAGTAAAGACTTACTTGCAGGATCTTTAGTTACCTTGTTTGATGAAGCAGGAAACGTACTTCAAGATTCTATTGTAGGAGCAAAGGCAGATTATTTATTCAAAATAGAACCAAATAAAAAATATAAGATTAGAGGAACTCGAAAAGCTTATATACCTCAGGATGTAGAGTTTTCAACAGATAGCAAAGGCAAAATTCAGCATAATATCTATTTAACTTTAGAATCGTTTGATGATGCTGAAGAACGCGTAAAACAAAACGAAAAAGGCGATGTACAAGTGGAATTGGATAAAATTTATTTCGACTTTAATAGATCTAAAATTCGAAAAGACGCTGCAGTTACCTTAGATGTCTTGGTAGATTTAATGAAGAAATATCCATCAATGGAAATAGAGGTGTCCGCACATACTGATGTTAGAGGTAAGGATCAATATAATTTAGACTTATCTAAACGCCGTGCTGCTTCAACTCTAGAGTATTTAGTAAGTAAAGGAATAGACAGAAGCCGTTTAAAAAGTATTGGTTATGGTGAAATGCAGCCAATTAATAAATGTGTAAAGGTAGGAATTTGTACGAAAGAAGAATATGAAGAAAATCGTCGTTGTGAATTCACGATTTTAAATTAATTTATCACCCTTAGCCTAGTCTAAAGACAGCAATTAATTATCAAGACCTTTGTAGTGAAATAGCCATTACAAAGGTCTTTTTCTTTATATTTGTCATTCCTGTGAAATCAAAGATTTACGAATGCCTTAATTTAAAAAGCATTTTTTTGATGGAAGCAGGAATCCACTTTGAAACGAATTATCACCCTGAGCGCAGACCAAAGGTCTTTAAATATGAACGAAAATCTAGACCCTACAAACCAAAATTTCTCACCCGAAGAACTTGATGTTGAAAAAAAGTTAAGACCTTTAGCTTTTGATGATTTTACAGGGCAAGACCAAGTGTTGGAAAATCTTCAAATTTTTGTTCAGGCAGCCAATTTTCGTAATGAAGCCTTAGATCACACTTTGTTTCACGGACCACCCGGACTTGGAAAAACAACCTTGGCTCATATTCTTGCTAACGAATTAAATGTAGGCATAAAAATAACTTCAGGTCCCGTTTTAGATAAGCCAGGAGACTTGGCAGGTTTGTTAACAAATTTGGACGAACGCGATGTGTTGTTTATTGATGAAATCCATCGATTGAGCCCTATTGTAGAGGAATATTTGTACTCTGCCATGGAGGATTATAAAATTGATATTATGATAGAGTCTGGACCCAATGCTAGAACTGTTCAAATTAATTTAAATCCATTCACATTAGTTGGAGCAACCACTCGCTCTGGATTGTTAACTGCGCCCATGCGTGCACGTTTTGGAATTCAAAGCAGATTACAATATTATAATACAGAACTTTTAACAACCATTGTTCAACGAAGTGCTACTATTTTAAACGTGCCAATTTCCATGGAAGCAGCCGTAGAAATAGCTGGTAGAAGTAGAGGAACACCACGTATTGCAAACGCTTTATTGCGTCGTGTTCGCGATTTTGCTCAAATAAAAGGTAACGGAAAAATTGATATAAAAATTTCGAAATATGCCTTAGAGGCATTGAATGTGGATGCCTTTGGTTTGGATGAAATGGATAATAAAATCTTAACTACCATCATCGAAAAATTTAAAGGCGGACCTGTTGGAATTTCTACTTTGGCAACTGCAGTAAGCGAAAGTGCCGAGACCATTGAGGAAGTTTACGAACCTTTCTTAATCCAGCAAGGGTTTATTATGAGAACCCCTCGCGGTAGAGAGGTAACAGAACTTGCCTATAAACACTTAGGCAAAATAAGAGGAAATATTCAAGGCGGTTTGTTTTAAATTTTGTTTAAAACCTAATGTGAGGCTGTGCGCTAATCAAGCCATAATATGAACAATAAGTCGAATTACTCTCAAAAAATAAAAGAAGAGGCCAAACGCCTCGGTTTTTTATCATGTGGAATCAGTAAAGCGGCATTTTTAGAAGCAGAAGCGCCTCGACTGGAAAATTATCTAAACAAAAACATGCATGGCGAAATGCGATACATGGAAAATCATTTTGATAAGCGTTTAGATCCAACAAAACTGGTTGAAGGCTCAAAATCGGTTGTTTCATTACTATTAAATTATTATCCGGAAAAGACTCAAACACAGAATAGCTTTAAGCTATCCAAATACGCATATGGAACGGATTATCATTTCGTAATAAAAGATAAATTGAAATCCCTTTTACAATTTATTCAAGATGAAATTGGCGAAGTTCATGGACGTGCTTTTGTAGATTCTGCACCGGTTTTAGACAAAGCCTGGGCGGCAAAATCTGGTTTAGGTTGGATAGGGAAAAATAGCAACTTATTAACTCAGCAAGTTGGGTCTTTCTATTTTATTGCCGAATTAATTATTGATTTAGATTTAGAATATGATTCGGTTACAACCGACCATTGTGGTACTTGCACCAAATGTATTGATGCCTGCCCAACGCAAGCCATCACTGAACCTTATGTGGTTGATGGTAGTAAATGTATTTCTTATTTCACTATAGAACTAAAGGAAAGCATTCCAATAGAATACAAAGGTAAGTTTGATGACTGGATGTTTGGTTGCGATATATGTCAAGATGTTTGTCCTTGGAATCGGTTTTCAAAACCACATAACGAGCCACTTTTTAATCCGCATCCAGAATTATTAGCTATGTCTAAACAAGATTGGAATGAGATTACCGATGATGTTTTTAAAAAGTTATTCAAAGGTTCTGCTGTAAATCGCACTAAATTTTCCGGTTTAAAAAGGAATATCGATTTTTTAAAATAATCATATACTGGAAACTACTTATTAAAAGAAAATCCAAACATATAAGCAAATTGACTCAAGCAGACGTGTATTCTTTAAGTGGTTTAGGAAGTTTATTACAGGTTAAAAATAAAAATGCCATTATCGGTTTATGTTGGTGAAAATTAAATTAAATTATTTATTTTAACGAGAATAAACCAAATTGAATGATAGAGCCTGAAGTACCTGAGAATGAAAATGAAAGAATTAAAAGTTTACAATCCTATTCAATATTAGATACCCTACCCGAAATAGATTATGACAATTTAACCACTATAGCTGCTGAAATATGCGGCACACCAATTTCTCTTGTTAGCCTTATTGATGATAAACGTCAATGGTTTAAATCGCACCATGGTTTAGATGCTACCGAAACCCCAAAAGAATATGCGTTTTGTGCACATGCTATTAATCAGCCAAAGGAAGTGTTTGTAGTTCAAGATTCTCGGTTAGATAAAAGGTTTTTTGATAATCCACTGGTAACAAGTGACCCACGTGTTATTTTTTATGCGGGTGTTCCTTTGGTAAATAAAGAAGGCTTTTCTTTGGGTACTTTGTGCGTAATAGATCACAAACCTAATTCCCTTACTCAAAGTCAGATTCAATCGTTAACAGCACTAACAAATCAAGTAATGAATTTGTTAGAATTACGAAAAAACAAATTACTGTTGGAGCGTAATTTAATAGAGTTAGAAGAGAAGAATGAGGAATTAGAACGATTCGCTTTCATAGCCGCCCACGATTTAAAATCACCTCTATTAAATATATCTAGTTTAACTCAGCTATTTTTAAATGAATATGGCGAAAATGTAGATAAGGAAGGCGAAGAAATGTTGAAGTTAATCATTAATTCCTCCGATAGTCTTGCTAACTTAATAGATGGATTACTGCGTTACAGCAGAAGTGAAAGTGTTTTAAAAGAAAGAAAAACCGAAATTAATTTAATAGAATTAAAAAATGAAATAGCAGGTTTGTTTAGCTTTGAATATGCTTGTAATATAACGTTAACAACATCATTAAATAGTATTTTTCTTAACAAGACCGCAATCACCCAAATTTTGATTAATCTCATTACCAATGCCATAAAATATAATGACAAAGAATTAGTAGAAGTTCAGATTGGAGTTTTTGAAACTAATTCCCATTATGAGTTTTACGTAAAAGATAATGGGCCAGGAATAGCAGGAAAATTTCAAGAAAAGATATTCAATATTTTTGAAAAAATTGACATAACGGATAAATTCGGACGTGCGGGTAATGGAATTGGATTGGCAACTGTGAAGAAAATGGTTAAAAAATTAGGTGGCTCAATTTATGTAGAATCTACATTAGGTAAGGGAACAAAATTTATTTTTACTCTAGAAAAATAAATTTGTATTTTAAGTTTCTATAGTGTCATATTATCTCAATTTTTAAAATATTAGTAGTTTCAAAAAAAGATTGGAAACTTCCTTAGAAATATAGGAGTTTCCAGAAAAAGAATAGTGTTTACTATTATAGGATTATTATCTTTGTTCACTTAGTCAAATAATAATTCCAATGAGCGAAGAAAGTAAACGTAGAGAGGCTCTTATATACCATGCCAAACCTACTCCAGGTAAAATAAAAGTTGTTCCAACAAAAAAATATTCAACTCAGCGCGATTTAGCTTTAGCGTATTCACCAGGTGTTGCAGCACCATGTTTAGAGATTGAAAAAGATAAAAATAATGCCTACAAATATACTGCTAAAGGTAATTTAGTCGCAGTAATTTCCAATGGTACAGCAGTTTTAGGTTTAGGAAATATTGGTCCTGAAGCCTCTAAACCTGTTATGGAAGGTAAGGGTTTGTTATTTAAAATTTTTGCTGATATAGATGTCTTTGATATTGAGGTTGATACAGAGAATGTTGAAGAGTTTATTGAAACGGTTAAAAATATTGCTCCAACTTTTGGTGGTATCAATTTAGAGGATATAAAAGCACCAGAAGCATTTGAAATTGAAAGACGTTTAAAGGCAGAACTAGATATTCCTGTAATGCACGACGACCAACATGGTACTGCCATTATATCCGCGGCAGCCTTAATTAATGCAGTTGAGATAGCAAAGAAAAAACTAGATGAAGTAAAGATTGTAATTAGTGGAGCAGGGGCTGCAGCTATCTCATGTTCTCGTCTGTATCAGGCTTGTGGTGCTAAGCGAGAAAATATGGTGATGTGTGATAGTAAGGGGGTTATTCGAGATGATAGAGAAAACCTTTCTGATGAAAAGGCCGAATTTGCTACCCATAGAAAAATTGATACGCTAGAAGAAGCTATGGTTGATGCCGATGTATTTATTGGTTTGTCCATGGCTAATATTGTAACTCCAGAAATGTTATTGTCCATGGCAGAGAACCCTATTGTGTTCGCTATGGCAAATCCCGATCCAGAGATAAAATACGATTTGGCTATAAAAACACGTAAAGATATTATTATGGCAACGGGTCGCTCAGATCATCCTAACCAAGTAAATAACGTGTTAGGGTTTCCATTTATTTTTAGAGGAGCCTTAGATGTTCGTGCTACAAAAATAAATGAAGCCATGAAAATGGCGGCGGTTGAAGCTTTGGCCAAATTGGCTAAAGAGCATGTGCCAGAGCAAGTAAATATTGCATATGGAGAAACTCGATTAACATTTGGTAAAGAATACATCATTCCGAAACCTTTCGATCCGCGTTTAATTTCTGAAATTCCGCCGGCAGTTGCCAAGGCGGCGATGGAAAGTGGTGTTGCTCAAGAGCCAATCTTAGATTGGGAAAAATACAAGGACGAATTAAGAGAACGTTTAGGGAATGATAACAAGCTTCTTAGAATGTTGTTTAACCGTGCTAAATCAGATCCAAAGCGAGTTGTTTTTGCTGAAGCAGATCAATTGGCGGTTATAAAAGCGGCACAAATAGTTTATGAAGAAGGTATTGCCATTCCTATTTTGCTTGGTAGAATTGAAACCATAAAAGAACTAATGGCCGAGATCGAATTTGAAGCAGATGATGTTCTTATTATCGATCCAAAAGTTGAAGAAGAAAACGATAGAAAAAGCAAATATGCTAAAGTATATTGGGAGCAACGTAAGCGTCGTGGTGTTACTTATTATTCGGCGCAACGCCTTATGCGAGAGCGTAATTATTTCGCAGCGATGATGGTAAATGAAGGTGATGCTGATGCTTTGGTTGCTGGATACTCAAGAAACTATCCTTCAGTTGTAAAACCAATTTTGGAACTTATTGGGATGGCCGAAGGTACCTCGCGAGTGGCAACTACGAATGTAATGATGACCAAGCGCGGACCAATGTTTTTAAGTGATACTTCTATAAACATTAATCCGTCGTCAAAAGAATTGATAAAAATTGCTCAGATGACCTCTCAAATTGTTAAAATGTTTGGAATGGAACCAGTTATGGCAATGATTTCATACTCCAATTTTGGGTCTTCTTCCCATGAAAACGCCTCAAAAGTTCGCGATGCGGTAGCTTATTTACACCGTCATTATCCAGATTTGATTGTAGATGGTGAATTACAAACCGATTTTGCACTAAATGGCGAAATGCTTCAAGAACGTTTTCCGTTTTCAAAATTAGTTGGCAGAAAGGTGAATACCTTAGTGTTTCCAAATTTAGATTCGGCAAATATCACTTACAAATTATTAAAAGAGCTAAATGAGGCGGTGTCTATCGGGCCAATCATGATGGGAATGCGTAAACCAGTTCATATCCTTCAATTAGGAGCTAATGTAGATGAAATTGTAAATATGACCGCTATTGCAGTAATTGATGCTCAACAAAAAGAAAAGCAAGAATTAGAAAAGGGAAATACTAGGTAATTCTGTTGAAAATAATTTTATTACATTTGATTTTTAACCAATTGCTATAAATGATTACACATATTCAAGGTAAACTTGTAGAAAAAAAACCGACCGACGTTGTTATAGATTGTAACGGCGTCGGTTATGTTTTAAATATCTCTTTACATACTTATTCCCAAATTCCAGATCAGGAACATTTAAAATTATATACCCATCTTCAGGTTAAAGAAGACTCACATACGCTTTACGGTTTTTCATCATTAGTAGAACGCGATATTTTTAGATTGTTAATTTCAGTGAGTGGAATAGGCGCTAGTATTGCACGCACCATGTTATCTTCATTAACCCCAAAACAGGTTATCGAGGGGATAGCTTCAAGTGATGTAGCCTTAATCCAAGGAATAAAAGGAATTGGAGCTAAAACCGCACAACGCGTTATTATTGATTTGAAAGATAAAGTGTTAAAGATTTATGATGTTGATGAAGTTTCTATTGTAAAAGGCAATACCAATAAAGATGAAGCGTTATCTGCTTTGGAGGTGCTTGGTTTTATAAGAAAACAGGCGGAGCGTGTTGTGGAAAAAATTGTCGCTTCCCAACCAGATGCTAGCGTGGAAACTATTATTAAACAGGCTTTAAAAAATTTATAATAGATTGTGAATATAACTAACCCTAACTTTTATAAATCAAATAAAAAATGCATCGCTTTAATAGTTGTATTTTTGTTTTCCGTAACAGCTTGGTCTCAACAACCTGTACCTCAAGATAGCATAAAGACGGGATTTAATTTAGGCAGTATTAAAACGCCAAATCCTAATAGTATAGAATCTAAATATACTTACGATGCATTAACAGATCGTTATATTTACACTGAAAAATTAGGAGATTTTAATATTAATTACCCGGTTATATTAACACCTAAAGAGTACTATGCGCTTGTTGCTAAAGAAAGCGTAAAGGCATATTATAAAGAAAAAATAGATGCTTTTGATGGTAAAAAACAAGGTGCAGATGATGCTCAGAAAAATTTATTACCAGAGTTTTACGTAAAATCAGATTTTTTTGAATCCATTTTTGGGGGTAATACCATTGAGGTAATCCCTCAAGGATCGGTAGAAATGGACTTAGGAGTATTATTCTCAAAACAAGATAACCCAACATTTTCACCAAGAAATCGAAGTAATTTCACCTTTGATTTCGATCAAAGAATTAGTTTAAGTTTAATGGGTAAGGTTGGAACTCGTTTGCAAGTAACCGCAAACTACGATACTCAATCTACATTCGATTTTCAAAACCTTATTAAATTAGAGTACACACCAACGGAAGATGATATCATTCAAAAAATAGAGGTTGGAAATGTGAGTATGCCATTAAACAGTTCCTTAATTACTGGGGCACAAAGTTTATTCGGTGTTAAAGCGCAATTACAATTTGGTAAAACAACGGTTACAGGGGTGTTTTCCGAACAAAAATCGCAAGCAAATACAGTTGTTTCTCAAGGAGGAGGCACCTTAGAAGAGTTCGAATTGTTTATTAGAGAATACGATGAAAACCGCCATTTCTTCTTAGCGCATTATTTTAGAGATAACTATGATAAGGCACTTGCTACTTATCCGTATATTAACAATGGAGGTTTACAAATTACTAGATTGGAAGTTTGGATTACTAATAGAACAAATAAAACCGATAATGTTAGAAATGTTGTGGCATTGCAAGATTTAGGTGAGTCGAATCCAGATAAAATAGCTTCTTCAGTAACAGTAACCGCGGCCGCTTCAGCATATCCGAACAATAAAAATAATGCCTTTGATCCCACAAATATTGGTGGTTCTGGTTCTCAAATTAATGATGCTATTAGAGATATAGCAACGGTACAATCTGGTATAGCTATATCCGGAGTTAAAGAAGGTTATGATTACGCTAAATTAGAAAATGCTCGCAAATTAACAAGTGGACAAGAGTATGTACTAAACACTCAATTAGGATACATATCGTTAAACCAAAAACTGAACAATGATGAGGTTTTGGCAGTTGCCTTTCAGTATACTTTAGGAGGAAAAGTATACCAAGTAGGTGAATTTGCCAATGATGGGGTAGATGCAACAAGTGTTACAACGAATACTTCGGGAGAAGTTACATCGGTAGTTAATAGTAATTTAATTTTAAAATTATTAAAAAGTAGTATCACCAACGTAAGTCAACCTGTTTGGGATTTGATGATGAAAAACATCTACGACACCGAGGCATATAATTTAAGTTCGGATGATTTTAAACTGAATATTTTTTACAATGAAGCATCTCCGTTAAACTATATTACACCTGTTGGTACAACGGCATTTCCAGAAGCAGCAGCCAATGAAGATCCATTAGAAGAAACGCCTTTGTTGCGTGTATTTAGTTTAGATAAGTTAAATTATAATAATGACCCACAATCAAAAGGTGATGGTTTTTTTGATTATGTTGAAGGAATAACTGTTTTATCAGAAACTGGAAAAATAATTTTCCCAAGCGCGGAACCTTTTGGTGAATATCTTTTTAACAAGTTAGCATTGGGAGGTGAAGATTATGAAAATGAGGCTTCTTACAATGAAAATCAGGCCAAGTATGTTTATGATGTACTTTACAAACAAACAAAAACCAAGGCTTTAGAGGCAGTAGAGAAAAATAAATTTAAACTTAAAGGTAGCTACAAATCTACGGGAAGTGACGGTATTTCTATCGGTGCGTTCAATGTGCCTAGGGGTTCTGTTAGGGTAACTGCTGGTGGACGTGTTTTGGTTGAAGGAATTGATTATACTGTAAATTATCAGTTAGGTCGTGTTCAAATTTTAGATGAAGCTTTAAAAGCATCCGATACCCCAATTGAAGTTTCAACAGAAAATAATGCTGTATTTGGTCAGCAAACGAAACGATTTACCGGAATAAATGTTGAGCATAAATTTAATGAAAACTTTGTGTTAGGTGGTACGCTTTTAAATTTAAACGAGCGTCCTATAACTCAAAAAGCTAATTACGGTACAGAATCTATAAATAATACTATTTTTGGTTTTAATGGTAATTACTCTACTAAGGTGCCATTTTTAACTCGACTGGCAAATGCATTACCAAATATTGATACAGATGTAGAGTCCAATTTATCATTACGTGGTGAGTTTGCATATTTAGCACCAGGCGCTCCAAATGCTACAAACTTAAATGGGGAAGCGACTTCGTATATCGACGATTTTGAAGGCACTCAAAATGCCATCGACTTAAAATCACAACAATCTTGGTATTTGTCTAGCAGACCTCTAAATTTAACTTTGTCTCCAGGTGATGATAACAATGGCATTCAAAATGGCTACGGTCGTGCTATGTTAAATTGGTATAGCATCGATCCTATTTTTTATACAAGTCAGCGACCAGATGGTATTTCAGATAATGACTTATCTAGTTTATACACGAGTCGTGTTTTTATTCAAGAATTATTTCCGGATAGAGATTTAGTACAAGGCCAAAATACTGTTTTAAGCACATTAGATTTAGCATATTATCCAAATGAAAGGGGAGCTTATAATTTTGATCCTTCAACAAACAATGACGTAATAAGTAATCCAACAACTTCTTGGGCAGGTATTACAAGACAATTAACCTCTACAGATTTTGAACAACAAAATGTAGAGTATATTGAGTTCTGGCTGCAGGATCCATTTCAAGAGAATCCTTCAAACCCTGGCGGGAAGCTGGTTTTTAACTTAGGTAATATCTCTGAAGATATCATTAAGGATGGAAGAAAAATGTATGAAAACGGATTGCCTAAAGATGGAAATATAGATTTACTTCCTGTAACCTCCTGGGGTAGTGTAGTGCCTCAAAATCAGTCATTAATTTATGCCTTTGATAGTACAGGCGAGGAACGTACAAATCAAGACGTTGGATATGATGGATATGATGATGCTCAAGAAATAGCTGCTTTTGGTACTAATTTTGGAAGCGACCCCTCAAAAGATAATTATTCTTATTTTTTAAATACGGAAGGTGACATTTTCGAACGCTATAAGAAATATAATGGTGTAGAGGGAAATACACCCGATACTTTTTCAGACACAAACAGGGGCTCTAACACGCAACCGGACGTGGAGGATATAAATCGTGATAATACAATGAATACTATTGATAGTTATTACGAATATGAGTTACCAATTACCAGACAAAATTTACCATTATCCGAAGTAGATTTTAATAACCTTTCTAGTTCAAGCAACCCATTAAAAGAATATATTGTAGATTTTAAACAACAAACTCGTACGCTCGCAAATGGGCAAACACCAGAAGTTAGATGGTATTTGTTCAGAGTTCCTTTAGAAGGAAGCCTTGCAAAGGCAGTTGGTGGTATTGAAGATTTACGATCTATTCGTTTCACGCGTTTGTATCTTAAGGAGTTTTCTGAACCTACAGTGTTCCGTTTTGGAACTTTAGATTTAGTACGTAGTGATTGGAGACGTTATACACAAACGCTTCAGGTTAATAAAGATGATCCGAGTGATGATCTTACCGAATTTTCAGTAGGAGTTATTGGTACTTTAGATAACGAAGGTAGCTATGCTACACCGCCAGGAATAGAAGCTGAAGAATTGTATAATAACAATACTGTTGTAGAACAAAATGAACAATCATTGGTGGTTAATGTTTGTGAATTAGAATCACAAGACTCTAGAGGTGTTTATAAAAACATCGATATAGATATGCGTCAGTACAAACGCCTACGTATGTTCATGCATCTACAAGAAGAAGGGTCGGGTATTGATGAAAACAATAGTACCGTTGTAGGGTTTATTAGAATGGGTAATGATTTAACTGAAAATTATTATCAAATAGAGTTACCATTGGAAGTTTCTACTTCAAGCTCCAGTGAAGGGCTATGGCCAACATCTAATGAAATTAACCTTCCTATAGAAATTCTAGGACAAATTAAGGCTTTGGAAATTGCAAATCCCACATCAGCCACTGAAAAACAAAAGTTTTATAATGTGATTGATGGCAAATTAGTTGAAACGCCTGTAGATGAATTTTCAGAATATACTTTAGGACAACATAGGGTTACCATAAAAGGAAATCCGAATTTTGGCGACATAAGAACCTTAATGGTAGGCGTGAAAAATGGTGTTAAAGACGGGCTAAATGATACAGCAGCATTACCTTCTCCTGTATGTGCGGAGGTATGGTTCAATGAATTACGATTGTCCGATATGGATAACGAAGGAGGATGGGCGGCCGTAATGAGTTTGGATACGAATATAGCCGATTTCATGACGGTTAGTGCCACAGGAAGCCAAAGTACTGCGGGGTTTGGAACCATAGAACAAGGACCTAGTGAGCGCAGTTTGGAAGATGTAAAGCAATATGATGTTGTTACTAATATTAATATTGGACAATTATTCCCTAAAAAATGGGGTGTTCAGCTACCATTCAATTATGGGCAAAGTGAAGAATTAATAACACCCAAATATGATGCGTATTATAATGATTTAACTTTGGAATCTCGTTTGGACGCGGCTAGTACGGACGCACAACGTGAAACTATAAAAAATCAATCAGAGGATTATACAAAACGTCAAAGCATCAATTTCATAGGTGTTAGAAAAACTAGAACTTCCGAAGAAAAACCACGTTTTTATGATGTTGAAAATGTAACAGTAAACTACTCCTATAATAAGGTAGAACATCGTGATTTTGAGATTGAAAATTCATTAAATCAAAACATAAGTGCAGGAGCAAATTATGCTTTTAATTTCAATCCATTAACGGTTGAGCCTTTTAAAAAGAACGATTCGTTGTTTACTGGTAAGTATTGGAAACTTTTAAAGGATTTCAACTTTAACTTATTGCCTACTAGTTTTGCGCTAAATTCTGTTGTGAATAGACAGTTTACTAAACAGAAATATAGAGACGTAGATTTAACTGGAGATAACATCAGTATAGAAGAGTTGTTTCAAAGAAACTATACCTTCGATTTTCAGTATACCATTAATTACAAACTTACCGAATCATTAAGTTTCAATTTTACGGCTGCAAATAATAATATCGTTAGAAATTATTTTATTAACGATAATATTTTAAATGGTGAACAAGATAAAACTTTAGATGTTTGGGATGGATTTTTCGATTTTGGTGATCCGAATAGACAAACACAAAACCTAGGAGTTACTTATCAATTACCATTCAATAAAATGCCAACGTTCAATTTTATAAATGCAACCTACCAATATAATGGTAATTTTCAGTGGCAAAAAGGATCTGATTTATATGGTGAATTGGAGATAGACGGCGAAACTTACGATCTTGGAAATACCATTCAAAACGCCAATACACACAATATCAATACAACCTTTGATATGAATAAGTTTTACCGATATATAGGTTTGGTTAAAAAGCCACTTACCAGAGTTAGAACTCGTACTGCTATTGGTGGGCCTCCAGGTGCAAGCCAAAATAGAGGTAATCAACCAGAAGTTAAAAACCAGTCGGTTACGAAATTATTAAATGCAGGTGTTGATATTTTAACAAGTATTAAACGTGTTCAAATTAATTATTCCGAGAATAATGGTACATACTTACCGGGTTATTTGCAAACACCAGGATTTATTGGAACCTTAAAACCAACAACCGGCTTCACCTTTGGTAGTCAAAATGATATTAGGTATTTGGCCGCAGAACGTGGTTGGTTAACTTTGTACCAAGATTTTAATGAACAATTTACAACCACCAACACGAAGCAATTGGATGTATCGGCTAGTTTAGAACCCGTAAAAGATTTAAAAATAGATTTAGTTGGTAGTAGAACTCTTTATGAAAATTTCACTGAAAACTATAACGTAACGGACGGCGTTTATAATTCTTTAACACCAAGTACTTTTGGTAATTTCAATATTTCAACTGTTTTAATTAAAACGGCGTTTAATAAAAGCGATGAAACATCTTCGGATGCGTTTAACGATTTTAGAGCTAACCGCCTTATTGTTGCACAACGTTTAGCACAAGAAAAAGGTGTTGATATTAATGATGTTGATGAAGAAGGATTCCCTAAAGGTTTCGGTAAAAATAGTCAGGCCGTATTATTGCCATCATTTTTAGCAGCTTATTCGGGTCAGGATGCAAACAATGTTAAAACTTCTGCATTTCGAGATATCCCAATTCCAAACTGGGATTTAAAATACACAGGTTTTATGAAGTTTGCTTGGTTTAAAAAGCGTTTCAAGCGTTTCTCATTAACCCATGGCTATCGTTCAACTTATACTATTAATCAGTTTCAAACCAATTTAGATTATGTGAAACCAGATTTTGATGAGCTTTATGACGATCAACCTTCCGATGTATTGAATCAATCAGGAAATTATAAAAATGAAACTTTATTTAGTAATATCAACTTAACAGAAATGTTTAGCCCTTTAGTTCGTATTGATTTGGAAATGCAAAATTCGGTTAAAATACTAGCTGAAGTACAAAAGGACCGTTTACTTTCATTAAGCTTTGATAATAATTTAATGACCGAAGTGTTAGGTATGGAGTATGTTTTAGGATTGGGTTATAGAATTAAAGATTTAAGAATTAATTCAAATTTAGCAGGTCCGAGTAAACGCATAGTGAGTGATTTAAATATGAAGGCCGATATCTCAATTCGAGACAATAAAACCATTATTCGTTATTTAGATCTTGAAAACAACCAAGTAACCTCTGGGCAAACTATTTGGGCTTTAAAATACACCGCAGATTATGCCTTTAGTAAAAACCTAACAGGTATCTTTTATTTCGATTATACATTTTCGGAATATGCCATTTCAACAGCATTCCCACAAACAACCATTAGGTCTGGCTTTACCATTAGATATAATTTTGGGAATTAACACATAATATGTTTGAATTTAAAGTTTGAATAAATACATTTGCTAAGTACTAACTTAAAATAATAAAATGAACATTCCATCAGAATTAAAATATACAAAAGACCATGAATGGGTAAGTATTGAAGGTGATATAGCAACTATTGGTATTACAGATTTTGCACAAAGTGAATTAGGTGATATTGTATATGTAGAAGTAGAAACTGTTGATGAAACTTTAGATGCCGAAGAAATTTTTGGTACTGTTGAAGCTGTAAAAACGGTTTCGGATTTATTTTTACCTTTATCAGGAGAAATTATTGAATTTAATTCGGCTTTAGAAGACGAACCAGAAAAAGTAAACTCCGATCCTTACGGAGCTGGTTGGATGATAAAACTTAAATGTTCAGATTTATCACAAATAGAAGGATTAATGTCTGCTGATGACTATAAAACACTTGTTGGTGCTTAAAAAGGTATTAATTTTAATAAGCATACTTTATTCCATAGCGTTAACAGTGGTATGCTTAATTAAAATTAATAATTTGCCAAATGCAGGTGTCTCTTTTGGAGATAAAATTTTTCACGCCCTTGCATATACATTGCTGTCCTTCTTGTGGTATGTTACCTTAAAGCATCGCTTTCTTCTAACAAGAAAAAGAGCTTTAATATACGCATCCTTGTTTTCAATTATATTTGGTATAGTTATTGAGGTACTACAAGGAACTCTAACAGCATCCAGATCGGCCGATATATATGATGTTGTAGCAAATACAATAGGGGTTTTTATTACAATTTTAGTCGTATTATTAAAAAAAAATATTCCTATTAAAAATTAATAAACAACTTGTTTATTTGATAAATAAATAGTTATTTTACCAATCTTGAAAAACAAATAAATTATGGAACTTAAAAAAAATCCTAAAGCAAATGTTGGACGTAACAGTTCACTTTATTTCGCTGTTGGTTTAGCATTAATGTTATTTTTAACAAATTTCGCTATCAATTTCAAAACATATGATAAAGAAGTTATCGACATAGGTCAGATAGAAATGGGTGAAGAAATTGAAGAGGAAATTCCAATTACACAACAATTAGCAACGCCACCACCACCACCACCACCACCAGCTGCACCCGAAGTTATCGAGATTGTAGAAGATGAGGTAGAAGTTGTAGAAACTGTAATAGAATCAACAGAGTCTAATCAAGAACAAAAAATTGTAAAAGTGGAAGCAGTTAGAGTTGCTCCTGCAATTGAAGAAGATGTAGAGGTTCCTTTCGCAGTTATTGAAAATGTGCCTGTTTTCCCAGGTTGTGAAGGCGGTGATAACAATGCGAAAAGAGATTGTATGTCTAAAAAGATACAAGACTTCGTAAATAGAAAGTTTAATACTGATTTAGCTAGTGAGTTAGGTTTGTCAGGGAGACAACGAATCAACGTTATATTTAAAATTGATAAATCAGGTGAAGTTACTGGTATTCGTGCTAGAGCACCGCACCCAGGTTTAGAAAAAGAAGCTGCGCGCGTTATAGGAATGCTTCCTAAAATGCAACCAGGTAAACAACGTGGTAAAGCGGTAACTGTGCCTTATTCATTACCTATCGTTTTTCAAGTACAAGACTAAAATGCACTTGCTTTAAAGCAAAATTTATAAAAATAGAATCCCGTTACAAACTCTGTAACGGGATTTTTTTATGCTCACATTATTAAAAATGTGGTATCTTTCAAGCCTAATTTAATCCTCAAAAAACGCACATGAAACGTTTCGTTGTACTAGTCCTACTTATAGTTCAATATCAATTGTATTCACAAAGCAATCCGTATAAGGAAAAACCACCTGTGTTTTCAAGTTGCGATACGGTAACTATAGATTCATTGCAAAGGTGTTTTGATAGTAATGTATATAATCACATCCATGAAAACTTTAAGATACCCGAAAAAGTAACTAAAGAAAATTATAATGGAGATGTAATTGTGCTTTTTGAAGTAGATACAACAGGCCGGTTTAAAGTGCTTTATTCCGAAGCCATGTATGAGGAGTTGAAGAGGGAAGTGAATCGAGTGTTTACTTTATTCCCAAAAGTGAAGCCAGCAACTTACAATGGTAGAAACACATATAAGCAATATTCCGTTTCTATTAAAGTACCTTTAGTAAAACCATCGGAAGTAATTCAGAAGGAAGAGAAATTAAATGCTATTTCAAAAATTGAACAACGGTCAAAAGCAGAGTATGATAGCATAAATCAATCCATAAAAGCTTTTGAGGATAAAGCCTTTTCCAGTCAATTAAATATTCCGTTTACGCATAACGATTATGCTAAGTTTGATAGGCAAATGAATAGTGTTGGAACCAATAGTCATACTGCTTCTAAACCATTTGTTTATGAGGAGGTTTCAAAGTATTACGATTTTAAAGCAGAAAAAGATAAACTACAAAAAGAAACCAGTTCTTGGGTAGGTAGAAAACTTTGGAATGAACATTTAGTGCAATTGGAAGGTCAAGATTATTGGTTCACAGTAGACCCTATATTCGATTTAGAATTGGGTAAAGATAGCGATGCAGATTTTAATTCAACCTACAATAATACAAGAGGTTTGTTGGTTCGTGGTGGTTTGGGCAATAAGCTTAATTTTTACACATCCTTTTTTGAAAGTCAAGGACGCTTTGCAGATTATGTAAACCGATATGCGGAAAGTTTAAAAGCCTTTGGTCCCGATCCTGCGATTATTCCGGGTAGAGGTATCGCAAAACGATTTAAAGAAGATAGCTACGATTACCCTGTGGCTGAAGCTTATTTGTCATATGCACCTTCTAAATTTTTAAATATTCAATTTGGTCATGGTAAAAATTTTATAGGAGATGGCTACCGTTCATTGTTGTTGAGTGATGTTGCGAGTCCTCATACATTTTTAAAGTTAAATACGTCGTTTTGGAAAATTAAATACACTAATACATGGATGTGGTTAAAAGATGTAAGGGATGAAGTTGTAGAGGATAAAGCATTTTTAACCAAATTTATGGCCAATCATTATTTGAGCTGGAATGTGTCAAAAAAATTAAATATAGGTTTGTTCGAATCGGTGATGTGGACCAATAGCAACGGCCGAGGTTTTGATGTTAACTATTTAAATCCAGTCGTGTTTTATCGCGCTATCGAATTTGAATCTGGACAAGGTGCAGGAAACGCAATAATGGGGGCTTCTGCAAAATATAAATGGAACGATAATATTAATCTGTACAGCCAGTTTATTTTAGATGAGTTTTCTCTGAGTGATATTAAGGCAGGGGAAAAAAGCTATAAAAATAAATTCGGATATCAGTTAGGTGTTAAATATTATAATGCATTTAAGGTGGATAACTTGCTGCTTCAGTTCGAGTACAACCGTGTGCGTCCTTATACGTATTCACACAATACCATTGTGTTAAACTATGCGCATAACAATCAATCTATGGCACATTTATGGAATTCAAATTTCAGTGAAGCCATAATTATTGGTAGATACCATTATAATCGTTGGTTTGCAAACGCCAAATTAATTTTTGGAATTAGAGGTTTCGATATTAATAGTAGTACTGATTCTTATAGCTATGGCGGTGACATTTACAGAAACTATTTTGAAAGACCTTTTGATACAGGTGTAGAAATAGGGCAAGGAATTAAAACCAAAATATTTAATGGTAATTTACAAGCAGGATACTTAATAAATCCAGCTTCAAATCTAAAAATATTTACTGATATCACCGTTAGAAATTTTGATCCAGAAGTTGAAAATGCTACCATTTATAAAAATAATACGGTTTGGTTTAACTTTGGTTTAAGGACCGATTTATTTAACTGGTATTTCGATAATTAATTCATTCCACTAAATTTAGAATCTTGTAAATGAAACATTTTGAACAAGGATTTTTTGCTATAATAAATTTAGCTGTAAAAAGCGTTGTTCAAAATATTTTATAAAGTATCTTTGCACTCGCATTACAAAAACCATTAGGTAACAAAACATTGGGTAACTCAAAAACGTCATTAACAGCATCTTTAGTAATTTCAGATTTTAAAGAAATTACTAAAATGCGTCTCGCTTTAAGTGTTGTGTTTTCATCGATAGCCGGCTATTTGCTAGGTGTAGACACAGTGAATTTTAAAACCTTAATTTTATTGGCATTTGGTGGCTATTTTATGGTAGGTGCATCAAACGCATTCAATCAAATTATTGAGAAAGATTTGGATGCGCTAATGTCTAGAACCAAGAATAGACCAATTCCGTCTGGACGTATGTCGGTTACAACAGCATTTATAATTGCTAGTATATTTACACTTTTAGGAATTATTATTTTATACTCCATTAATAAGCAAACAGCCATGTTTGGTGCTATTTCAATATTTTTGTACGCTTGTGTGTATACGCCTTTAAAAACAAAAACGCCGCTAGCCGTTTTTGTAGGTGCCATCCCAGGAGCTATTCCTTTTATGTTGGGCTGGGTAGCCGCTACAGATCATTTTGGTATTGAACCAGGAACCTTATTCGCATTACAGTTTTTTTGGCAATTCCCTCATTTTTGGGCCATTGGTTGGTTTTTGTTTAAAGATTATGAAAAGGCAGGATTCTTTATGTTGCCAACAGGAAAGCAAGATAGAGGCACAGCTGTACAAACCATTATGTATACAATTTGGACCATTTTAGTCTCAATAATACCAGTGTTTGGATTTACAGGTAAATTACAACTTTCTATCGTTTCTGCTGTTATTGTATTTGGTTTAGGTTTGTGGATGTTATATTACTCGGTTCGGTTGTTTAAACTAATGACTGAAAAAGCGGCTAGACAATTAATGTTAGTTAGTGTGTCGTACATTTCATTAGTGCAAATAGTATATGTTATAGATAAATTTATTAGATAATCATGGATTTAACTCAAGGTACTTTAGAAGAAAAAAATGGCAGAGCAAAAAAGATGATGCTTTGGTTTGGTATTATTTCACTTATTATGTCCTTTGCTGGATGGACTAGTGCATTTGTAGTAAGTAGTTCTAGGCCAGATTGGTTAAAGGATTTTCAATTACCAAACGCTTTTATCATCAGCACTATCGTGATTGTGTTAAGTAGTCTGTCGTTTTTAATGGCTAAAAAAGCATTAAAAGAGACCTCAAATAAAGCAGCTATGCTGTGGCTTTTTATTACTCTTATCTTGGGTGTTGTGTTTATAGTATTTCAGTTTTCTGGATTTCAACAAATCATAGATTTAGGTTATAATTTTACAGGACCAACTAGTAATGTTACTATGTCGTACATCTATTTAATAGCTGTTGTGCATATTTTACACGTGGTTGTGGGGCTAATATGTCTTTTAGTGGTAATTTATAATCATTTTAAACAAAACTATACACCCACCAAAATGCTAGGTTTTGAACTAGCATTAACCTTTTGGCATTTTATAGATATTTTATGGGTGTATCTGTTTTTATTCTTATATTTCGTTAGATAGTTTTTTTAGATTTAAAATGACTTTTATCATAGTCTAAAACCATTTTTGTGTTTTTGGATTCTAAAATTTAATGGTTGATGTTTTATTAAATAGATAAATTGACTATTTTTGTCCAACTTTTAAAAAAATAACCAACATATATGAGTACTATAGTTGCAAACGCTGAAACACAAGGTAAAACTTGGGAAGGTGGTAACGAGCCATTAAAAGCAAGTTACGGTAAAATGATGATGTGGTTTTTCATTGTTTCTGATGCTTTAACCTTTTCAGGATTTTTAGCCGCCTACGGATTTTCAAGATTCAAATTTATTGATGCATGGCCAATTGCCGATGAGGTGTTTACGCACGTACCGTTTTTACATGGCCAGGAATTACCAATGATTTATGTAGCGTTTATGACGTTTATTTTGATCATGTCGTCCGTAACTATGGTATTGGCGGTTGATGCTGGTCATCATTTAAACAAGGCTAAAGTAACCCTATACATGTTTTTAACAATTATTGGTGGTTTAATATTCGTTGGATCGCAGGCTTGGGAATGGGCAACATTTATAAAAGGGGATTATGGTGCTGTACAAACAAAAGGAGGTAACATTCTTCAGTTTGTTGATACTGAAGGTCATCGTGTTGCTTTACGTGATTTTGTGGTTGCAGGTGAAGGTGAAAGAATACAGCACGAACGCAAAAATGGTATTTGGTTTGAAAGTGAAGGCACTTTACCAACTTATACTGTTAGTGAGGTAATAGAAGGTTTAGAAAAAAATGAAAACATTTTAGTTAGAACGCAATTGTTAACTGAAACCGGTGAAAAAACAGTGTTGTCTAGAGCTGAATCTTTAAAACAATTGAAAGCTAACGGGAAGAGCGTTGTTGAAGGAGCTAATTTACGTGTGAATGAATATGGGTCGCCATTGTTTGCCGATTTCTTTTTCTTCATCACAGGGTTTCACGGATTTCACGTACTATCAGGAGTTATCCTTAATATTATTATTTTCTTTAATGTGGTATTGGGAACTTACGAAAGACGTAAAAGTTACGAAATGGTTGAGAAAGTTGGATTATACTGGCACTTTGTAGATTTGGTGTGGGTATTTGTATTTACATTCTTCTACTTAGTTTAATTAATAAAAATATATTTTAAAATGGCACACGCACATAAATTAGAAATATTTAGAGGTTTAGTTAAGTTCAAATCCAATACTCAAAAAATTTGGGGTGTTTTAATTTTCTTAGCGATTGTAACAGCTATTGAAGTTGTATTAGGTATATACAAACCAGAAGTTTTAATGGGGAATATTTTAGGAATGAAAATTCTTAACTGGATATTTATCATTTTAACCCTAGTAAAGGCATATTATATTACTTGGGATTTCATGCACATGCGTGATGAAACTGCAGGATTAAGACGAGCCGTGGTTTGGACAGCTATTTTCTTAATCATTTATTTAATATTTATCTTATTACAAGAAGGAGGATATGTTTTCAGAGTATATGATGAAGGTTTTATAAAAAGAGATTTTTAACTAATTATTAGTTAAATAGATATATAATGGCGGTTTTTAAACCGCCTTTTTTTATTTTTGCACTTTTAATGAAAAGCGGTTTTTAATGAACTATAAAAAAGCAGGTAGGTATTTAATTTTAGGGGTTTTATTCTTTTTGCCGGTAACATTTTTATTGTTTCTATATCCTGCAACTCATAATTATACACCGCTTGATATTGTGAATCAATCGGTTTTAGATATTAAACAATTCAAATCGGATTCAGAAGTTGAAATTATTTTAAAAGACCATATAACTGTACTTGGTTTTTTAGGAAATAATCCAGTAGAAAATAATATAACAGCCTCCAATTTAAAGGAGTTGGTTTACGATAAATTTAAAGGCTTTAAAAAGTTTCAAGTGGTTATTTTAGTGCCCAATGGTACAGAAGCTGCTGTTGAAAAGCTTAAGGCCGAAATTAGTGGCTACGAAGATTTAAGGTTTTGGCATTTTGTTTTTGGAACTCCCGATGCAATCAAAAACGTTTTCAATAGCTTAGAAAGTAACAACAATCTAGATGCTAATTTAGCAACGAGTCAGGTTTTTATAATAGATAAAGATTTGAATCAAAGGGGGCGTTTGGATGATAGGGAAGATAATGAAAAAGCAAAGAATAAACCAGTACGTAAGTTGTTTGCCTATGATTGTATTGAAGTTGCTGAAATAAAGAACAAAATGAGTGACGATTTGCGTATCTTGTTTACCGAATATAGGCAAATAAGAAAAGGAGAATTTGATTCATCGAGTAGAAGAGCTAGCGATTTAAAAGAAACATCTAATTAAAAAATATTGTTGGATTTAATTTAGTCGAAATCCATTTTATACTTAATAACAATGAGCAAAAAAACCAATTATTCATATATAGGAATAGCATTCATCATCCTAGTATTTGGTATTATTTTCATTCCAAAAATTATTGATAGAGTTTCAAGTGGAGATGTTATTCGTAATGAAAGCAGAAGTGACTTTGCCAATGATAAAACAGCAACATCAGATTTAGCTTTTATAGAAATTAATAATGAACCTAAAAAAGTCCCTGCCTTTTCATTTATTAATCAAAATGGAGACATTATTACCAATAAAGATTATTTAGGGAAAGTATACGTAATTGAATTCTTTTTTACAACCTGTCCAACGATTTGTCCTCGTATGAATGCTAATCTGATTCAAATTCAAAACAGCTTCAAAGGTTTTGAAAATTTTGGCGTGGCTTCATTCACCATAAATCCAGATTACGATACGCCTGAGGTTTTAAAAAAATATGCAGATCAATACGGCGTTACCAACCCAAATTGGCATTTAATGACTGGTGATAAAGATGCTATTTATAAACTTTCAAATGAAGGCTTTAATTTATATACTGCTGAAGAAGATCAAGCTGCTGGTGGTTTTGAGCATTCTGGCAATTTTGCCTTGATTGATAAAAATGGCTTCATTCGTTCTAGAAAAGATCAATTCGGAAACCCTATTATTTATTATAGAGGTATCGCTTCAGAAGCCGAAAAAGTAGATGAAGATGGTGCTCCAGAAGAGATTAGTGCTCTTAAAGAAGATATTAAAAAATTATTAAATGAATAAAAATCAGAAAATTTTAGACGATAAAAAATACAATAAATTTATTGTGATTTTATCAATAGCAATTCCAATAGCAGTTGCTATACTGTTCGGGATTAGAATACCTAATGTGGAGCCTTTATCATTTTTACCACCGATTTATGCCACTATTAATGGTTTAACTGCTGTTATATTAATAATTGCATTTTTCGCTATTAAAAATAAAAATATAGTTCTGCATGAAAATTTAATGACTACGGCTATTTGGTGTTCGGTAGTGTTTTTGGTAATGTATGTTGCGTATCATATGACGAGTGATTCTACAAAGTTTGGAGGTGAAGGCACTATAAAGTATGTTTATTATTTTATTCTTTTTACGCACATTGTATTGTCAATAGCGGTTATCCCTTTTGTTTTAATCACTTATGTGAGAGCCATTACCAACAATATTGAAAAGCATAAAAAAATAGCGAAAATCACGTTTCCGCTGTGGTTATATGTTGCTGTTACAGGCGTAATAGTTTATATTATGATTTCTCCTTATTACGCTTAAAACAGTAACCATAGGTGTGGTTAGAAACTTTAAGATGATGTTATGAAAACAAAAATAGTCTTCCTTCTTTTAACTTTCATCTCTTGTATTGAGATGAATGCCCAATGCGCTATGTGTAGAGCCGTTTTAGAAAGTGAAGAAACCCAAACTGCAGCCCAAGGTATTAATGATGGGATTGTGTATCTTATGGCTATTCCATACATTTTGGTAGGTGGCCTAGGGTATTTAATCTATGTAAAATACAAGAAGTTAAAAAGTTAAATATTTTTTTATTTTTTTTGTAACAATTCTTTGAGTTATTAGTCTAACTTTAAAGCTGCGCGCTAATCAAACAAAGGATGTTAGAAATAAGACAATTACACAAATCCTATCCCATAGGAGATTCTAGTTTACACGTTTTAAAAGGAATCGATTTATCGGTTAAAGAAGGTGAAATGGTTGCAATCATGGGGTCGTCAGGTTCTGGGAAATCAACACTTCTTAATATTATAGGAATGCTAGATGAAGCCGATTCTGGGGAATATATTTTAGATGGCTTACCTATTAAAAACCTTACTGAAAAAAAAGCAGCTGTTTATAGAAACAAATTTTTAGGTTTCATTTTCCAATCTTTTAATCTTATTAATTATAAAAATGCGCTTGAGAATGTGGCTTTGCCATTATATTATCAAGGTATGAAACGCAAACAACGTCAGGAATTGGCGATGTTTCATTTAGAAAAAGTAGGTCTGGCTAATTGGGCGCATCACTTACCTAAAGAGTTGTCAGGAGGGCAAAACCAGCGTGTTGCCATAGCAAGAGCCTTGGCAGCCAATCCTAAACTATTATTGGCGGATGAACCAACGGGTGCATTAGATACCACAACATCACATGAAATTATGGCCTTTATTCAACAGTTAAATGATGAAGGTAAGACTATTTTAATGGTAACCCATGAAGAAGATATAGCCAATATGTGTAAGCGAATTGTGCGCTTGAGGGATGGAGTAATATTAGAAGACGTTAAGGTAACCCAAGTAAGAGCAGAACAGTATGTTTGATTTAGACTTGTGGCGAGAAATATTCCAAAGTATTAATAAAAACAGGACGCGAAGTTTGTTATCTGGTTTTACCGTGTCTTTTGCCATTTTACTATTTACAATACTTTTTGGTATCGCGAATGGACTGCAAAACACCTTTACCGAGGCGTTTGTAGATGATGCAACTAACTCCATTTTTATAAATTCAGGAAGAACTACCAAAGCCAATAAAGGCCTTCAGGCTGGAAGACAAATTCAATTTAAAAATGAAGACTTCAACTACATAAAGGATGAATTTGGCAATAAAGTTGAATATATAACCGCACGAATTTATAATAATGTCCAAGCATCATTTCGTGGAGAACAAAGTAGTTATAGTTTGCGTGGTGTACATCCAGATCATCAATATCTTGAAAAAACAAATGTGATTGAAGGCCGCTATATCAATCAGAACGATTTGCAAAATAGAACCAAAGTAGTGGTTATTGGTAGAAAAATTGAAGAAGATTTATTCCTTAAAACCACTGCATTAGGTAAATATGTAAACCTAAGTGGCATCCCATATAAAGTAGTTGGTATTTTTACAGATGATGGTGGTGATAATGAGGAACGAATAATGTACATGCCTGTTACAACCTCTCAACAAGTTTATGGTAATAACGATCACATCGATCAAATAAGCTTAACCTATAATCCTGAAATGAACTATGATCAGGCTTTGGCTTTTAGTTCTTCAATAACAAGAAAATTAAAAGAACGATTTTCTGTGGCTGAAAGTGATCAGCGCGCCGTGCGAGTACGAAATATGGCTGAAGGAACAAAAGCGGTAAGCCAAATGACTTTTGGTTTAACGGTTATTATTTTAGTAATTGGGTTCGGGACCTTAATTGCTGGAGTTGTAGGAATCAGTAATATCATGATCTTTGTGGTGAAAGAACGCACCAAAGAAATCGGTATTCGAAAAGCATTAGGAGCCTCTCCCAGATCTATTGTATCCATTATATTGATAGAATCAATTCTTATTACAGCCATTGCTGGCTATGTCGGCCTTTTAATTGGTGTAGGTGTTATAGAGCTTGTCGCACCTGTTTTAGAAGATTATTTTATTAAAGATCCAGGTGTAAGCAATAGCCTGGTTATTGGTGCAACCTTAACCTTGGTAGGAGCAGGAGCTATTGCGGGTTATTTACCAGCAAAAAAAGCCTCAAGAATTAAACCAATTGTAGCATTAAGAAACGACTAAGCATGTTTAAATTTTTATTAGAAAGAGATACGTGGCAAGAAGTTTTTGATAGCTTTAGTAAGAACAAACTAAGATCTATCCTTACAATGGTTGGAGTTTGGTGGGGTATTTTATTACTGATAGGTTTGTTGGGGTCTGCCCGAGGATTGGAAAACTCTTTTAATAGGTTATTTGGTAGTTTTGCCACTAATAGCGTGTTTGTTTGGGGGCAGAATACAAGCAAGCCGTTTAAAGGTTTTCAGGAAGGGAAGCAAGTAAGGTTATCTTTAACCGATGCAAAGAAGATTGAAGAAAACGTGGAGGGCATTGAATTTGTGCTACCTAGAAGTCAGCAAGGGGCTAATGTTACCAGAAACTTTCTGTCCGGAAGTTTCCAAATGGCAGGCGATTACCCGTTGTTAGACCAATTACAAAAGAAGAAGCTTATTCACGGACGATTTATCAATCAAAATGATATAACCGATAGTAAAAAAGTTGCAGTTATTTCCGAAGACACCTATAAACAGCTATTTGAAAAAGATGAAGAGGCCGTTGGCAAGTATATCGATATTAATGGCATCAATTTTATTGTGGTTGGAATTTTTGAAGTTGGAACCATGAATATGGGGCCCTCTACAGATATTCATATTCCCTTTACAACCTTTCAACAAATTTATAACCGAGGCGATCGTATCGGTTGGATGATGATAACCGGAAAGCCCGAATTTGATATCAAACAAATTGAAGAAGATGTTAAGCTGTTACTTAAAAACCTAAACAACATTCACCCGGAAGATACTCGTGCCTTTGGTAGTTTTAATTTAGGAAAAGAATTTAAAAAAGTAACCGGATTTTTAGTTGGTATGCAATTTCTAACTTGGTTTGTTGGGATCGCAACTTTAATTGCAGGTGTTTTTGCTATTGGAAATATATTATTAATAACCGTAAGAGAACGTACCAAAGAAATTGGTATTCGTAGAGCATTAGGAGCAACACCTTTTGAAATTAAACGTCAAATTGTATTGGAAGCGGTATTTTTAACAATGGTTGCCGGTATTTTTGGAATTATAACTGGTGGCTGGATTTTAATAGGTTTAGATGCAGCCTTTGGCCAAGGTCCAGATGCTGCGATTGTAAATGCCTCTGTATCTATTGCGGTGGTATTTATAGCCCTTATTATACTGGTAATTTTAGGGACTTTAATTGGGTTAATTCCTGCGTTTAAAGCCACAAGCATAAAACCAATAGAAGCATTAAGAGAAGAATAATCAATCAACATAACAATGAACAAAACAGTAAAAATTATTTTAATATTAGTTGTAATCATACTATTAGCATTTGTGTTAAAATATTTTAAAGACTCCAATTCAAAAGCAATTGAAGATTTTAAAGTTGAAGAACCTTTTTACACATCTATTAATACGAAAGCTGTAGCAACAGGAAAATTAAATCCAGAAGAAGAAATCGAATTAAAACCTCAAATTTCAGGTATTGTTGATGAAATTTTTGTTGAAGAAGGTGATATCGTAAAAAAAGGCGATTTAATTGCAAAAATAAGGGTGGTGCCTAACGAGCAAAGTTTGGTAAGTGCTAGCAGTAGAATAGCTTCAACCAAGTTGTCTTTTGAAAATGCAAAGGTTTTGTATGAAAGAAACAAAACGCTTTTTGATAAAGGTGTTATTTCAAAACAAGATTTTGAAAATAGTGAGTTATCCTATAAACAAGCAAAAGAAAGTTTATCACAAGCTCAAAACGATTATCAAATTATCAAACGAGGATCAATTGATAGTGGTACTTCTGCTAATACTAATATAGTTGCCCAAATTGCTGGTACTATTTTAGAAATTCCGGTTCGTGAAGGTGATCAGGTTATTCAAAGTAATAACTTTAATGCCGGTACCACGATTGCTATTATTGCCGATATGAGTTTTATGATTTTTGAAGGTAAGGTAGATGAAGCCGAAGTTGGTAAACTAAAAGAAGGTAAAGAGATAAAGATTATTTTAGGAGCCCTTAACGAAAAGTCGTTTCCTGCAACTTTAAGCTTTGTTGCACCAAGAGGTGTTGAAGAAAATGGCGCTGTTCAATTTACAGTTAAAGCAAATGTGAAACTCGATAGTACTGCAAATGTAAGAGCGGGTTACAGTGCCAATGCTGAAATTGATATTGAGAGCAGGGATAAAGTTTTAGCAATTAGAGAGGCATTATTACAGTATAATAGAATTACCGAAAAACCATTTGTTGAAATACTTGTTGGCGATGGTAAATACAAAAAACAAAATGTTATTTTGGGTTTATCTGATGGCATAAATGTAGAAATTACCGAAGGTGTTAAAGAAGGTGATAAAATAAAAGTTTGGAATAAAGCATCAAAAGACAACGAAGATGAAGATAGATCAAGACGATAAAATGACGATTTTTAATATGTGTAAACTAAAATTTAGTCTGGTTTCTTTGGCAATTTTGGTTAGTATGATTTCGTTTTCGCAAAACAAAACCTGGTCGCTCGAAGCTTGCGTAAATCATGCCATAGAAAATAATATCACCATACAGCAAGGAGAGAATGCATTACTAACAAACGAGCAGAATATTATTGCAGCTAAAGGCAATTTTTTGCCATCTGTTAGTGGTAATGCGGGTCATAACATCGGTATTGGTACCCAACGAATTGATGTTGGAGATAGACAGGTAATTGTAGATAGAACTTCCCACAGTACCAGTTTTGGTATTGGAGCTAGTCAAACAGTTTTTAATGGGTTTAGATTAATGAATTTATATGAACAATCTAAATTGAACTTAGAAACTAGTAAATTGGAATTGGCAAGAATTAAAGACGACGTATCACTGAATGTGGTAAACGCCTATTTAAATGTGTTGTTCAATAAAGAGAACTTAGAAACCGCAAAAGCACAACTTGAATTCAGTAAAAAGCAATTAGAACAGGTTAAAAGTTTGGTGGATGCTGGAGTGCAACCAAGAGCTAATATTTATGATACGGAAGCAACATTAAGTTCGGACGAGCAAAATGTAACCATTGCTGAAAATAATACCACCTTAGCGCTGTTAACCCTGTCTCAATTGTTACAAGTGCCATTTGAAGGTTTTAATGTTGAAGTTATTACAATTGAAAGTCCTTCCGAGGCACTCTTATACGATAATGTGACTCCTATTTTAAATTTTGCCTTAGAAAATAGAAATGAAATTAAGATAGCCGAAAAGAATATTGAAAATGCACAGTTGAACACTGAAATTTCAGAAAGCGGATTTTTGCCAAGTGTATCTTTAGGTTATGGTTTTAATACCAATGCGTTTTTTTCCAACTTAGATAAAAATGAGGCTGCGTTCTTAGAGCAATTAAATAATCAAAAAGGACATAGTATTAATTTAAGTGTGAATGTGCCAATATTTTCAAGGTTTCAAAATAAAACAGCAGTAGCAAGATCTAAAATACAAGAGGCAAATAGTCAACTTAATTTAGAACAAGCAAAATTAAATTTAGAATCGAACATACAACGAGCCTTTACCGATGCCAAAGCTGCTTTTAAAGCATTTCAAGCTGCAAAAAAATCATTAGCAGCCCAAGAATTATCCTTTAGCAATTCAGAAGAACGTTTTAAAATTGGTGTAATGACGTCTTTTGATTTAGACCAAGCACGTATCCGTTTGGTAAATTCACAAGCTTCGTTAATAAATGCGAAGTATGATTTTGTTTTTAAGACAAAAGTTTTAGACTTTTACATGGGAAAATCTTTAACAAATTAACGTGGCTCTTATATTAAACATAGAAACAGCAACAACCAATTGTTCAGTATCACTTTCAAGAGAAGGAAAAACAATTGTTTTAAAGGAAGATAATAGCAAAAACTATTCACATGCCGAAAGTTTGCATGTATTTATTGATGCGGTTTTAAAGGAAGCGAATATTACATCTAAGGATTTAGATGCTGTCGCAATAAGTAAAGGGCCTGGATCCTATACAGGCTTACGCATAGGTGTTTCTGCCGCTAAAGGACTTTGTTTCGCTTTAGATATACCTTTAATTTCAGTACCAACTTTAGAAGCTTTAGCACATCAGGTAGATGCTAATGAAGGTGTAATTGTAACTATGTTAGATGCTAGACGTTTGGAAGTCTATGCTGCTATTTTCGATTCAAACAAAAAGGAAATAAAAGCAACGGAAGCACAGGTTTTAGATGAAAATGCTTTTGCGGATGAATTAGCCAGAGGTAATGTTTACTTTATAGGGAATGGTGTTGAAAAAACAAAAACTTTAATTAATCACACCAATGCGGTTTTTATTGACGCTAAATTACCTTCGGCAAATGAAATGAGTTTGCTTGCCTATAAAAAATACAGAAACAAAGACTTTGAAAATGTGGCCTATTTCGAGCCTTATTATTTAAAAGACTTTGTTGCTTTAAAAAGTTCAAAATAAAAAAGACCTATCAGAAATTGAAATCTGATAGGTCTTTTAGTTTAAGATAAATACGAATAATTGGGTTGATTACCCTTTTTTCTGTATTTCAACTTGATGTGGGTATGGAATTTCAATACCTGCAGCATCAAGTGCGATTTTCGTGCTTTCGGTTACATCAAAGTAAACTGTCCAATAATCAGCAGAATTACACCAAGGTCTTACAGCAAAGTTAACAGAACTATCTGCTAATTCTAATACATTTACTGTAGGTGCAGGGGTGTCAATAACTTTTGGGTGATCGGTTAAAACCTTCATTAAAACCTCTTTAGTTTTTTTGATATCAGCGTCATAACTAACTCCAAAAACTAGGTCTACACGCCTAGTTCCTTCAGTAGTGTAGTTTACAATATTTCCATTTGATAAAGCTCCATTTGGTATGATAATTTCCTTATTGGATAGCCCGATTAATTTCGTTGTAAAAATTTCTATTTGTTTTACGCTTCCTATTTCACCTTGTGCTTCAATAACATCCCCAATTTTAAAAGGTTTGAATATCATAATTAATACACCACCAGCAAAATTAGCTAACGAACCTTGCAATGCCAAACCAATTGCTAAACCAGCAGCTGCAATTACCGCTGCAAATGAAGTCGTTGGAACCCCTAAGGTGCCTAGAAGTGTAATAATTAATAATATTTTTAAAGCCCAATTTAATAGGTTTAATAAGAATTTTTGTAGACTTTCCTCATAGTTGCTTTTGGTCATTATCTTACGGCTGGCTTTCAGTATTTTTTTAATAAGCCAAGAACCAACAATCCATATAACAATAGCTCCTATTATTTTTAAGCCATATTCCGTTCCTAAATCAATCCACTTTTCGGTTTCAATGTTTTCTAATTTCATATAATTATTTGTTTTTCTCTGTTAATTAATCTGCTATTAAATCTAGGATTTGTTCAAAAATTTAATAGGGTTAATTCTACAGTTTCATTTGTATTGAATGTATAAAATTAAAAACTTTATATAAATAAGGAAGTAAACTAACTGTTAAGTTTTAGATAAAAATACTTACGAATGCAATTAGAGCAGGTATGGCCTGGGCATAAAATATTTTTATTTGTTTTGTAGAATAAGCACCATAAATACCAGCTAAAATAACACATATAAGGAAAAAGATGGTGAATGAGATGTTATTTTGTGAAAGGGAAAAGACCAATCCTGCCGATAAAAATCCATTGTATAAACCTTGGTTGGCACCTAATATCTTGGTTTCTTCTGCAAATGATTTTGTTTTTAATCCGAACGTTTTGATGCCTTTTGGAGTAGTCCAAAAAAACATTTCTAATATCAAGAAATAGACATGTTCTAAGGCTACGAAACTTACTAATAGGATTGAAAAGGTGGTCATTTGTGGTGTGTTAGATGCTAAATTTAGTCATAAAAAAAGCGTTCCAATTACAGAACGCTTAAATTATTATTACAAGTTTATAAAATTAACCATTTATGGCTTCAACAGTTTCTACTCGGCCTTGTAACATTTCTTTTAACATGTTTTCTATACCGCTTTTTAGGGTATAGGTTGAAGATGGGCAACCACTACAAGCTCCCTGAAGCATTACGCTTACATTTTTAGTTTCGGCATCGTATGATATAAACTGAATGTTTCCACCATCGCTAGCCACCGCTGGTTTTACATATTCTTCTAAAATATTAATTATTTCTTTTGAAGTATCGTCTAATCCCTCGTAATGCGAATCTAATTGTGGTGTCGATTTTTTTAATGTTTCAGCAGCATGCGCTAAAACAACGTCTTTACCATTTTCAATATAACTTCTTATAAATTCGCGAAGTTCTATTGTAATGTCTTGCCATTCGGCAATATCGTATTTTGTAATGGACACGTAGTTTTCATCAATAAAAACACTTTTCACAAACGGAAAGTGAAATAGTTCAGTTGCCAATGGCGATAATTTGGCCTCATCGATAGAAGTAAATTCAAAAAGGGCTGTTACTATTTTCTTATTTGCCACAAACTTCATAACCGAAGGATTTGGTGTGCTTTCAGCATAAACAGTAACAGGTACTTTTTTAGCTTTGGCAGTTTCTTCTATTACAATACCGCCATCGTTTAAATAAGCTTCAATTTGTTCGGCTACTTCATCTTGTACGTCACTCCATTCAACTATGTTATAGCGTTCAACAGCTACGAAATTACCCGAAATGTAAACTTTTTTAACAAATGGTAAATAGAATAGTTGCTGAGCTAATGGCGATTGTTTAGCATCGTCGATATTATTAAATTCGAAGCTTTGATGTTTTGTAATAAACTGGTTGACTTCAAATTTTATTATGGCATTATTTGATGTTTCTTGCACGGAAACCTTGAAAGTATTCATTTTAGCTATTTTTTACAAAAATACTAAAAGAAAACTTTAGTTATCCATATATTTGAGTTTTGTTGACTGTTTCAAAAGATGCATAAAATCTAGCCATGGCTTTTATTTTTGCATAATTTTTTAATAATTAAAGCGTTTGACTAATAGCAAACGGATATGGAATGCATTTTATGAAGTTTAAAAATATTTTCATGATAGCAGTTGGTGTTTTTTTTGCCAACACCGCTATGTCTCAAGAAGGCCTACCGATATATACTGATTACCTTACCGATAATTATTATTTAATTCATCCTTCTATGGCAGGTGCTGCCAATTGTGCTAAAGTTAGGTTAACCGCGCGCCAGCAATGGTTTGGTCATGAAGATGCGCCTAAACTATTAACTTTAAGTATGAATGGTAGAATAGGAGATTCGCAATCTGCGGTTGGAGGTATTTTATATACAGATAAAAATGGTTATCATTCCCAATCAGGTGCTTATGCAACTTATGCGCATCACTTAATGTTTTCCAGAAGTGTAACCGATTTAAATATGTTATCTTTTGGTATAAGTGCCGGATTTATTCAATATAAATTAGATGAAACGTCTTTTTTGTTTGATGGTCCGGACCCAATAATTGATGGTGTTGTGCAAAACGAAACTAATTTTAATATCGATTTAGGATTTTCGTATCACTTTTTAGATTTTTATGCACATGCCACGGTAAAGAATGTTTTGGAAAACTCTGGAGTGAATAAAGATGTTAATATTACAAGTAATTTAAGACGCTATTTACTTTCTACAGGTTATGTATTCAGTAGATATGGAAGCGAATGGAGCTACGAACCTTCTGTGCTTTTTCAATATAGAGATGGGACAAAGGAAGCGTCTATTGATGTGAATGCGAAAGTTTATAAAAATGTTGAATTTGGAAAGATTTGGGGTGGTTTATCATACAGAAATAGTTTTGATGGTGCTGAATACACACAAAATGGTTCGGTAGATAGCCAACGCCTACAACAAATTACACCCATTTTAGGAGTGAATTATAACGACTTTATGTTTGCTTACAATTATACATATCAAAGTAATTCGGTGGTATTTGCCAATGGCGGGTTTCATCAATTAACCTTAGGATATAACTTTAATTGCCAACGCGAACGATATGATTGTAATTGCCCTGCAGTAAATTAGTAAATAATATAATTATGCCAATAATAAAACCAGTAAACGGAAAATCACCAGAACTACCCGAAGATTGTTACATAGCCGAAAATGCCACGATTGTTGGCGATGTAGTAGCTGGAACACAATGCAGTATTTGGTTTAACGCTGTTATTCGTGGCGATGTAAACTACATAAAAATGGGTAACAAGGTAAATGTACAAGACGGAGCCGTAATACACGCTACCTATTTAACATGCCCAACAAACATAGGTAACAATGTATCTATTGGGCATAATGCCATCGTTCACGGTTGCACCATTCACGATAATGTTTTAATTGGTATGGGAAGCATCGTAATGGATAATTGTATTGTAGAAAGTAATAGCATAATTGCTGCAGGTGCTGTAGTAACCCAAAACACGAGAGTGGAGTCTGGCAGTATTTACGCTGGTTGTCCGGCTGTAAAAATAAAAGACATTAGCCAAGAGTTAGTATCAGGGCAAATAGACCGTATTGCTAATAATTACGTGAAATATTCAAGCTGGTTTAAAGAGTAAACCAATTTCTTTAAGAAAATCAATCTTTTAACTAGTTGGGCGTTACCCCGAAAAGGGGTCGGGCTATGCGTTGCAATCTTTTTAAAACGTCATTGCGAGGAGTGAGCGACGAAGCAATCTGTCAAATTGTAGTTCTTGCAAAGTTCTTTTTACTTAAGTTTTAAAAAGGATTTCCACTGCTATCCCTAACGCAGGCGCAACTTCAAAATGATGGTTGATTTATAAAATAGTGTTTTGGTTAATACTAATATGGTACTAGCTGTAGACTAGAGCTCGCTGAGGTATTTTGCGATGTACAAATTTCTATCATATTTGCTTTTTCAAAATGTTTTTATGTTTCCGTTATCCAACCAATCTGGTATTTCAAAATTTTCAGCTCTTGGATGTTGTTTAAAAATATATCTCAATCCCTTAATTGAGTGATGAGCACTATTGATTAACTGTTTTTGTTGTTCAATATATTTATTGTCATATTCATTCTCACTTATTTTGTGAGCTGGATTTTGGCGTTGCCTTCTAATGTTTTTTAGGACACTAAATATTTTCTTTAATTCCTGGTCTTGTTCAGCTTTGAATATTCCACCAAGCCATTCTTCCAGTAGTCTTAAAGTTCCTTTTGATCTTCGTTCTTTTATTCCGTTTCCTATCTCAACATAATCATAAAGCTCAACTTTACCTTCAAAAAATTCTTTATTAATGTTGTCAGAAATCATTTTGTCTAAAAGAAGTACAAAATCATTGTAATTCTTTAAGGTAGGTGAAAAGAAAAATGTAAATTCTTTTGGTCTATTGTACTCATTGAAATTTTTCCTAAATAAAGGTTTATTAAAAATAGTTAATGAAATATCATTTAGACACATTAATTCACCGATGAATGCGGTAAATACAGAATATGAAGATGTCCAATTACCTTTAATTGTGTTTTCATAATATTCTTCCAGAACTAAACAGTTTCTATTCCTTTCTTTGCTTTTCCAAAAAACCTGATGCTCTGGAGTCAAGTCGTTTAAGTATCTTAAATAGACAACAGCTAATCTATTGTCATTTTCATCAAAGCCTAAACCAAAAGATTTTAAGAACACATTATCTTCTCCGCGAACTAAAGACTTTTGATTATCATCATATTTTGCTGAAATTCGACCAGAGTAGTCTTCGAAAACAAAATTGAATCTAGGGTCGTTTGAATACCTCTCTAATACTTCAATATCAAAAAATTTTGGAGTTAATTGAGGTTCTCCAAGAGCAAGTGCTTTTGTATAAATTGCTTCTCCAAATTCATCTAAATCCCTATTAGATTTAAGTAAATTTCGTGAAGGATAAATACAAATTGGGTAATCTGTGCTTTCAGATACTATCGAAATTTTTCCAATTTTCATTTCTTTTACTGTCCAGTCTTTTGCATCATCGAGAATTTTTAATTGAGTTTCGATTGGATAAAGACTAGAGTAAATAATGTGAGGATTTGTACTTGACTGAATTGTAACTTTATCATCTTTAACTAATTCTTTAATTATATCAATTGAGTTTTTATAATCAATCATAAGAGTACTTGAAATTTGTCTTAATGGGATTCCATTAAAGTCATTAGATTCAAGAAAGAATTCATAAATTTTTTGTTCAATTTCTTTTTTCACATAGTTTTTTTTACTGCTTGGACATAACTTGCTTATATCCCAACCTTCATTATTATATCTTGTTATTAATTCAAGATTTAATAAGTTTTATGTTAGCCTTATTCAGTAAATATAAATATTATTTATATAAGAAATCATCTAATTTATATACAATTAAATACTACTAATGATTTACTTGATTTACGGTAATCCCGCGTTAGGGATAGTAGTGGAAATCCTTTTTAAACCTTGATAGAAATGCCGTTTGTCTAGAATTTAAATTTGGCAGATTGCTTCGTCCTTCGTCCTCGCAATGACGTTTTAAAAAGATTGTAACGCATAGCCCGACCCATCACGATTTTTTTCGGGATGGGTAACGCCCAAGTAATATCTTTTTGGATACATTAAAAATTTAAGTATTCTACGTCGAATTTGTTATCCAAAAGTGATGCCATAATTGCCGGGTTGGCATTAGTGTAAAATGCTGTTTTACCTTTTATAGTTTGGGTATTTAGCAATCCGTTTTTTTCTAATACAGCTTTGGTTTGTCTGGCAACGGCCTCACCCGAATCTATTATTTTTACATGTTGAGGTAGTAATTCCAGTAATAATGGCATTAAATAGGGGTAGTGTGTGCAGCCTAAAACCAAATAATCGATATTGGCATCGAGCATGGGTTTTAAATAGCTTTTTAACAATACTTTCATGGCTTCTGAGTAAAGTTGCCCAGTTTCAATGAGTTCTACAATACCTTCGCCTATTCGTTCGATAACGGTAATGTTATTAGCAAATAAATCGGTGGTTTTATGAAATAACTCACTGGAAAGTGTGCCTTTGGTAGCTAAAATTCCAACACATTTTGTTTGGGTGTTTAATGCTGCTGGTTTTATGGCGGGTTCAATACCTATAATGGGAATGTTGTAGTTTTGGCGTAATATGTGGATGGCATTTGTAGTTGCGGTATTGCAGGCTACCACTATAATTTTACAACCTTGGTTTATTAAATAGGCCGTATTCTTAATGCTTAAATTAACTATGGCTTCTTTGCTTTTTGTTCCATAAGGAGCGTTAGCGCTGTCGGCTAAATAAATCGTGTTTTCATGGGGTAGCAGTAAATGAATTTCTTTCCAAATAGATGTACCACCTACGCCCGAATCGAAAATGCCAATGGGTTGTTTGCTCATAAGCTACATTGTTAATTTGGTTGTTTCCGAAGGCGTTGTTTACTTGATAGATTTTGAAAATAACATGAGTTCTTAACAACGCATGAACGGAACGAAACAAAAGTAAAAAAGCTGCCTTGTAAAAGACAGCTTTTTGTAAATTTTATTTAGAAGTTGTATTAGATGCCTAATTCTTTTTTAACATCGTCTAATAAGTTTTTACCATCAGCTAAAATGGTAACACCTTGTGAAGCATCCAAAACATAATCGAAACCTTGTGCACGACCAACTTTTAAAATAGCAGCTTTTGCTTTTTCCGTGATTGGTTGTAACAAATCAAGTTCTTTCTTTTGTAAATCTTTTTGAGCGTCTGCTTGAAATTGTTGAATACGTTGTTGTTTTTCTTGAATTTCTTGACCTCTTTTTGCGTTTTCTTCTTCAGATTTTGTTGCAGCTTCAGCTTCGTATTGTTTTAATAATGTTTGAAACTCTGTAACGGCAGCTTGAATATCTGTTTGGTATTTTTTACTTGAAGTTTCTAATTCTTTTTGAGCCATTTTCATTTCTGGCATAGCTGTAATTAATTCTTGCGTATTTATATGGGCAATTTTACTTTGCGCTGATGAGAAACTCACAGTTCCAATACATAATGCAGTTGCTAATAATAGAGTTTTTAATTGTTTCATTTTAAAGGGTATTAATGTGTTATAAATGGTTATTTGTTGTTTATACTGTCTTTAGCTTTTTGTCGCTCTTCTAATATTTTCTTTTTTCTTTCTTCTAATTCTTTTTTTCTTGCTTCGCGTTCCGCTAATTTCTTTTGTCTGTTTTCTTCAATTAGTTCCGCTTGTGTTTTTGGTTTTTCTTCAACTTCTGCTTCGGTTGCAGTAGTAGTTTCTTCCACTTTTGTTTCTGCTGCTTTTACTGCAGTTTTAGTTTGTGATTCAACAGGTTTGGCAGTTTCTTCTACTTTAGTTTCTGGTGCAGCTGTTTCAGTTCCAGATGTTTCTTCTTTTGCTTTTTCGCGTTCTTCTATTATTTTTTGGCGTCTTTCTTCTGCTGCTTTAACTTTAGCAGCACGAGCATCTAATTTTTCTTGACGCGCTTGTTCAATAGCACTTTCGCGTTCTTGTTTTTTCTCTTCTAATGCTTTTTGGCGGGCTTCTAATTCTAAATTAACTTCAGGAACTAATTCTTCTGCTTTCGCAGCTCTTAATTCTGCTTTGGTTTCCGCCTGAGTTCTTTTTGCGGTTCTTGTAATGCTTCGGATTATTTGGTCGCTTAAATCATGTTGTTTTGCGGAGTATAGCATTACGGCATCCGATGATTTGTCTAAAATAAAATCATACTGTTTTGTAGTTGCTAAATCTTGAACTGCAGCAAAAATTTGATCTTGAATAGGCTGCATTAATTGTCTTTTTTGAATAAATAAATCACCATTTGGTCCAAAACGTTTTTGTTGATAATCTAAAATTTCAGTTTCCTCAAAAGCGATATCTTCTTCACGTTCGTCAATAAGTTCTTTGGTTAAAAGGGCTTTTTCGTTGCTTAAATTTTTTCGTTTTTGTTCAATTGTATTTAGCTTTTCATCAATTTCTTTTTTCCACTTAATTGCTTTTTCATTTAATTGAGACGTGGCTTCCTGATATTCTGGAATATTTTCTAAAATAAATTCTGTATCTATATAACCAATTTTTACACCACGTTGTGCATGTACCGATATGCTTGCCATAAAAGCTACTGCCAATAAAAAAAGAACGTTATGTTTCATCTGTTTTTTTGTATTTAATTGTTTTAAATTCTAAAAACCGACAGATGATTCTTTTGTTTCTGCCACTTTTGGAATTATCTTTTAAAAAATTAACGAAATATAATCTTAAAAATTTTAATTCTCATTCAAATCATCAAATTGTTATTAGAAAAAATCGTGCCAAACTAAAATTGTTGTCCAATTATGAAGTGTGTTTCCCAACCATGGCTAGAGGTTTCACCATACGATTCAATAGGGTCGAAACCATGACCAAAGTCGATACCTAACAATCCAAATGCAGGCATAAAGATGCGAATACCTAAACCTGCTGAACGTTTAATATCAAAAGGATTATAATCTCTAAAACTATTATATGAAGCACCACCTTCTAAAAAGCTTAGTGCATAAATTTTTGCCGATGCTTTTAAGGTAATTGGGTAACGAAGTTCTAAGGAGAACTTGTTATAAATAGTACCACCATCGTTATCTGATAACGATTGGTTAGGGTAACCACGCAATGCGATAGCTTCTCTACCATCCAAACTGTAAGTTCCTAAACCATCACCACCTAAAAAGTAACGTTCAAAAGGAATTACACCTCTGTCATTGTTGTAAGCACCTAAGAAACCAAACTCTACACTAGGTTTTAATACAAGGTCTTTAACGATTTCTGTGTACCAGTCTCCTTTAAATTTTACTTTGTAAAACTCTAACCATTTGTAACGCTCCTGGTCTATTTCTGCAGCTCTGGCATAATCATCAGAATCGGTTAGGTCTAAATCGTCGTATTCATCTTTTAATCCTGAATAATCTACACCGTCAAATAAAGAATATGGGAGCGATAATTTTGCCGTTACATTAAAGTTAGATCCTCCTGTGGGATATACAGGATCTACACTCGTGTTATTTCTACTTAAACCAACTGTGTATGATAAATTGTTTGCATAACCATCACCAAAGGTGAATAATCCGGTATTATAATTGTTTAAATCGTAACGTTGGTAACCGATAGCTTGTGATAATACGAAGAAATCATCGGGAACTGATAACCGTTTTGCTAAACCAAAAGTAATACCTGTTATATTGAAACTTCTCGATTTATCGGCATTTCCAGTTGTGTAATCATACAAAAATTGTTTTGTATGAGATAAAGATGTTGAAAATTGTACAGGACGTTTTCCTCCCAACCATGGTTCAGAAAAAGAGAAACTATATGTTTGGTAAAAACGGCTAGCTTGTAAACGCAATGCTAGTTTTTGCCCGTCACCCATAGGTATTGGTTTGTAGGCGTCTTTTTTGAAGATGTCTTTAATAGAAAAGTTGTTGAAAGATAAACCTAAGGTACCAATGAAGCCACCACCACCATAACCACCTTGTAATTCTATTTGACTAGATCCCGTTTCTTTAACGGAGTATTCCATGTCAATAGTACCTTCATTTGGGTTTGGATTATTAAAGTTAGGTGATATTTCCTGAGCGTCAAAGAAACCTAATTGCCCAAGCTCTCTAACTGTACGAACTACATTGGCTTTGCTATAAAGTTGCCCTGGTCTTGTTCTTATCTCACGGTAGATAACGTGATCGTTTGTTTTATCGTTTCCAACTACTGTTACGCTATTAAAATAGGCAGGCTTCCCTTCCGAGATTCTAATTTCCATATCAATAACGTTGTTAGCTGCACCAACTTCTACTGGGTTAATACTTGAAAACAAATAGCCATTGTTTTGGTAAAGGTTCGTTATATCGTCTCCGTCTGGTTTTGAATTGTCTGCAATACGTTTTTGTAACAAAACGCCGTTGTATGTGTCTCCTTTATTAATACGAATCATACGGCTTAATTGCTGGTTGGTATAAACGGTGTTTCCAATGAAAGCAATATCTCCAAAGCTGTATTTTTCTCCTTCTAAAACTTCAATTCGAAGAGAGATTGTTTTTTTATCGTCGTTAACGATTAAGCTGTCTGATACAATTCGTGCGTCTCTATAACCATTTTCTTTGTATTTATCAATCACTTTACCTAAATCGGCTTGGTAGGCAGAATCAACAAATTTTGAGCGTTTTAAAATTCTTAGACGGTTAATCTTTTTAGTGCTTTTCATACTTTTTGCAAGAATTTTGTCGCTTAAAACATCGTTTCCTACAAAGTCTATGTCTTTTATTTTTACTTTTTCACCTTTGTCTATATTTAAAACCATATTAACTCTAGCAGTTGGTGTAGAGTCTTTTACTTCAATGGTGTTAATATGTATTTTGGTGTTGTAAAAACCTTCTTTCTTGTATTTAGTTGTTAAGAAATTTTTAGTGGTAGTAACAAGGTTCTCTGTTACTTTAACGCCTTTGTTTAATTTGTTATCCTTGATAATTCCTTCTATCTTACCTTTTTTAACGCCATTTACTTTTAATTCGTTAAGTTGGGGTAAATCGGATAGCCTAATTTCTAAGGATGCTACATTCCCTTCAATACTAGTAACATAGACTTCTATGTCGTTAAATAATTTTGAATTCCAAAGTTTTTTAATTGCATTTCCAATATCTTCACCAGGTATGGTGATTTCTTTTCCTTTGCTTAAGCCAGAATAGGTGATGATTGTTTGCTCACTGAAAGAGGTGTTTCCTTGTACTGTTACCTCTCCTAATGTGTATTTTTTACCGTCGCCAGTTGGTAAATTTTGTGATTGAATCGTAATGCTGAGAGTAAAAATAAATAATACTGTGCAGTGTTTAAAAAATGTTGTCAAAAGTAAATTATTAGCTAAGTTGTTCACTTGTTTTCCCAAATCGTCGTTCTCTTTTTTGATATTCTATAATAGCCTCATACAGATGCTGCTTTGTAAAATCCGGCCATAATACACTGGTAAAATACAGTTCGGCATATGCGATTTGCCAAAGTAAAAAGTTGCTTACACGTTGCTCTCCACTGGTTCTAATAAGCAAATCTACGTCTGGTAAATTGTGCGTGTAAAGATGCTCATTAATAATTGATTCATCAATTTTTTCCAGCGAAATTATATTATTTTTAACTTTCAAGCTAATCTCTTTAACAGTATTTAGCAATTCTTCTCGCGATCCATAGCTTAAAGCTAAGGTTAATGTCATCCTGGTGTTTCCTTTGGTTTGTTCTATAACTTCTATGAGTTCCTTGTAAACCTTTTTAGGTAAGCTGTTTAGGTTGCCAATGGCAGCTAGTTTTATGTTGTTTTTTTGAAGTGTACTTATTTCTTTTTTTAATGAAGACACCAAAAGTTTCATTAAAGTTTCTACCTCAAGTTTTGGTCTATTCCAGTTTTCAGTTGAAAAGGCGTACAGCGTTAAGTTTTCTACGCCAAGTTCGGCACAAGCTTCTACGGTTTGTTTAACCGATTTAGTTCCGTTTTCATGACCAAAGGCCCGAAGCATGCCTTGTTGTTTAGCCCAACGGCCATTACCATCCATAATAATGGCAATATGCTTAGGTAAGTTTTTGGTTAGAACAGTTTCTTTTAAATCCATTTTAATTGATACAATAACATGGGTTTTCGCCAAAAGTATAAGTTAATGTTATACCCGAAAACACATACCAGTCGTTATTATTTATATTTCCAAAGCGGTATTGCTGCCGATTTACATCGTCTGGAATACTGCCGTCTATTTCATCTGAAAAGGTATAACGAGCACCTACTTCTATACCTAAAATAAAGTTTCCTAAAAAGTTAGATTTAAATCCTAAAGCCATAGGAATTCCATAGGCCCAACTAGAAGTGTTTTCACTTGTTTGTAAACCATTTAGGAAATAATGATTATCGTGTTTTGCCACGCTTAGGCCTGTGTAAAGATATGGCGTTGCAATTTTTCTGCCAGCATGTAAATTGAAATCTACAAAAGTGAATTCCATACCGGCTGAAATTTCCAGAAGATTGGAATCGAAACTATAATCTCTTTGAATTCTTCTAGGGTCTTCCGATTGATTATCGGATGCTTCTAAATCTGAATATATTAATGAAATACGCCATGAGTGTCTTTTACTTCTGTTCCATTTGTACATAATTCCAAGAGCTGGACTATCAGGAGCTATGTAATCTGTAGCGCCAACATCTCCAATAAAATTACTACCACCTACAAATACACCTAATTCGTTAATTTGAGAGTGGCTAAATTGAATGGTTAAAATGCTTAATATCAAGATGGTTAAATGCCTCATAAATATTCAAAAGTTTGCAAATATAAGAAATAAGATTAGCCTAATGCCATTTGAGCTAATAGTATTAGTTTAAAAACAGTATTTATGCTAAATTATTGTTTAATTGCGCTTATCTTCTCCCCAAAGTAGTTTTTTGCGAAGTGTATCTAAAAAACTCTCATCAAGGAGGTCAATCATCTTAATTTTGAAATCGGCTTTTTTAATTTTTATGATCGTGCCATTTTCTAGAGTAGCAATTCTAGAATCTAATGAAATTAAATGGCTTTCTTCACGTCCTTCAACTTTTAATTGAATTTCGGTTGAATCCGGAATAATTAATGGCCTTGCACTTAAATTATGAGGAGCAATGGGAGCCAGTACAAAACTATTTGTATCTGGAGTAATAACAGGTCCGCCACAACTTAATGAATAACCAGTAGAGCCTGTTGGAGTTGAAACAATTAAACCATCACTCCAGTACGATGTTAAGTATTCACCGTTTAAATGGGTTTCAACCGTAATCATGGAAGTTGTGTTTTTTCTGCTTACAGCAATTTCATTTAATGCGAAATTCAGGGATGAAATTTCTTTGTTGTTTGGGGTTGTTTCAACAGAAAGTAAACTGCGTTCAGATATCTTGTATTTCCCGTCAATAATATTTTGAATGGCCTTTTCTATTTGATTTACTTGGATGGTAGCTAAAAACCCTAATCGGCCGGTGTTAATTCCAATTATAGGAATGTTCATGTCTTTTACAAAAATGATAGCACGTAAAATAGTACCATCGCCACCCACACTAACTAAAAAATCGAAGGACTTATCAAGTGTATCAAAGGTTTTAAACGATTTGTAATCGTCAAAATTTGGAGCTTCTTTCTTTATCAGATTGAAAAATTCGCTTTCAATATAAGCGTCAGCATTCTTTTTTAATAAGTAGTCAAATAAACGCTCTACCGACGTTGTAGTTGTTTCATTATAAAATCGTCCAAAAACGGCAACCTTCATGTGTTAATTTTTATTGTTTTTAATAGAGCACATGGTAAAACCATATAATCATTCTATTTGTAACCATCGGTTAGCAACGGATGGTGCAAAAAATCAGATACTTAAATATTTACTTAAATAATCCGACCGGTCTTTTAGGCTTTCTAAATAACCGTCTTCTTCGTGTCCGGATATAATATTATAACTATATCGGCGGAAGGTTTGTATAATTTCGTTTAATCCTATGTTTCCTACTTTTAGGGTTATTTGCACTAAATCCATATCCATATTAGATATAAATGCGCCTAAAAGTTTGCCGTTGTTAGATTCTACTATTTGGCTAATTTCACTAAAAGAATAATCGTTAATTCCTTTTTCAACAATTAAAATGCCTCCGGGGTCTGAGAAAAAGGGCGATTCGTTGAATACATTAATAACATCACTTAGTTCATAATAGCCTAAATAGTCGTTTTTACTATTTAAAACAGGCATGATATTAGTTGACTTTTTGGCAAAAGCTTCTAATACATCTAACCATACGGTAGTGTCTCTTATAAAAAAATCTTCTATAGCATATTTATAATCATCAACTGTTTTGTTGCTTTCAAATAGGCGAACATCAGTTTCAGAAAAACTCCCAAGATATACGTTGTTGTCATCTTTTATAGGAATATGCGAATAGGTTAACTGGCTAAAAAGCTCTTGCAAATCACTAATTTTGCTGCTACTGTTTAGCGGTTTTATGTCGTTTATAATGTATTTAGATAAATTCATTACTCTATATTATATGATTGCAAATTAATCAAAAAAAAAGCATTTAAGCCTTTTCTACTTTGTATTTTTGCTTTTTAAAATAGTGATACATGACAAAGTTAAGTGTAAATATTAACAAGATAGCAACTTTAAGGAACTCTAGAGGCGGTGATGTGCCTAATGTTGTGCAGTTTGCGAAAGATGTACAACGATTTGGTGCAGAAGGGGTAACTATACATCCGAGGCCAGATGAACGGCACATACGCTACCAAGATGCACACGACCTAAAACCAGTAGTTTATACAGAATACAATATTGAAGGAAATCCAGTAAAATCCTTTCTAGATTTGGTTTTGCAAGTGAAACCAACTCAAGTAACGTTGGTTCCGGATGCAGAAGATGCTATTACAAGTAATGCTGGATGGGATACTTTGAAACATAAAGATTTTTTGGTAGATGTGATAAAAGAATTTCAACAAAATGGAATTAGAACATCTATTTTTGTAGATCCCATTTTAAATCAAATTGAAGGCGCTAAGGCTACAGGAACCGATAGAATTGAATTGTATACTGAAGAGTTTGCACATCAATTTAGTTTAGGAAATAAGGATGCGATAATACCATATACCGCTTGCGCTGATTTGGCAAATAGTTTAGGTTTAGGGGTTAATGCAGGTCATGATTTGTCTCTGGACAACATTAAGTTTTTTAAAGAACATATTCCAAATTTATTAGAAGTATCTATTGGGCATGCACTTGTTGCCGAAAGTTTATATTTGGGAGTAGAAAATGTTATTCAAATGTATCTTCATAAACTTAAATAATTCAATTTCGTTAATCAAAATTCGTTAGTTAATAATGCTTTTATATTCAAATATTATTGGAGAAGGTGCGCCATTTGTTATACTTCATGGCTTTTTAGGAATGAGTGACAACTGGAAAACACTTGGGGTACAATTTAGTGAAGAACATTTTCAGGTTCATATGCTCGATCAGCGGAATCATGGTCAAAGCTTCCATAGTGATGCGTTTAGTTATGAGGATATGGTGGAAGATTTAAAGCATTACTGCGAGGAACATAAACTCCAAGATATTATTTTGCTAGGACATTCCATGGGAGGTAAAACAGCTATGTTGTTTGCTGCAAAATACCCTGAAATGGTTTCAAAATTAATTATTGCAGATATTTCTCCGCGTTTTTATCCTGTACACCATGATGGTATATTGGATGGTTTAAGTGCATTGAATTTTGATGTAATTAAAAGTAGAGGGGAGGCCGATGAGGTTTTAAGTAAGTATATATCCGATTTTGGTACCCGACAATTTTTACTTAAAAACCTTTATTGGGTAGAAAAGGGTAAACTTGGATTACGTATGAATTTGGAAGTTTTAAAAGAAGAGGTTGCCGAAGTAGGAGAGCCTTTGCCATCGCAGGCTACTTTTGATAAGGAAACTTTATTTTTGCGTGGCGACCGTTCGGAGTATATTGGGGCAGACGACGAGCGTATTATTTTAAATCATTTCCCGAAAGCAGAAATAATTACCATTTCTAACGCCGGGCATTGGTTGCATGCCGAAAACCCGAAGGACTTTTTTGATGCTGTTATGCAGTTTGTTTAATTATTAATTTTGTATTTTTATTAAAAACAGGACATTATGAGCGTAATTCTAAGATTACTTTTAACGGCATTTGCTGTATTTATTTTAGCATATTTTTTACCAGGGGTTACTTTGTCTGGTGATGTGTATGTAAATGCCATTATCGTGGCCCTAGTTTTAGCAATTCTAAATATATTGGTAAAACCGATATTGGTAATTTTAACATTGCCAATTACCATAGTTACTTTTGGCTTGTTTCTGTTGGTAATTAATGCATTAATTATTTTATTGGTAGATAAGTTGATTGATGGTTTTGAGGTAAGTAGCCTCTGGACAGCCATCCTATTTAGTATACTGCTTTCTGTACTGCAGTCAATTATGTATTCACTTTTAAATGAAGATAAAAAACCGCTTTAAATCAAGCGATTAAAAACTTTGTCGGGTTGCAAAAATGTTATATTTTTGCAACCCGATTTTAGTTAATAAAATTAGGGACTGAAAATTAATAGTATTTGTTAAATGCCTTAAAAAAGGCTTTATATCATTTAAAATGAATATTACAAGAGAAAACGTTGATGCATTAAATGCTGTAGTAAAAGTAGATATCGCTAAAGAAGATTATAGCGATAAAGTGGAGAAAATCTTATTAGATTACCGAAAAACAGCAAACATTCCAGGTTTTAGAAAGGGGCATGTGCCGATGGGAATGGTGAAAAAACAATATGGGAAAGCCGTTTTGGTTGATGAAGTTAATAAGCTATTACAAGACGCATTAAACAAATATCTTACCGAAGAAAAATTAGATGTTTTAGGGCAACCATTACCAAAACCACAAGATGGAATTAACTGGGATGCTGATACACTGTCGTTTGAATTTGAATTAGGTTTAGCTCCAGAATTTGAAGTTTCTTTGAAAGGAAAAGAACCTATCATACAATACAATATTGTTGCCGATGATAAAATGATTGATGAGCAAATTGAGCGCATTCAAAAACAATATGGGAAATTAATTTCGCAAACTGAAGTAGAAAAAGATAGCGAAATATCTGGTGTTTTTAAAAATGAAGAACGTGAAATTGAAAACAAAGTAACTTTAACCTTAGATAAATTTAAAGAGGAAGCTACAAGAAACTTGTTTTTAGGAGCTAAAGCCGGCGATGTTATTACATTACAAACAAAAGGGTTGTATGACGATGAGCACGAATTAATGCACGCTTTAAAATTACCTCACGATGATATCCATGGCTTGGATATTGAGGTTACTTTTACAATTTCAGAAATTAACGCACGCGAATTAGCAGATTTAGACCAAGAATTATTTGATAAATTATTTGGTAAAGGTGCTGTCTCTTCAGTTACTGAGTTAAAAGAAAAGATTAAAGAAGATGCTGAAAAACAATTTGCACAACAAGCAGATCAAAAATTCTTAAATGATGTAACGGAATATTTAGTTGAAAATACTAAGTTCGATTTACCTGCTGAATTTTTACAAAAATGGATGCAAACAGCCGGCGAACAACCATTAGATAGCGAACAAGCTAAAGATGAATACGAAAAATCCGAAAAAAGTTTGCGCTATCAATTAATTGAAGGAAAGTTAATTACAGATAATAACATTCAAATTACAATGGATGATATTAAAAATCATTCAAGAGAAATGATAAAAGCACAAATGGCACAATTTGGTCAGTTGAATCCTTCTGACGAAGAATTAGATAGTATTGCGGCCCGTATTTTATCAAATCAAGAAGAAGCACGTCGTATTTCTGAGCAATTGGTAAGTCAAAAATTATTATCCCTTTACAAAGAAAAAGCTAACATTGAAGTAAAAGAATTAAGCTACGAAAACTTTGTTAAAGAAGTTTATGGACATAAATAATCAGGTGTCCTTAAAGAATAATTCATTATATTTAGGCGCTATAATTCAAGAATTGTAGCGCCTAATTTGTTGAGTACATTTAGCTTCAAAAAGAAAATTGATTTTTAAATCAACTTTTATGAAATCACTCAATTGGATATTAAGAATTTAACATAAAACAACAACAAGTAATAATTATGGATTACGCAAAAGAATTTGAAAAATTCGCGATAAAAGATCAAGGAATAAGCAGCACATACTACAATAAAATTATTAGTAGCATGTATCCAACAAGTTTAACCCCAAACATTATTGAAGAGCGCCAAATGAATATCGCTATTTTTGATGTGTTTTCGCGTTTAATGATGGATCGAATCATTTTTATGGGCACAGCCATTAATGATCAGGTAGCTAATATTATTCAAGCACAGTTACTGTTTTTAGAAAGCACCGATGCTAATAAAGACATTCAAATTTATATTAATTCCCCAGGAGGAAGCGTATATGCAGGTTTAGGAATTTATGATACGATGCAGTTTATTAAGCCAGACGTAGCAACTATTTGTACAGGTATGGCTGCCTCTATGGGAGCAGTGTTACTTTGCGCAGGTGCTAAAGGAAAACGTAGTGGTTTAACGCATTCTCGAGTAATGATTCATCAACCATTAGGTGGAGCGCAAGGTCAGGCTAGTGATATTGAAATTACAGCACGTGAAATTTTAATTTTGAAAGAAGAATTATATAAAATTATAAGTAAACATTCTGGACAAGATTACGACAAAGTTTACGCGGATAGTGATAGAGATTACTGGATGAAAGCTGATAAGGCTAAAGAATACGGTATGATTGATGAAATTTTAGCACGTAATTAAATAAAAAATTCGTAATTTTAAAGAATTGTTATTGAAGGGGTTATGATTATCAATTCCCTAAAAACATAAAAATTAATGGCAAAAGAAGAATTGGAATGTTCGTTTTGTGGTCGTAAAAAACCAGAAACGAATTTATTGATAGCAGGATTAGATGCTCATATCTGTGATAGATGTATAGAGCAAGCTCATGGTATAGTATTAGAAGAATCAAAACAAAATGATAGTACTGATTTATCAACTGAACTAAAGCTGCGTAAACCACAACAAATTAAAGCTTTTTTAGATGAGTATATTATAGGGCAAAACATGACTAAAAAAGTGATGTCCGTAGCAGTGTATAATCATTATAAAAGATTGTTACAACCAGTAACAAAAGATGATATTGAAATTCAAAAGAGCAATATCATTATGGTGGGCCAAACAGGAACAGGAAAAACCTTAGTAGCAAAAACCATAGCAAAAATGCTTAATGTGCCTTTAGCGATTGTAGATGCAACAGTTTTAACCGAAGCAGGTTACGTTGGTGAAGATGTAGAAAGTATTTTAACCAGACTATTACAAGCGGCCGACTATAATTTAGAAAAAGCAGAAAAAGGCATTGTTTTTATTGATGAAATTGATAAAATTGCTCGTAAAAGTGATAACCCATCTATAACTAGAGATGTTTCTGGTGAAGGGGTACAACAAGCGCTTTTGAAACTTTTAGAGGGTACCGTTGTAAATGTGCCACCAAAAGGCGGGCGTAAACATCCAGATCAAAAATTTATTGAAGTTAATACTGAAAATATATTATTCATTGCGGGTGGAGCTTTTGATGGTATTGAACGTCATATTTCAAAACGTTTGAATATGCAAGCAGTTGGTTATAGTGCTTCAAAATCAGAAGATGTTGTAGATCAAGATAATTTGCTGCAATACATTATTCCAAAAGATTTAAAGGATTTTGGTTTAATTCCTGAGATTATTGGAAGATTACCGGTACTTACTTACATGGACCCGTTAGATGCTAAAACCTTAAGGGCGATACTTACGCAACCTAAAAATGCGATTATTAAGCAATATCAAAAATTGTTTTCTATGGATGATATCGAGTTTACCATTACAGATGGAGCTTTAGATCATATTGTAGATAAAGCCATTGAATATAAATTGGGTGCAAGAGGGCTTCGTTCACTTTGTGAAGAAATTCTAACAGATGCAATGTTTGAAATGCCTAGTAATAACGATAAAAAATTAAACGTTACTAAATCGTATGTTGAAGATAAGTTGGTTAAAACTACTTTGAAAAAACTTAAAGCGGTATCTTAATATTTAAAACATACAGTTTAATCATAAAAAAAATCACGCTAATTAGCGTGATTTTTTGTTTTTATGGATGTTAATTAATAGAGGACATTATGAGGATTTATTCATTCTATTGATATTACTTTGTTAAAAATAAATTAATTTTTACCCTCACCATATTTTAAGATTGCCTTTTAGACGATAAGATGAAATATTCGTTCAAACACTTTCAATGCATGTATTTAGTCGATTATTACAAATTCAACACGGCGGTTGGTTTGTAAATCCTCCTCACTACAATTGGTTTTGCAATCAATTAAAGGTTTGGACTCTCCAAATCCTTTCGATGTTAATCGGTCTTTACTAATACCATTATTAATTAAATAGGTAACTGCCGATGCCGCACGTTTATTTGATAAATTTAAATTATAAGATTCCTTACCTACATTATCCGTGTGAGCATTAATAGCTAACTTCATATCTGGGTTTTCTTCAAGTACCTTGATGATTTTATTTAGGGAAATATGTGATTCTTCTTTAACACTGTATTTTGCAAAATCGAAATAAATATTTTCAATAATTATTCTAAGTTCTTCTTCTACTTTAGCAATTACAGGTTCGGTTGTTGTAAGTGTTAGATTTTTAATATAAGTGGTGTTGTAATTTCTATCCGCAAAAAATTCAAAGTAACCTTGTTTAAAGCCATCCTTTTCCGTGGAAATTTGGTAGGATTCAAAAGGAACAACATCAAATTTGTAAGTAGCATCTTCTTTGCTACGTGTTCTTGTAATTTCCAGACCTTCTTCGTCTTTTAAAATCACGATGGTATTAGGTAGTTTTATATTAGTTTCTGAATCTAAAACTATGCCCTTAATCGTTTGGGTGATTTCTTCGTTTGTAGCTGTATAAATATCAAAACTGCCTTTTCCATTTTGTCTGTTTGATGAGACATAGCCATCTTTTTTATTCGCTAAAAAGTAAGCTACTTCATCATAACTTGAGTTGATGGTGTTCCCCATGTTTCTAGGGGTTTTATAGCTGTTGGACAAAATTTTACTAACAAATAAATCATAACCACCAATATTTTCGTGACCTTCAGAAGAAAAATAGAGATACTTACCGTCTCTAGATAGTGATGGGTATTTTTCATTGAGTGGTGTATTAATCGTATTACCTAAGTTTATAGGGTCACTTAAACTACCATCAGCATTTATTTCGGAAACAAAAATGTCAAATCCTCCAATAGAACCTTCCATGTTCGACGAAAAATAGAGTTTGTTACCATCTGGGCTTACGAACGGTGTTTCAATGGAAATTCCATCTTTGTTAAAGTGTATGAGTTCCTGATTAATCCAGTTCCCATGTGAGTCCGGTTCTAAATGTGCTTTATAAAGTTTGTATTCCAGTGAGTTGTTGCTACTGCTTCTGGTAAAATATACGGTATGTTGATCTGGTGAAAATGCAAGTAAATCCTCACTGTCATTCGTGTTTAAAATTCTAGAAAAAAGCAGTGGCAAGCTTAATTGACCATTTGAGGAGATATCTAAACAAAATAAATCTTTATAAGCTTCATTGGTGTTTGGATCGATTTTAGCTAGTGCACCTAATTTTTTTGATGATACCATTATAAGTTTGTTTCTAAAGAAACCAGAGCCAAATTCCGAGTATTTACTGTTAATCCCGGCATCTAATAGTTCGAAATTAAAACCATTAGCACCAATGGCTTCCGATTTTGAAATTGGCTTGTCATTAGTAACATTTCTAGATGCCAACATATTTATAGGTCCTTGAGAAAATAAGGTACACCAAAAAAGGCAAATGAAAATTGAGAGGGAAGTTTTCATTTAAGAGGGATTAAGAATTAATTAGATTCTAAATATATTACTGAAGTCCCCTTTTTTGAAAATTTCTTAGACCAATAACTTGTTTATTCGTTAATTGATTGTTTGTTAGGCGGTTAAATTAGTTTGCGTTTAGGGATTAGGTTGGTATTGGTTGAGAGTTATTAAATCATCCATATACAAGCGTGTGTTGGAAAGTCGTGGAACTTTGTGCTGCCCTCCTAATTTGTTGTTTAATTTTAACCAATCATAAAATAGATTTTTACGAGCTATATTTATTTTAGGTTTGTTAAGAGTGATATTATTATAACGTTTTGCTTCGTAATCTGAATTCAATGATTTTAAGGCATTGTCAAATAATTCATTAAAATAATGGATGTCCCTTGGTGGCGTTTTAAATTCAATTAACCATTCGTGTGCGCCTTTTTCTTTACCCTCCATAAAAATAGGAGCTGCAGTGTACTCTACAATTTCAGATTTAGTACGCATGCAGACATTTTTTAATGCTTCTTCAGCATTTTCTATTATGAGTTCTTCGCCAAAGACATTTATAAAATGTTTCGTTCTGCCCGAAATTTTAATTCGGTAAGGGTTAAGCGAAGTGAATTTAACGGTGTCTCCAATTTTATAGCGCCATAGTCCTGCATTGGTTGTAATAATAACGGCATAATTTTTATTCAATTTTACTTCACTTAGTGGAATGGCTTGTTCGGCTTCGGTAGCATAAATATCCATAGGGATGAATTCATAAAAGATGCCATAATCCAGCATTAATAATAATTCGTTAGAGTCATTTCTATCCTGAATAGCAAAAAAACCTTCTGAGGCATTATAGATTTCGTAAAATTTAAAATCCTTTTTAGGAAGTATTTTTTTGTATTGGTCTATATAAGGCGTGAAGCTTACTCCTCCATGAAAATAGACTTCTAAATTCGGCCAAACATCATGTAGGTTCTGTTTGCCTGTTGTTTCTAACACGTTGTTGAGTAATACCAGCATCCAGGAAGGTACGCCTGCCAGACTGGTAACATTTTCATACATGGTCTCATTTACAATAGCCTGCATTTTATGTTCCCAATCACTCATTAAGGATACTCTATTGCTTGGAGTACTACTAAATTCGGCCCAAAAAGGCATATTATCAATTAATATAGCTGATAAATCGCCGAAAACAGTTCCATTTTCTCTGTACAATTCTTTGCTTCCCCCTAATCGCAAGCTTTTGCCTGTAAATAATTGGGAGTCTTCATTGTTATTTAGGTACATGCATAATAAATCTTTGCCGGCTGCGTAATGGCAATCTTCAAGTGATTCTTCACTTACGGGAATGAATTTACTTTTAGCACGCGTAGTTCCACTAGATTTTGCAAACCATCTAATAGGTGTAGGCCAAAATAAATTGTTTTCGCCTTTCATGGAGCGTTCAATAACTTCCTGCCAACCATCGTAGTTTTTGATGGGAACACGTTCAGCAAATGTTCTGTAACTTTTTATGGAAGCAAAATCGTATTCTCTACCAATTTTTGTGTCTTTAGCGATATCTAAAAGTTCCAATAGTAATTCGTTTTGTACTTCGTTTGGGTATTTTAAAAACAATTCAATTTGGTGAAAACGCTTTTTTAAGAACCAAGAAGCAATGGAATTTACTATAGGGATTGGCATAATTGTTTTATCTTTATTTTTTTTAAAAATAATACTTTTTTTTATGACCTACCAAGGTGTTTTAACAAAAATGGAAACTGAATTTTCGAGTCCGATTGAATACTATTTGGTGTTTGAAAACGACTTTTTAAATATGAATCAATTGTTGGGTAAAACCATTAGTATTCAATTTGTTAAATACCAATGTTTGAATTGTGGTTTAGATAAACCTATTTACAGACAGGGCTTTTGTAAAAGTTGTTTTTTTGAAATTCCACAGGCCGCAGATTGGATAATGCGTCCAGAATTAAGCACAGCACATCTAGATAAAGAGGATCGTGATTTAGTTTATGAAAAGAAAGTACAACTGCAACCTCACATTGTTTATTTAGCAAATTCTAGTAATGTGAAAGTAGGTGTTACTAGAAAAAGTCAGGTGCCAACGCGTTGGATCGATCAAGGGGCTCATGAAGCTATTGAGATCGTTGAGGTACCAAACCGTTATTTAGCAGGTATTACAGAGGTGGCTTTGAAGGATCATGTTGGAGATAAAACCAATTGGCGAACAATGCTAAAGAATGATATTGTAGATGAAAATTTGGTAGAATGGCGAGAACGGTTGAAGCAGTATATCCCAGATGAAGCAAAAGAGTATTTCATAGAAAGCAATACAGAAACGAATTTAAATTTTCCTGTGGAAAAATACCCTGTAAAGCCCACTAGTTTAAACCTAATTAAATCTCATAGTTATACGGGAACATTAACTGGTATAAAAGGACAGTATCTTATTTTTGAAGATGATACTGTTTTTAATGTTAGGGCTAATGAGGGGTTAGTAGTGGCTATTTCTATTGCATAAATAAAAATCCCATTCGCTTTTTAATGCAAATGGGACTTATTGTATAATGTTTAAATCTACTAAATATCTTCTTGATCTCTCAAATTTTGGATATAAGCAGCTTTTTGCACTTGTCTGCGTCGTTTAACAGAAGGCTTAGTGAAAAACTGTGCCTCTCTTAAATTTTGCATCACTTTAATATTTCGGTGCTTTCTTTTATATCTTTTTAGGGCGCGTTCTATATTTTCGCCATCTTTAATAATAATTTTTAACATGTACTTCTTTTTGAATTTATTGATTTGAATACTCAGGATTATCCTAAATACGTTTTTAATACTTTGCTTTTTGAAGTGTGACGTAATCTTCGAATGCCTTTTTCTTTTATTTGTCTAACGCGTTCGCGTGTTAATCCAAAGGCTTCTCCAATTTCCTCAAGACTCATGGAATACTTTGTGTTGATACCGTAATATTGACGAATTACCTCCGCTTCTTTTTCTGATAGCATATCCAATGCTCGGTTCACTTCTGTGTTTAAAGACTCAGACATTAATTTTACATCTGGCCTTGGCGATTCATTAGCGTTTACAACATCATAAAGTGTTGAGCTTTCGCCTTCTTTTAATGGAGCATCCATAGATATATGTCTGCTAGAAATTTTCATAGATTGTTTTACGTCGCTAACCGTAAGATCTAAGTTTTTAGCAATCTCTTCCGGACTTGGTGGTCTTTCATGAGTTTGTTCTAAAAATGAATAGGCTTTATTTATTTTATTGATGGAGCCAATTTTGTTCAAAGGTAACCTAACTATTCGAGATTGTTCTGCTAAGGCTTGTAAAATGGCTTGACGAATCCACCAAACAGCGTATGATATAAACTTGAAACCTCTAGTTTCATCAAAACGTTTTGCTGCTTTTACCAAACCAGCATTACCTTCATTTATTAAATCGGGTAGGGTTAAGCCTTGATTTTGATATTGTTTTGCTACCGAAACTACAAAACGTAAGTTGGCCGTTGTTAGTTTATCCAAAGCTTGTTGGTCTCCTTCTCGAATTTTTTGGGCTAATTCAACTTCTTCGTCTGCGGTAATTAATTGAATTTTGCTAATATCTTGAAGATACTTGTCAAGTGATTTAGATTCTCTGTTGGTAACTTGTTTTGTAATTTTTAATTGCCTCATATATTGTTATTAAGTTATAGGTTTCACTACCTACAACTTAACTTTTTTATTGAGATAACCTAATAATTACTGCATTTTATTATAAAAAATGCATAAATCAGCTTAAAATAGCTTATTTTACTGTGTCTTTCGCTTTTTTCTTACTATTTAATAGACCTCCAAGTGCGTTTTTAACAGCATCTTTGGTGGTGGTAGTAGTTTTAGTAGAATCTGTTGCAGTTGTTTTATTACCACTAACAATACTGCCAAGTACATCTTTTACAGAATTGGTTTGGGCTGTGGAAGCAGAATCTTTTTTAGCCTTATTACCTGCAATTAAATCACTAAGCATATTTGTTGCTTTGTCTTTGCCTTGATTGATTAGTTTTTGCTTTTGTATTTCAACCAATTGTTTTGTTAAGTTAGTTACTCCACTTGTTAAATCTGTTTTTACAGATGGGTTAGTGTAAGAACCGGTAATATTTGCTGTAATAGGAATGGTGATGTTTTTTGCAGATGCATCATCAATTTTAGCAATTAAATTAGTGATATCCGATCCTAAATATTTTGCGGGCACATTAAATATGGCATTGTAACCCATAGTTTGATCGAAACCATGTGACCCTGCTATTTCAATATCGATATCTTGGTATTTGATTTTAAACGGTTTTACGCTTACTTTTCCATTATTAAATTCGAATTTCGTTTTTAAATCGTTTAAATTTATTTTTTTGAAATCGATAAAATTTAAAGAATTTCCAAGTTTACTTAGTATTTCTGTATTAGCCGGGTTTACAGTTGATGATAAAATTTCGGCTAGGGCATTACCTGATAAACTATTTAAATTAGGTGTGAAATCTTCGGTAAGATTTCCATTTAGATTTAAAGTTGTATTTAGCTTTCCTTGAATAACTTTAGCTAAGGGCGCTAATTTTTGAAATAACTCCATGCCTTCGAATGATTTAGCGATATCAAAGCTGTTAATGCCTAAATCCATATTAAAGGTAGGTACTTCATTTTTTGTTGAAACAACACCAGATAGTGCTAATTTGCCATCAAATAAATTGGTAGTAAAGTTTTGCAGTTTTACTTCTTCGTCTTTAATTACTAAAGCTCCTTTGGCATTCTTAAGTTGTAAATTATCATAAATGACGGTGTTAGCTTGCGCATTTATTGTGCAATCTAAGTAAGCTGGAATTTTTATAGATGCCGTTTTTGCATTCGTTGTGGTTGTTGCCTTTTTGTTTGTTTCAGCTTTTGGTTCTTCAGGAACATCATCTGTCATAAAATCGTTTACCGCAAAAGTGTTCGAATTCAAATTAAAATTGCCCTGTAGCGTTTTGTTGCTAAACATAAACCCTAGTAAATTCTTAATTGTTCCTGTAGCATTTAAATCACTTTTGCCAGTTGTTGCTTTAAATGTATTTAATGAAATAGTTTCTGGGTTAAAGGTTAGTGCTGCTTCAGAGATTGCTAATGGATTTTTAAAGCCTTCAGAATAATTAAAGTTGGTTAAACTAGAATTACCGCTAATTTTTATGCGTTGATATGCATTTTTTTCAACCGCTTCCATATCAAAAGAGGTGTTAACTGTTGCTTTTAAAATACCTGTTAATGGTGTTTTGAAATCTACAGGATATACTTTGGCAATGTTTTCTAAATTTATAACACCATCAATATTGGCGTTAATCAACATATTTCCGATAATGTTTTTAATTGTGGCCGATGATTTAAAAACATCCTCATCAATTTTAAAATCTAAAGTATTTATAGCAACATAAGTGTCTTTTAATTTTCCAGTTTTGTTTTTTATTTCGGTATCAATAACGATGTTTTCAACACGTTTAGGTAAATCAGGATATTTAAAAGAGGCATTATTCGATTTAATACTAATATCTAAAGTAGGAATCGTTTCGTCGGTAACTAAACCTTTAATGATACCTTTTATTTTAAAATCGCCTGTGGTTTCAACATTATCAATGTTTTTTGAATAAGTTTCTGGAATAACCGCTAAGAAGTTTTTGAATGACGACTCCGGGTTTTCAAAAGTAATATCAACATCTTGGCCAGCTTCAAGTAATTGTACAAAACCGTTAAACTGAATAGGTAATTGATTAATGATCCCTTTGTTTTCTTTAAATGTATATTTACTATTTTCTAAATCTAAACCAATTAAGGCATCTAATTTTATAGGGTTGTTGTTTAAATAGTTGGTACTATCTAGGGTGAAGCTAACTTTTGCTTCACTGTTGGTGTCTAATTCCGATTTATTTGCTGAAAAAATCCCTTTTCCTTTGTGGTTAAGTTCTGAAATTATAAATGCAATTTTAGATTCTTCACTTATATAATTTATCGTCCCATTCTTAATTTGATAATCTTGAATATCGAAAGCAAAACTACTTTTTTCAATCTCCTCGTTTTCGGTTTCTTTAGTAATGTCGTAATTAGATTTTCCAGAGCTGTTGGTTTTTAAATTTACCAACGCATCATTTATGGTAATAGAATTTATAATTAGGGCTTCATCAGGATTTTTAAAAAGCTCTCTAACCGACATAGTGAAGGCAATTTTTTTAGCACTAACCAAAGTATCTCCTTCAAAAGGTTTAAAATTTGTAATAGCCAAATCGTATATATTTACATTAGCTTCTGGAAAACTTTTTATAAAGCTTAAACTAACGTCGCTAAATTCTACTTGAGCATTTAGGTTGTCATTAATAAATCGTTTTACCAATTCTTTAATTTGAGATTGAAAAATATATGGAGAGGTTACAAAAAAAGTTACGATGATAAGTAAGGAAATTCCTGAAATTTTTAGAGCTTTTTTCATTAAAAATGATTTATAAAATATACCAACAAAAATAGCGAAATGGTTTGTTTTAAGCGAAACTTTAATAAAGATTTATAGATTTAAAGCAATGCAATCTCTTCATAATCTTTAAGTTTAAAGCGTTTTTTAAACAAATAAACGCCTAAATATAAAAACGGTGTGTCGCAAATAGCAATTAATACTTTAAATAGAAAACCACTAGTAAGTAAACCTGCAAACATATTCCAAGGCAAAACATCAAAGGAACAAAGTAAAAACACTACCGAGAAGGTATCTACAAATTGTGATAAAAATGTTGAAAAATTATTACGTAGCCATAAATGTTTGCCATTGGTTAAACGTTTCCAGAAATGGTAAATATGAATATCAATAAATTGTGCGAATAAATAAGCCAGCATACTTGCCGCAACAGCCAAAATAGTACGTCCAAAAACCTCTGTGAATAGGGCGTCGTTAATAGGAGAGTAATTAACTGCTGGCACCACATCTGCGACATAAACAATTAAAACAGAGAAAAGTGATGCAAAAATGCCAGCTACAACTACTTGGTTAGCGCGCTTTTTTCCATAAATCTCACTTATTAAATCGGTTATTAAAAAAGTAATGGGATAAGGTAGTATGCCTACCGAAATTACAAAAAGTTTAGAACCAAAAATTTCAATATCCAGAGGATGCCAATAGAAAAATTTTTGAAATATTAGGTTTGAAACGACTAACGAAGTTATAAACAGTGCCCCTAAAAGCATGTAAATTTGTTGCGCAGCAAGTTTGTCTTTTAAAGTCATTTGCAATTGTGAATAAATACGTTCGGTAAATATAAAAGAATAAAATTTGTTTTAGTTATTTTGCCATCACATATGAAAGATCTGTAATTCGATATTCTAAACATTACGAATTAAGTATATGATTATGTCATTTTACAGTAAAAGAACGATAGACTTAACACGTGATACCAGCAATAACATATTATATAGCATTAGGTAGTAATAAAGGAGATAAATTTAAAAACTTGCAGGATGCTGTCGATTTGATTCATGTGAGAATAGGGAATGTAACTCGTATTTCGAAGGTGTATAAATCGCCAGCTTTTGGTTTTGAAAGCGATGATTTTTTAAACGCCTGTTTGACTTTGGAAAGTCATTTAGAGCCCGAAATTTTACTTCAAGAGTTATTAAAAATAGAGAACACTTTGGGTCGCATTCGAACCGATGCAAGTAAATACGAAGCAAGGACAATAGATTTAGATATTGTTTTTGTGGAAGATGCCATTATAAATACTAAATCTTTACAAGTGCCACATCCTGAAATGCAAAAGCGTTTGTTTGTGCTGTTGCCCTTAAATGATATTGCTGCTCAAGTAAAACACCCACTATTGGATAAACAGGTTGTAAATTTATTGCAAGAATGCGCAGATAAAAGCGTTTTGAAACCCATTGGGGTTTTATTGAAAAATCCAATAGAGAATTTCGATTTTTCTAAATATAATTATATCGCGATTGAAGGTAATATAGGTGCGGGAAAAACAAGTTTAGCAACTAAATTATCCCGTGATTTTAATGCGAAACTTATTTTAGAACGTTTTGCCGACAATCCTTTTTTACCTAAGTTTTATCACGATGCTGCACGGTATGCCTTTCCTTTGGAAATGTCGTTTCTAGCTGATAGATACCAGCAAATTAGTGATGATTTATCGCAACTCGATTTGTTTAAAGATTTCATGGTGAGTGACTATGATGTTTTTAAATCGCTCATTTTTTCTAAAGTGACCTTACAAGAAGATGAATTTAAGTTGTATCGAAAACTTTTCTATTTAATGTATAAGGAATTGAGAAAACCGGATTTATACGTCTATCTGTATCAGAACACGCAACGTTTGCAGGAAAACATAAAAAAGCGAGGGCGCGATTACGAACAAAATATTGAGAATCATTATTTAGAGAAAATAAATTCAGGTTACCTAGAGTTTTTAAAAACGCAAACCGATTTTAATGTGAAAATTATTGATATTTCAGATAGAGATTTTATAGAAAACAGAAGTGATTATTTATGGATATTAGGACAGATTTGTAAAGATTAACTTTATTCTTTTACCCGTAATAGTAGAGTATCAACATAATATCACTAGAAAAGTAGGTGTTTTTAATTATTTGACATATAGTTTTTTATCCATTCAATTAAATCTTTTCCGTGAATATTTTTAGCTATAACAATGCCATTGTCATTAAGAATAAAGTTGGCAGGGATTGTTTGAACTCTAATTTTCTTTAATACCGGAGTGTCGTCTCCCAATAAATCTGAAGTTTGAAACCAAAGGTGGGCTCCATCTTGTTCCACTGCTTTTTTCCAAGTAGTTTCATCGCTTTCTAAGCCATAGGCTATAATCTGTAACCCTTTTTTATGATATTCATTCCAAAGCGGGGCTAAAACTTCGCGGTTTTCTTTTCTGCACGGACCGCACCATGATGCCCATAAGTCTATAATTGTAAGCTTGCTGCCTAATTCGTTTTTAATAGAAATTGTGTCCTTTGTAATCGTTGGGAGCTGAAGATCTGGAAATAAATCTCCAACAAGAACAGGTAATTTAGTAGGTTCACTTTGTTCACATAATTCATTTACCCAGTTGTTATTTTGTTTTTCTTTTTGCCATTTGTGGCATTGTCTAACCAAATATTCAGGTATGCGTTCGTAATTATTTACAGGGCTTACCCATCTTAATGCTACTAATGCAGGAAGAAGGTGCAGTGTACTGTCTGAAAATTTTATTAATTCGGTTTGGTAATTTAAAAGCGCATGTTCTTTTTCTAATAATTGTTTACCATCTTCCAACTCCCAATGCTTGCCCTCCAAAAATGTTTGATATGCTTTTAGGTTAATATCTCTTAATTTTAATAATTCTAAATTTGTACTCGAAGCGTTTTCTATTGAAATACTTTTTTGGAAGTCATCTAATCTTGCTTTTATTTTTAATTCATCTCCTGACTTCCAAACAATAGGCATATAGTTAGAGGTTGTTGGGTTGTCAGTTTGTAAATAATTTGGATAATGCTTAGTTGGTTGAATGGCTATTTCTAGCAATACAGGTTCTGCACTAGAGGGAATATTTCCAAATTTAAAGTTGCCATCAGGTTTTATTATAGCAGAATCTATTACTTTTCCAAAATAAGAAGCCCCAACTTCTTGCAAAGTTTCTGGCTGAATCAGGTAAATTTTCACTTCCTTGTTTTTAACACCTTCTATTTTTCCAGATATAAAACCAGGGGATTGACAAGAGGTTAGCATTAAGGCTAATAAAAAGATAAAAACTGTATTTTTTGTTGGGAGTGTTTTCATTTTTGTAAAATTAATACAAATGTTTTTTGATTTAATACGAGATATTTTTGTTTTAGATTTGAATTTATGGAAAGAGTCAAAAGAATTCATTGGAATGTTATAGGACTTTATATAAGGTTGTGACGATGCGGCCTTTATTGTTTTCAAGGACATGTTCGTTCAGTTTTTTTTCTTCACTTATTTTCAAGTTGAAAGGAGCTTCCAGTAAGTTAACCCCGCTGTTGTGTTTAATTCGAATGCCTTGACCGGAAATGATATCTATATTAGGCGTGAAATTACTTGCAGGTAAATGCTCTGTTAGTATTATGTATTCATAACCTTCTAATTTTTTAACAATATTTTGTATTTCGGAATTGGAAAGATGTTGTAAAACCTGACGTAAAATGGCACAGTTTGCCAAGGGTAACTCATCTTTCGAAATATCTAAACAGAAAAATTCGAGATTATCTGCTTGATAACAATTTTTATTTCTCTCAATTAGGTTTTCAACAATGTCAATGGCATAATACTTTTTTGTGTATTTTATAAGCTGTTTTCCAATGTTAAAATCGCCACAGCCCAAGTCGCAAACCTCTAAAGGTTTTGTGAAGGACTTAAAAAATGTGATTAAAGAATCCAGGTAAGGATTTATTATTTCGGGCGCATGCGAGCCAGAGCCTGAATAAAAATCAAATTCATTACCACCCCAAAGTTTACGTTCATAAATTTGGTTCATGGCATCTTTGGTAGGCCAAGGTTTTTTATTTTTTTTCAAATTGAATGCTCCATATACCGCGTACCTCATTTTCTGAATAACCAATAGCTAAATCTTTTGGATATAACTTTAAGGTTTTAGAACGAATTTCAGGTGCGATGTGTTCTGAATTGCCATGGCATTGTAAGCACATGGTGTTGGTTGTAATCGGATAATAAAACTGTATGTTAGTCCCGTTTTCAATAATTGTTGGTTTAATTTCTTGGTTAGCGGCTACTTGTTTTTTATATAGTTCAATATATTTTAATTCTTCAGTATTCGCCTTGTTTTTAGGATTTCTGTTTTTATCGGATACTCTTTTTATAATGGCGTTGTGTTTCATTGCCATGCTGTCGGTTAATGGAATGGCTTGTATATTGCAGAAGTTTAAAGCTTCAAGAGTGCCTTTTTTCTGAATGGTTCCCATCAAATTTTTACCCAATACAGCTTTAGTAGATAATGCATATTCCAAACCAATAGCTTCAACTGTTTTGGTTTGATTCGTTTTTAATGTTGTTTTGCCGTTATTATTTCGGTTTCCAAACCCTTGTCCTTTTATATGGTTTTGAAACCAATCTGGTTCTTCAATTTGGTATTCAAACATATAATCTGCTATTTGTTCAATTACGCCTTCCGGGAATTGTTGTTTGGGCATAAGACCAAACTGTTTTACAGCTCCATACATTTTTGCTGTTTCAATTGTTGGGTTGGTAGTGAAGGATACCATTTCTTTTATAAATTGCTCTTTGGTAGTTTTATCATTTATATAATGATATTTTATAGCTACCATGGGAGGAGCTATTCTGCCTTCATTTTCTGGTGCGCTAGGATTATGGCAAAGGTAACAGTGTGTTTCAAGTAATTTTTTTCCAGGATGTATTGTTTGGCTTAAAGCATTACTGTTCTCTACATTAATATAGTCAACTTTTTTTTTGTTGTTACAACTAATTATAAGAAGTGATAATCCTAATAGGTGTGTTAATTTCATATTATTTGCCATTAAAATCAAATATCCAATTTAACTATTATTTTTGGAGTAACATAAGTTACATTTAAGAAGAAATCAGGCTAATTAACTTTTTCCTAATTAAAATTAGTTATTATCCTTAGAGGTGTTATGCGTTTTTAGCCATTCTTCCCCAGCTTTATCCACAAAGAAATCCATCCAAACATAATACATTTCATTGTTAGCATTTACACTTACGGAATGACTGGATCCTCTTGGGATATGAAGTAACGAATACTCGGGAAAATCCACCATGGCGGCATCTGCATAAACAATAGTTTGGTTGTTAGCTAATCCCAAAAATAATTGTTCCAACATGCCGTGTTCATGAGCTCCAACTTTATCTGGACCAATGGTTTTCACGGTGCCCATAGCCACTCTCGGAATGTATTTGTTTGGTAAAATAGTTCGGCTGGTTGTTTGTGGGCTTTTAATTGGTTCGGTATACGATTCGCATTCTGTAAATTGTTTAAAATAGATATTGTCTACATTTTCTTTTGGAAATGTTTTAATGTCCTCATTATCCAATTCAGTTTGAAATACTGATATTTTAAGGTAATGAAGCGTATCGTTTTCAATAGGTTTAAAGGTAATGTCAGTAATATTATTGGGTAGCATAATAGTTTCAGGAACAATATTGTATGTTTTGCTACCAGATATTAGTTTACCATAACCTTTAATAAACAAATATATAGTTTTGTGGGTTTTATCGATGGTTACTTTTTTAGGTATTCCATTAGTAATGGCCATGTGCTCTGTGGTAACACCAGGGATTTCATTAATTAAAATAGACTTGCTCAGTTCCGGTTGATTTGTTTTTATATCCATTTCAAGAAATTCAATAGGGATGTCTTGGGCACTTATAGTTATAAATGAATGTGCTATTATAATAAGTAAAAAAACAAGTTTTAATTTCATGATGAATTATTTGATTTCAATTTACTGAATTTATCCCAAATCAGCACTCCGTAGCTTAAAGAAATATTCAAGGAATGTTTGCTGCCACATTGCGGTATTTCTTTAACTGCATCACTCGCGATTCCTCCTTTTTGTTGCACCCTTTTGAATTCAATGTTAAAAATCATGTCGTTTTAGGATTTCCATAAATCATTACATATAGTTTCGCTTTCTTATTGTTTAATAAACTGCTTATTTAGAGTCTCATAATCAAATAAATCTGTATTATGGCGACTTTTTTTGAAGCTGCGAATTTGTAGTAATACTTTTGTTAAACCCCTCATTTACCGACAAAACTTAATTTATGACTTATGAAACCTTTCTTCTTAATACCAGTTATTACATGCTTAATAGTTTGTAGTTTGCCTGCTCAGGAAAAGAATCTTGAATTTAACAGACTTAATACAAGAAAGCTAACGTTAAAAGGCCACACCCCTTCCGAGATTTATAGCGTATTGTTACCGGAATCGGAAAGAACTTTAAATCCAAAGTATGCGAAATTAAAATGTGAGTTAGATAGTCTATTAATTGATAGTACTTTTAAATCCGTAGCATATTCTAAAGCAATAGATAAATTTAATGATATTGAAATTATTAAAAGTAAGATATCAACATTTATCACCTCTAGTGAGTCTTTTGGAAACAAATTAATCTTGTTGAAGGAAGCGCAAATTCTTGCATTAAAACAACATATTGATGTCCTTTTGTACTCAGATGATTACATAAATAAAAAGATGGAGGCGGGTTTTTTAATTCTTAAGTTAAATCCTGAGAATATGAAGCTGCATTTAACTAATGTTTTATCAAGATTAAAATCCAATTCATATCCAGAACCTCCAATTTATCCTGAGGTTGCTGTTTTAAGGAGTAAACTAAGCCATACGGATAAAATGATAGCAGTAGAAAAACCAAATGATAAAATGGGTTACGTGCTTCAAAATAGTGTAGCTCCAGAAAATATAACTGGTGAGTTTTTAGAAATAGGCAGATATTTTGTGTTAAATGTTTCAACCAATGGTTTTAGTAAAGGTCAATTAATAACACAAAGAACCATTTTAAACTACCGAATATCCAAAGAGAAATTAAATTTTAATGTTATAAAGGTATTAATTGAAAATAGACATACGAAGGAAATGTATTTGGTAGATAATGCCTTTTTGGAAGGTTTTTCAGTAAAAAGCTAAGAAGGAAATTTAAAACGGTTTAAAAATTTATCAAGATGAAAAATTTTATAAAAATATTAATATTGTTGGTAGTGTTTTCAACTAATGTAATCGCACAACAGGAACAACAGCGAGGTTTAGTTGGTAGTGATAATTGGCTAGAATTATGGACAGAGTTTACTCCAGAAACGTTAGAATACAATGAAAACACAGAGATTATAGCCGGGAATATAACAGAAGATATTACACTATATAAAGCGCATACTTACTTATTGGTAGGAAATGTTTTTGTTACCAATAATGCCATTCTTAGTATAGAGCCAGGGACTGTTATAAAAGGCGATTTTGAATCTAAAGCAACGCTTACCATTACCAAAGGTGCAGGTATTATAGCAGAAGGAACTATTACCGATCCTATCGTTTTTACCTCAAATAAGAGCGTAAAAAAAGCAGGAGATTGGGGAGGTATCGTAATACTTGGAGACGGTTTTACTAACAAATCAGGTGAAAGTTTTGCAGCTTCTCTATATCCGGAGATTGAGGCATATGATTATAACCATACAAAGTATGGTGGTGAAAGTCTTAAAAGAAATTCCGGTTATTTGTCTTATGTACGAGTGGAATATGCTGGAGGAAAAGCTATAAAATCTAATGAGACTAATGCATTGCTTTTAGCAGGTGTTGGTGCGGAGACTACAATAAACAATATAATGGTAAGTTATTCTGAAGGCAATTCAATTACTGTTATTGGCGGAGAAGTTAATCTTGATAAAATGATTTCCTTCAGAGCAAAAAACATCGATTTTAATTTTGATTATGGCACAAAATCTCAAATAAATAATTCATTAGCCTTACGATCTCCTTATGTGTCTTATGCTTTTGGTGATTCAAAATGTATTCGTGTAGCATCCTATATTAATGAGGGTGTTGATTTTTCTAAAGACGGAACGGAAGTGGTAGCCACGAATATGACACTTTTAACAGATACCGATGATCTTAATTATGCTATTAATTCAGGATTGGTACGAGAATCCATTTACGTAGGTGAAAATACAAGTTTTAAAATTGAAAGTAGTGTAATATCGGGTTTTGCAAAGGCTTTGCTCCTTAATGAAAACATCGCCATTAATGATGTTAATTTGTCTAGAATTCAGTTTAAAAACGTGCTTTTTAATAATTTTGGTGAGCACGTTTTTTCGGAAAAAAACAATTATAATAAGGATTTAGAAAATTGGTATGCAAATCCTTACTTCTCAAATACGTATTCAAAAACGAGCCATTCATTATTATTTAAGGGTTTAAATAATAGTAGGAATAGAGATTATCGTTTACGTGTAGATGAAAAAGTGGTTATGAATAATAATTTAAGAAGTACGAAATAATAAACTAATATTAACTACTAAAAGTAAAGCATTTTTTAAGAAACAGGGAATAGGTAAATATTAGTTGTTTAATTTAGAAAACAGATCCCAAACCACGATGCCACAACTCACCGATATGTTTAAGGAGTGTTTTGTACCATATTGAGGGATTTCTATAACCACATCGCTAGCAGAAACTACATTTTGTGAAACCCCCTTAACTTCATTACCAAATACTAAAGCATATTTTGTTTTTTGGTCAGGTGTGAACTGGTTTAACATCGTGGCTTTTTCAGCTTGTTCTATAGAGATAACTTTAACACCTTCAGATTTTAAGCTTTTCACTAAGGAAAGTGTGTCTTCAACATGTTCCCAAGCTACCGTGTCGGTACTACCCAGGGCGGTTTTATGAATGTCCTTATGTGGTGGTGTTGCCGTAATGCCACACAAGTAAATTTTTTCAATTAAAAACGCATCGCTAGTCCTAAATACAGAGCCTATATTGTTTAAACTTCTAATATTATCAAGAATAATGATTAAGGGTGTTTTGTCTACTTCCTTAAAGTCTTCAATACTTAACCGGTCTAACTCGTTGTTTTTTAGTTTGCGCATGTTTTTTTATATGTCATTTCAAGGCACGAAGTAATCTCTATGTTTTTAGTTCAAATTAAAAGATTACTATAGGCATATTAGCTTTGTATTGTCTATTTAATGTTTTGTGAATAATTATAAATAACTTCTAATGCAACCACTTCAAAGAAAATAGAAAAATAGTTACATTAGCAAACTTACTAAAAAACAAAATCCTTTGGCATCTAAAAGCAAAAAAGAAACTCCTTTAATGAAACAGTACAACGCTATAAAAGCAAAGTATCCCGATGCTTTGTTATTGTTTCGTGTAGGCGATTTTTATGAAACCTTTGGAGAAGATGCTGTTAAAGCCGCTGGTATTTTAGGCATTACTCTAACAAAGCGTGGTGCTGGCAGTGAAAGTGAAATTGAGCTTGCTGGTTTTCCGCACCATTCTGTCAACACCTATTTGCCTAAGCTGGTAAAAGCAGGACAGCGTGTAGCTATTTGCGATCAGCTTGAAGACCCTAAACAAACCAAGACGATTGTAAAGCGTGGAGTAACCGAGTTGGTAACACCAGGAGTAGCACTTAATGATGAGGTGCTAGTATCTAAATCTAATAACTTTTTATGTTCGGTGCATTTTGATAAGAAGTATATCGGAATTTCATTTTTAGATATTTCTACGGGTGAATTTTTAACGTCCCAGGGAAATGCGGAATATATTGATAAGTTACTTCAAAATTTTAATCCAAGCGAAGTATTGGTTTCTAAACAGAAGCGTACGCTTTTTAATGAAACCTTCGGAAAAGATTTCCATACCTTTTATATGGAAGATTGGGTGTATCAAACCGATTATGCTTATGAAACACTTATAAAACACTTCAATACAAAAACATTAAAAGGCTTTGGTATTGAAGATTTATACGAAGGCATCATCGCCTCAGGTTCTATCCTTCATTATTTGGGTGAAACGCAGCATAATAAATTGCAACATATTACCGCCATTTCAAGAATTGCAGAAGAAGCCTATGTTTGGATGGACAAATTCACCATCAGAAATTTAGAGCTTTACAATTCTACCAATAATAATGCGGTAACGCTTTTAAATATAATTGATAGAACTATTTCGCCTATGGGTGGGCGCTTGTTAAAACGTTGGTTGGCTTTGCCGTTAAAAAGTAGCGATAAGATAAAACAGCGACATGAGGTAGTTCATTATTTAAAAAATGAAAATGCTACCCTCCAAAAAATTCAAAATCATATTAAGCATATTGGCGATTTAGAACGCTTAATTTCTAAAGTAGCCACGGCTAAAGTGAATCCGCGTGAAGTTATTCAGCTTAAAAATTCATTAGAGGCCATCGTTCCAATAAAATCGTTGGCAAGTAATTGCGATAATGAATCTTTAAAAATTATTGGAGACACATTACAAAGTTGCGATGTTCTTCGAGCAAAAATTAAAGAAATGCTGAATGAAGATGCGCCTGTAAATGTCTTAAAAGGACATACAATTGCGCCTGGGTATTCCGCAGAGTTAGATGAGTTACGTGGCTTATCCAAATCTGGTAAAGATTATCTGGATAAAATGCTGCAGCGTGAAAGTGAGCGTACGGGCATTACCTCTTTAAAAATAGATTCTAATAACGTTTTTGGGTATTATATTGAAGTGCGTAACACGCATAAAGATAAAGTGCCAGAAAGTTGGATTCGAAAACAAACCTTGGTGAGCGCCGAACGTTATATTACGGAAGAATTAAAAGAATACGAAACCAAAATTCTGGGTGCTGAAGATAAAATAATGGCTATTGAGCAGCAATTATTTTCGGAATTGGTTACTTGGATGAATCAATATATTAAACCAGTACAGCAAAATGCCTATTTAATTGGGCAATTAGATTGTTTATGTGGGTTTGCGCAATTGGCAACCGATAATAATTATGTGTATCCAGTTATAGATGAATCGCACGATTTAGAAATTAAAGATGGCCGTCATCCTGTTATAGAGAAGCAATTGCCTATTGGTGAAGCCTATATTGCCAATGATGTTTTTTTAGATAGAACAAATCAACAAATCATTATGATTACCGGACCTAATATGTCTGGTAAATCTGCTATTCTGCGTCAAACTGCTTTAATTGTATTGTTAGCGCAAATAGGGAGTTTTGTTCCGGCTAAAGAAGCTAGAATAGGGTTGGTCGATAAAATATTTACTAGAGTAGGAGCAAGTGATAATATTTCAATGGGTGAATCAACATTTATGGTAGAGATGAATGAAACAGCATCTATTTTAAATAATATATCAGAAAGAAGTTTGGTTTTATTAGATGAAATTGGTCGTGGTACAAGTACCTATGATGGAATTTCCATAGCCTGGGCTATAAGTGAATATTTGCATGAGCATCCAGCGAAACCAAAAACATTATTCGCTACCCATTATCACGAACTTAATGAAATGACCGAAACATTTGGTCGCATAAAGAATTACAATGTTTCGGTAAAAGAGTTAAAAGACAACGTGCTTTTTATAAGAAAGCTGGTAGAAGGAGGAAGTGCACATAGTTTTGGGATTCACGTGGCAAAAATGGCAGGAATGCCGCAACAAGTGTTGCATCGTGCTAATGCAATTTTAAAGAAATTAGAGAAGTCACATTCCAGTGAAGAGCTCACTGATAAGGTGAAAACGCTAACTGATGATATGCAACTCAGTTTTTTTAATTTAGACGACCCATTATTGGAAAATATTAAAGAGGAAATATTACATATTGATATTGATACACTTACGCCTGTAGAAGCGCTCATGAAATTGAATGAAATCAAGAGAATGTTGGTTAAGAAAAAGCGAGCGTAAAAAAAATTTAATTTATTTTTAAAAAAGGCTTTGTAGTTTCTATAAAAAGTCTAAATTTGCATCCGCAATAGCAATGTTGCACGTTCATTTAAAAACTGCGAAAGTAGCTCAGGGGTAGAGCATCACCTTGCCAAGGTGAGGGTCGCGGGTTCAAATCCCGTCTTTCGCTCTGATACTTTCTTAAAATATACCAATCGATGTGTGTACAGCACTCGAATGCTGCTGAGGTGGTGGAATTGGTAGACACGTTGGACTTAAAATCCAATGGCCATTAGGCTGTACGGGTTCAAGTCCCGTCCTCAGTACAAAAGCCTTATCTTTTATTAGATAAGGCTTTTTTTTATGTCTTATTTTTACATTTAATTTACACCTTCCCACAGTATTTTAAATTTTCTTGTTATCCAATTTAAGAATAAGTTTAAGTTTTAGAAGGCACCTTGCGTATTCCATTTTGATTTGGCTGTTGTATATCAATAAAA
>NZ_JBFHGK010000008.1:0-115542 GCF_041583155.1 Mariniflexile sp.
CTTCAATTTGGGTAAAGGACAACTTTCTTCATCATTTGTATATATCCAATGAATTTCAAAGCAAAGGAATTGGAACACAATTATTGAATAGCGTAATTGAGAGAGCAAATGCTGATATGACATTAAAATGCTTGAAAAAAAATAAATTGGGAATAAAATTCTACCAAAAACATGGTTGGACATCAGTTTCACAAGGCGAATCAAATGAAGGAAACTATATTTTGTTTAAGTACCGGAATAAAATTGCTAACATTGAATAACCGTAATTACGACAGGTTCCACTACGCCCGAATCCACTCGGAATTGCTACCATCAGTGCTTAGCCGAAAATTATTAACTTTTAAATCGAAACGGATGGTTATATGAGACCATTGATAGTAATTATGAAAAAAAAGAAAAAATTAATTTGTTTTTTAGCTTGTCTAATATTATTTAGCTGCGAGGTAGAAGAAGTCGAATGTAAAGGTTTTGATAAAAATAATGCTATCCTGAGTTATGCAATGTTTCCAGATGAAAAGGAGTTTTATGAATTCGTTAATAATCAAGGGGATACGATAAAGCTTTCTTTTTTTGATAGATATTATTCAGAAAACTATATTGAAAGATGCGGTGGTTATGGAGACCCGACTTGCGATTGTTTTAGCAATTTTGAAGAACTATATAAGGTAAACGATTCAATATTCTTTAGAACTCAAGTTCGTATGTCTAGCTTAGAGGATGAAACTGAATTCATAGAACTTGATTATTCTGTAAATGCTTCACGATACAGCGAAAATCAAATAATTAATAGTCCAGAAAATATATTGGAGAGATTTAGTCAAATCACTAAAGAAGAATTAATTATAGATAATCATGAATTCAACAATGTTCTTTTAGTTGTTTTGAATAAACATATAAATGATAAATCTCTTATTGAGGAATTAATTATAGAAAAAGATAAAGGTTTAGTTGGTTTTATAAATAACAATGAATTATATGTGAAAAATTAAAAACGACTACCAATACGGGTAACCGTTGCTAAAGCGCCTAATTTATATACACATTTTCAAATCATTACAACATACTCTTTTTGTACCAAATGTAAATAAACCACTCAACTCCCCAAATATCAAAAAATATTTTCCAACTTTGTTTAAAAATATAACTATGAGCAAAACAAAACTTACCATAAACAGTAACGGGTCGGTAAAAGTAGAAGGTGATTTTGAAATTGTGGACAGCCAAGGCAATGTATATGGCTTACAAGGCAGACAAGTATTAGGAATTTGTCGTTGCGGACATTCTGCAAACAAACCGTTTTGTGATGGCTCGCACCGTAACAATTTTGAACACGATGCTAAAGCCTTCGATCTACCTCCTATTAAACCACGTTCGTAATTAAAAATTACTGTAAAAATTTTTAACACCTTTTAAAAGAGTAATTTTGAGGTTCTTATTTCAACGGGGTAAGTCATGAATAAATTACGCAGTTATTTAGAGAGTATAGTAGATATTGATGATGCTGATTGGAATTATTTCTCATCGCGGCTCATTAAACGCGAGTTTTCAAAAAAGAGCATTTTTTTAAATGTAGGTGAAGTAGAGAACTATATTTCGTTTATAGATGAAGGTGGCGTGCGTTTGTTCATTCCAAAGGAAGATGAAGAAAAGGAAATAACATTTGGTTTTTGCTTGCAAGGAGAGTTTGTAAGTGCTTATGATTCCTTTTTAACCCAGATGCCAACATTATATCAGCTGGAAGCCTTAATGGATACCACACTATGGAGTATTAGTTATGCCGATTTGCAAGATGTTTACAACGCTACTAAAATTGGCAACACAATAGGTAGATATACTACAGAAAAACTGTTTTTAATCAAATCCAAAAGAGAACAATCGCTGCTAAACGACACGGCTGAACAGCGCTATATCAACCTGTTTGAAGAGCGCCCGGAAATAATAAAGCAAATCCCTTTAAAATACATCGCATCCTACATTGGCGTTACGCCGCAGGCATTAAGCCGAATCCGAAAACGTATTTCTTAACTTAAGTTCATTGTGTGCAATAGTCTTTTTTGACTACTTTCGCAGCCTTAAATTAAAAAAATACATGGAAGTTATATATCTATTAATAATCTTATGGTACGGAGGCTTGTTTTTTCAAACCTTTTTTCTTCACCGCTATGCAGCACATCAAACATTCACTATGTCCAGAACTGCAGAAAAGGTTACTTACGTATTAACATGGTTATTTCAAGGTTCTAATTATTTGAGCGCTTACGGTTATGGTGTTATGCACAGAATGCACCATGCCTATGCCGATACAGAAAAAGACCCACATTCACCAAAATTTGACGAAAATGTACTTAAAATGATGTGGCGTACTAAAAATGTGTATCAAGATATCAATATGCAACGGATTCCAGTAGATGAAAAATTTACTAAAAACGTACCGCAATGGTTGGCTTTTGATAGAATGGCGAGCTCCAGAATTTCAAGAATTATCTGGACGCTGCTGTATGTTTTATTCTTTCTGCAATTTGCAACAGCATGGTGGCAATGGTTGTTTTTACCAATCATCGTATTAATGGCACCTATTCATGGTGTTATCATTAATTGGTATGCACATATTTATGGTTACGTAAATTTTAAAGTAAAAGATACGTCTAAAAATTTATTGCCATTCGATTTTTTAATGATGGGGGAAGCATATCACAACAATCACCACAAGCACGGTGGTCGAGCTAATTTCGGTGTAAGATGGCATGAGTTCGATCCAACTTATTTCATCATGCGTATCCTTAATGCATTAGGTATTATTAAATTTGTAAAAAATTAAATTTCAATTGGGGCGTTACCCGAAAAGGGTCGGGCTTTTCACTACAAGTCCTCGCTAAAATGCTTAGGCATTTTAGCTGTGGGCTTTCCGCTGCAATCCCTAACGCACTCACATCGCGGCACACATTCCTATTTTATACTTGATTATGTTTGAAAAAAACGATACATTCGTTTCATACAGAATTATGTCTACAATCTGTTGAAATCAGATCCCAATTACGAGTTCAATTTTAGTTTGTTAAAGGCAAGATGATTATCTGTGTTAATTAAAAAGCATAAAAGTATCATATGAAAAACTATTTTAAAACCTATCCAAATAAGGAAGGGTTCTTTGAAGGATATGGTGGTGCATTCATTCCACCTGTATTGGAACTTGAAATGAAAAAAATTACCGATGCCTACCACACCATAAGTAAGTCGCACAATTTTATTCAAGAACTTCGAAGTATTCGTAAACATTATCAAGGACGTCCAACACCAGTATATTATTGTGCACGCTTATCCGAAAAATATGGCGGACGTATTTATTTAAAACGTGAAGATTTAAACCATACCGGAGCTCATAAACTAAACCATTGTATGGGTGAGGCGCTTTTGGCAAAACACCTTGGTAAGAAAAAATTAATTGCAGAAACGGGTGCTGGCCAACATGGCGTGGCATTAGCAACCGCAGCGGCTTATTTTGGTTTAGAATGCGAAATCCACATGGGTGAAGTTGATATGGCTAAAGAACGCCCAAATGTAGTGCGCATGCAAATATTAGGAGCAACGGTTGTTCCTGTTTCCCATGGTTTAAAAACTTTAAAAGAGGCAGTCGATTCTGCTTTTGAATCCTATCTTAAAGATCCTGAAAATACCATTTATTGTATCGGCTCGGTGGTAGGACCACATCCATTTCCTATGATGGTTCGCGATTTTCAACGTGTTGTAGGTATTGAAGCACGCGAACAGTTTTTTGAAATGACAGGTGAAAATCCTGATAACGTTATTGCTTGTGTAGGCGGAGGAAGTAATGCAATGGGTATATTCTCAGCATTTATTGATGATGAAGATTGTCAGCTTCACGGGGTTGAACCAGGCGGTCGTTCTGATAAAATTGGAGACCACGCATCTACAATGAAGTTTGGCACTCCAGGAATTATCCATGGTTTTAAATGTTACACATTACAAGACGAAAAAGGAGAGCCTGCACCAGTGCATTCCGTAGCGAGCGGATTAGATTACCCTGGTGTTGGTCCAGAGCATAGTATGCTAAAAGATATGGGTAAGGTTAATTACGATAGCGTTAATGACCAAGAAACCATTGATGCCTTTTATGAATTAAGCCGATTGGAAGGTATTATTCCAGCCCTGGAAAGTGCCCATGCTGTGGCTTATGCTATTAAAGTAGCACAAGAGCAACCTCAAAAATCCATATTGGTTAATTTAAGTGGTCGTGGGGATAAAGACATCGATTTCGTGGTAGAAACCTATGGTTTGCCTAAAAATTAACCAATTAATTAAGTGGAAGTAACTTAATTTAAGCGAGTTAAATTAAAATTCATTATTAGCTGTTTGTCAAAATTTTTGATGAACAGCTATTTTTTTGTTTACACCATAAGAATCGGGTTTTTCTTTGAGAAAGATTTGCATTCAGAATTTCTAATTCATAAATTGTTTTAACTATCCCGAAAAGTAATTTTAATTTGGTTTTTTTACTCATTCCCTTCCTGTTGCGAGTTAGGCAATGAATAACAAATTTAAGAGCTAAATAAAAAATCACTATTTTTAGATAAATCATTGTGAGTTATACGTTTTACGAAAACCATTAACTTTATTAATCATAAAAAATTAAAGTATGCCTAAAAAAGTAGTCACATTTGGAGAAGTAATGATGCGTTTATCGCCACCAGGATATTCGATGTTTTCGCAAGCAACCTCTTTCGATTTGGTGTATGGAGGAGGTGAAGCCAATGTAGCCATTTCATGTGCCTATCTTGGAATGAAAGCAGAACATATGACACGTTTTCCAGATAATGCCCTTGGAAAAGCTGCTACCCAATTTTTACGAAAACATTGGTTAAGTACCGTAAACATTGTGTATGGCGACAACATGTTAGGTAAGTATTTTTTAGAAAAAGGGGCATCTTATAGGTCTAGCGTTGTTATTTATGAAAGGGAAGGCTCGGCTTTTTCCTTAATTCAGCCCTCCATGGTTAATTGGGAACATGTTCTTAAGGGTGCCGATTGGTTTCATTGGACAGGTATTACTCCTGCCATTTCTGAAGGCGCCGCTATGTGTTGTCTTGATGCCGTAAGAACTGCAAAAAAAATGGGTTTGAAAGTTTCAGGTGATATTAATTCGCGAGACAATATGTGGAAATATGGAAAAACCAAGCAAGAAATAATACCTGAATTGGTAAAACATACCGATATTGTAACAAGTAGTACAAGAGGTATTTTTGAAATGTTTGGACTAGGGGAATTAGGTGGTAAGTTTAAGAAATCAGCTAAGTTGCTTATGGATGAGTTTCCTAATATTGAGAAAGTGGTTGGTAAAAAAAGAAAATCAATAAGCGCTTCGCATCAAAAAATACATGGCAAAATGTGGAACGGTAAAAAATATCTAAAATCAAAAAACCTGGATATTAGTCATGTAATTGATAGAGTAGGAACAGGCGATGCCTTTGCTGCTGGTATTATTTATGGCCTATTGCATTATGACGACGATTTGCAAGCTTTAAACTTTGCCTCGGCAGCATGCGCTCTTAAACATACTGTTCCTGGTGATGTAAATATGGTGTCGCTAGAAAACGTAATAAGTTTAATGGAGGGCGATACTTCGGGGGCTATTAAAAGGTAGTGTTGTATAATTAAGTTGGAATGATTTTGTTTTACCTTCACTTTAATAGTTAATAACTACTTACAATTCCCTTTTAAAAACCATTTCAAAATCCCTAATTTGCGCCTTCAAATAAAAAGGAATTAAGTGAAAGTTTGTATTGCCGAAAAACCAAGTGTTGCCCGCGAAATTGCCTCCGTTTTAGGAGCCAATACCAAGCGCGATGGCTATTTTGAAGGCAATGGTTATGCTGTAACTTACACATTTGGGCATCTGTGTACCCTAAAAGAGCCTAACGATTATAAACCCTATTGGAAAAGCTGGGATTTAAACAATTTGCCCATGCTGCCTGAAAAGTTTGAAACCAAGGTAGTGTCAAATTCGGGGATACAAAAGCAATTTAAAATCGTAAAAAGTTTATTTGATAAAGCGGAGGTTGTTATTAATTGCGGGGATGCGGGTCAGGAAGGAGAACTTATTCAACGTTGGGTCATGAATGAGGCGAAATACAAAGGTGAAGTAAAACGACTATGGATTTCATCGCTAACCACCGAGGCCATTAAAGAAGGTTTTGAAAATTTAAAACCAGCTTCTAATTATGATAATTTATACTATGCCGGATTTTCTAGAGCTATTGGCGACTGGTTATTAGGAATGAATGCTACGCGATTGTACACTGTAAAACATGGTGGTTACAAACAAGTTTTATCTATTGGTCGTGTGCAAACACCCACCTTGGCAATGGTTGTAAACCGTTTTAAAGAAATAGAAAACTTTAAACCACAACCGTACTGGGAATTACAAACCATGTATCGTGAAACACTTTTTAGCTATGAGGAAGGTCGTTTTTTAAATAAGGAAGATGGCGAACTTTTAGCCAATAAGGTAAAAGAAAGCGATTTCGAAATAGTGTCTATTGAGAAAAAGAAAGTTAATGAGTATGCACCAAAACTGTTTGATTTAACGGGATTACAAGTCTATTGTAATACTAAGTTTGGATTTTCGGCAGAGGAGACTCTTAAAATAGCACAAACCCTATATGAACAAAAGGTAGTTACCTATCCAAGAGTAGATACCACCTTTTTACCAAATGATATTTACCCAAAAGTAAACGGTATACTTCAAAAGTTAACCAATTATGCTGCGTTAACAGCTCCGCTTTTGGGAAAAAAGATAAAGAAATCGCCAAAAGTTTTTAACGATAAAAAAGTTACTGATCACCATGCTATCATTCCAACGGGGATGCAAAGTAACTTGCAGTACAACCAGCAACAGGTGTATGATATTATTGTAAAACGCTTTATTGCGGTTTTTTATGATGATTGTGATGTGGCAAATACTACTGTAATTGGAAAAGCAGCCGAAGTATCGTTTAAAACCACCGGAAAAGAAATATTGAAAAAAGGATGGCGTGTGGTTTTTGAAAGTCCAGATTCTAAAGAAAAAGAACCCGATTTATTACCAACATTTGTGAAAGGAGAAAAAGGGCCCCATGAACCTTCTTTTTTAGAAAAAGAAACCAAACCACCCAATCAGTTTACAGAGGCCTCTTTATTACGAGCTATGGAAACCGCTGGGAAAGAGGTAGAAGATGAGGAATTAAGGGATTTAATGAAAGAAAATGGTATTGGGCGTCCATCAACCCGAGCCAATATTATCGAAACACTTTTTAAGCGCAAATACATTATTCGAAATAAAAAACAGGTGTTACCAACCCAAACGGGTATTCAGTTAATTGATACGATTCAGAATGATTTGTTGAAATCGGCTGAACTAACAGGAACTTGGGAAAAGCAATTAAAAGATATTGAAAAAGGTGAATTTACTGCAGGCGCGTTTATAAATAATATGAAACGCATGGTAGACGCTTTGGTTTATGAGGTGCGAAGTGAAACAACACGCGCCAATATTTCGCATGTTGCCACTGTAAAAAAACGAGAAGCTAAAGCGGAGAAAAAGAAAGCTGCAGGTATTTTGGCTGAGATATGCCCGAAATGTAAAAAAGCAACGCTTATAAAAGGGAAATCGGCTTTTGGCTGTGGGAATTACAAAGTCGGTTGCGATTTTGTGTTGCCATTTACCTATGCCGAGAAAAAAATTTCTGAGAAGCAATACATTCGGTTACTTCAAAAAGGCTCTACTGTAAATTTGAAAGATTTTAAATTTGGCTCGGATAAATCGGAGGGTTTATTACGATTGGATGATAATTTCAAACTTAAATTTGAAGCTAAAAAAGGTACAAAAAAAGTAGAGCCAAAATCGGATGAGTTAACCTGCCCAAAATGTAAAAAAGGCACAGTTCTAAAAGGTAAAACCGCATATGGTTGCAGTGAATATAAACAAGGTTGTAATTTTAAAGTAACTTTTGATGATGTTAGAGCTAAAATGAATGGAGAGAAGCCTACTAAAGAATTGGTTTATAAAATTTTGAAAGACTCCTTTAATATAAATTAAACGATCATTTTAAGGTATAACAACGAAGTATTCTATAGCATTTGGTTGTCTTCTCTACGGGCGAAGACAGCGGTTCTTATTAAATGTATTTAAAACAATACCCAAAGCGCTGAAACCGATGAAACTAATGATTGAACGTTATAAATTTATTACACTGTTGTTAATTAATTAAATGACCGAACAGCTAAGTACACACCAGCATTTTATAATATACAAACCATATGGGTTTTTAAGTCAGTTTGCTAGCAACGATAGTAAGCAACAATCTAAAAAATTTTTAGGGTTATTACATGAGTTTCCTGAGGGAATTATGCCCATTGGTCGTTTAGATGAAAAGTCAGAGGGTTTGTTGTTGTTGACTACCGATGGAAAATTGAGCGACTATGTTAATAGTAAAAAAGTTGATAAAGAATATTATGCCCAAGTAAATGGCGATATATCTTTAGAGGCTATTGAACAGTTAAAAGCAGGTGTTGAAATTGGTTTTTCGGGGAAAAAGTACCAAACGAAGCCATGTAAGGTGTTTAAATTAGAAAAAATACCTGAGTTGCCAACACGTTCACAAAAAATTAGAGATGATAGGCATGGACCTACTTCTTGGATATCAATTACTTTAAATGAAGGTAAGTTTAGGCAGGTTCGGAAAATGACTTCGGCAGTCGGGTTTCCAACCTTGCGATTGGTTCGAGTTCGGGTAGGAAATATTCATTTAGATACTATGCAGGTTGGTGAGGTGATTGAAATGGATGGTCTTTTGGATGTCATTTGAATTGATTTTAATTCGTTTGAAAGGAGTTAAAGTTTCCGAAATTCATCGTTCTTAAGGTTGTTGGGAAAGTGTATTGAGAATTTGAAGCTTCTTTAGCTTTTACGGTGCTTGTTTTTTTGCATTAGGGATAGCAGCGGAAAGCCCACAGCGAGGTACGAGCGAGGACTTGTAGCGGATAGCCCGACCCTTGGGTAATGCCTAAATAATTTAAACTTCCAGTTTTTTTAATTCGTTGTAATTACGGTTTAAGCGTTTTAATAATAGGCCGTAGGTTAGCCAGTAAATTAGTAATAAAAGCCCAACAGCTATTATTAATACGAGTAAGGTTACTATTATGATTCCCGCATATATTTCGAAAACACCACCGTTTAGGGAAGCCGAATTTAGTTGTGCTGTTAGGTTTGTATCGTGCTTAAATCCGTAAATAACTCCTAAAAATGTTCCAAGAATAAGAAATGCAATATTGAAAATAACATACTGTTTTACGGTTTGTCGGGTTTTTAAAATGTTTTCTATAAGTGTTTTGGAGTTATCGGTTGCCGATATGTTTTGGTGGTTTTTATAAAATTGATAAAAGAAATAAATGAGTACCGCATAACTTACAACGGTAAGAGGTGTGAGGATATGATCTATATCCAAACCATTCATTTTTTTAGATAATGAGGTGCCCTTGAATGCTACTGAAATGATTAACCAAAAAGCAAATTCCAAAATGCTAATAATAAATATCCATTTTACAATGTTTGATGATTTTGCATGAATCATGGCATAAATTTCTTTATAGCTTAACTGCGGATACTTAGTGGTATCTTTTTTCCAGTCTTTTTTTAATAGTTCTAATTCATCCATAACCTTACGGATTTAAAATGGTTTTAAGTTTGGTTTTGATTCGGTTCATTTTCACTCGGGCATTCACTTCGCTTATACCTATAGTTTCGCTTATTTCCTTATAATCTTTATCTTCTAAATATAGAAATACAAGGGCTTTTTCTATGTCGTTTAATTGATGTACAGCTTGGTATAGTATTTTTAGTTGTTGTTCTTCAGTGTCATCATAATCTTCAGCCTTTATTTTGAACTCCACACCTTCGTACGCTTGGGTATTAATGCTTCGTTTCGATTTTCGGTACAGGGTAATAGCAGTATTTAATCCTACCCGATACATCCAAGTGCTAAACTTAGCATCGCCCCTAAATTTGGGATATGCCTTCCAAAGTTGAATGGTTATTTCTTGAAACAAATCATTATGAGCATCCTGATTATTGGTGTACAGCCGACACACTTTATGGATGATGTTTTGATGCGTTTCTAGCAATTCAACAAAACTATGTTCTAGTTCTTTATTCAATTTTTTGGTTTGGTAGGTATAAGTTGTCTAATTCTGAAAAATGTTACAGATTTTAAAATTAATTTTTTAAAAAGCAATAAAAAAAAACTGATGGGTTAACTTTGCGGGTTTAATTTTTTATGTGTTTTATGAATATTCCTCAAACAAACTTACCCAGAATTGTAATTATAGGAGGCGGTTTCGCTGGTATAAATTTAGTAAAAAAATTAGGCAAAAAACCAGTGCAAGTTGTGCTAATTGATAAGCGTAATTACCATACGTTTCAACCTTTATTATACCAAGTGTCTTCGGCTGGTTTGGAACCAGATTCGATAGCGTACCCATTACGGAAAATTTTAAAGCGCTATGAGAACACTTATTTTAGAATGACTAAAGTGCGCACCATTGATGCTGAAGCTAAAGAAATTTATACGGATATAGGTGTGATAAGTTATGATTACCTTGTTATTGCAACTGGTACTAAAACGAATTATTTTGGTAATAAGGAAATTGAGAAGCATAGCATGCCTATGAAAAAGGTGCCTCAGGCTTTAAATATTAGAAGTTTGATTTTGCAAAATTTTGAGCAGGCTGCCATAACCGAAGATCAAACTGTAAGAAAGGCACTTTTAAATTTTGTTATTGTGGGAGGAGGACCAACTGGTGTTGAACTTGCGGGTGCCATAGCCGAATTAAAAAACCATATTTTACCTAAAGACTACCGCGACTTGATAGCATCCGATATGCAAATTTATTTGTTGGAAGGAAGTGCACGGGTATTGCCAACAATGAGTGAAGAGGCTTCCAAAAAAGCCGCACGATTTTTAACAAAGTTAGGTGTGATTGTGCATTGCAATACTTTTGTTAAAAATTATGATGGTAAAAAGGTGACCACTAATTTGAGTCTGAAGTTAGAGTCTGAAACCTTAATATGGGCAGCAGGTGTAACCGGTGATTTGGTTAAAGGATTGAATGCAGAAGTTTTGGTGGAAAGAGCAAATAGGTATAAAGTAAATGAGTACAATCAAGTGGAAGGCTATTCTAATATTTTTGCATTAGGAGATATTGCTTTGATGTCTACAGATGCGTATCCAAACGGGCATCCTCAGGTAGCGCAACCTGCCATACAACAGGCTCAACTTTTGGGTGAAAACTTACCCAAATTAATAGCAGGAAAACCGCTTAAAAAATTCAAGTATATTGATAAAGGATCTATGGCAACAGTGGGTAGAAATAAGGCTGTAGTAGATTTAAAGCATTATAAATTTGGAGGCTTTTTTGCTTGGTTTATTTGGATGTTTGTTCACCTTATGGCCTTGGTTGGATTTCGTAATAGGGTAGTGGTTTTCTTTAATTGGTGCTACAATTATATCAATTTTGACAAAGCAGCGAGACTAATTATTCGTCCGTTTAATAAATTGAAGTAGCGCTTTCTATAAGGATGTTTAAAATGCTGGATAATAATTTTTTAAATTCCTTTGATAGATTTTATTTATAATGGTTTTTTTGCCTTAAAACAGGGTCGGTTTTAATGAAAAAGGCAATTTAAGAGTTGTTTTTTAAAAGAATAAAAACACAGTGTCTTTAAAGTAATTGTTGCCTAGTAAAGTTTAAAGATAGATAAAATTTCCGACTTTAATTTTGTTTGGTTGAAGCATCTAAAGTCTTTTTGAAAAGTCGCTGAATGGTCTTTTTTATTTTTAGGATTTCTAGCAAAATAAGATGTGTTTTCACAGAATACTTGTTGTGTAATTTGGTTTAAAACGAAGAAAAAATGGCTTAATTATTTCGCTTTTTTTGATGAGTATGAAGGCTTTTTTTATTGCTTATTTTTTGTAGAAATACAATTTCAATACATCGAATTTTTTTAAAATTAAATAGATTATTTTATCTGTTGCAACTAGTAATTTGTTTTCAAAAATTGGTGTTCTTTGCGGGTTCATTGTTGGTTTATATATCAATTGATGGAATTTAATCTGGAGCATTAATAATAGTTTTTGTTTCATTGTTATTGATATAAAATAACATTGCGTATTACCTCTTGGATGTGATGTTCTTGGGGATTCAATAGTGGGCTTGTGGAGTATTTTAATGCTTATTGAATTAGACAAAATCCAAAGGGAACAAGACCGCTAAATAGGAGCGTGATACAGAGGGAGACCGTAAATGGTTTGGGTGTTTGTATTAAATGATAATCTTTAATACTTCAGAAAGAAAATCAATATTAAAAATGAGGTTTCGTTTTGATGACACATAAAAAAGCAAGTAATTATGCACTGTTTTTTTTATTTCTATGGTGTGTTTAAGACAAGAAACAACAGAAAATAGCATCTAATCTCAAGATGTCCTAAAAGATAAAATAAGTAGAAGTACTAGACTTAATTAATCGCGAAAGGCGCACTTAATTTAAATGTAGGGATGGTAACTTGAAAATTTTTAGAAGTTGTAAAATTAATCATATTATAATGCCCTTGCATAGCACCAAAAGGTGATGTTAATAAGCAGCCAGAAGTGTAGGTGTGAGATTCACCAGGTTTTAAAACAGGTTTTTTGCCCACAACACCTTCGCCTGAAACAACTTCAACGTTACTCAAAGCATCTAGTATTTCCCAATGGCGTGCATTAAGCTGAACAGAGTCTTTACTCTGGTTTTCAATTGTAACTGTGTATCCAAAGGCGTATTGTATTTTATAATTTTTATAAAATGAGCCTTCGTAAGTTGTTTCTACTGAAATTTTAATACCGCTTGTAACTTGTTGAACCATGGTGGTTTATTTAAGTTAATATTACTTTTAGGGCTAAAATACTAAATATTTAAGGGTTGGATGAAAATTTTAACGACTTTCATCAAAATATTAGTTGAAACGCATAATTAGTTCGAGATATTAACCGAACTTCCTTCTCCTACACCTATAATTTTATCGTATCGCGCACCTAAATCTCGGTAGTAAATAATTACTTTGTAGTTGTTTTCTGTTTGGTAAAAATTACCACTTATAGCACCTTCATCTAAACTACCGTCCTTATTAACTACTACAAATTTATAGTTATAAAAGCCTTGCTTTAAAAGCATTGTGTTTCTAAAAATGTTGTGAGTATCGTCATAAATCAGTTTAGTGCTTTCATCAATCACATAATTATTAAAATTACCATAAACGTGGATGTTTTTATTTTTAAAGGATTCTTGTGGTACTAATGAAAAATGAATCCAAACATAATCGGCTTCTATACTTGGATCGTCCACATCTAAGGCGGTAATTAGATAGTTGCCATTTATGTCGGGGTTATAGGTATACGGCTTGCTTGCTCGCTCTACATTAGTAAACAGATAATTATGGTAAAGTTCTTTTAAGTCAATTGCTCTAATACCCGTGTTTGCTGCACGAACATCTTTATTCTCAAAAAATAAATATTCGTTACCACCCATAAAACTTGTTTCTGTATCGTATCTGTAAATTAGCTGATTGCCCATAGTGTATTGCGGTTTTATGCTATGTAAGGCAGTTTTTAAATTATTATTTTGAACAATAACAGCCTTAACAGTTTGTGCGGGGTTGTTTAATTGGGTGTTGTTAGGGGATACAACAATTTCAACCCGTTGTTTTTCCTCAATGAATCTAACATCACGAGAGCGTTTTATAGTTACACCAACAGTGGAAGCTTCTTCGTAAATCATAAATTTTCTAGAAAAAACCAAATTATCGTAACTGTCATATACGCTAAGTATATAGTTTCCTGAGACTTTCAATCGTCTTGTTTGCTCGTTAGGAATTGTTAACTGATAATGAGAGTAGATTTGATAGGTGTTAAATGAATTCTCGTACGTTCTAATGCGTTGGTTGTCAAAGCCATCCATGAATTCCGACTTCATTAAAACGGAAGGTGTCCAGTCGTAATTGTAATGGTCTATTTTATAATAATAATCGTCTTCATTTCCATTTAAAACATCAAATTCAAGTACCACATATTCATTAAGTTTTAAAATAGGCAGTTGGGTCTCGGGTGTATTACTTTTAAAATTTATGGTTTTTATGTAATCTGGAGGATTAATTTCATTTACCTGAGAAATACAAAAGAAAGGGGCAAGAAGAAAAAAGATAAAAGAATTATAATTTAATCGCATTTTAGCAGTAGTTTTTCTGTAAATATAAACAATTATAATGCCTAACTAAAATATTAAGTTTTTTGTAAAAAAAAATCTAAGTATTTATTATGAAAACTGCATTATTAATTTGTATTTTTGCCCCGATTTTTAGACAAATAATTTCAATATAAATAAAATATGTCAAACGACATTCGCATTAAAAAAGGTCTAGACATTAAACTTAAGGGTGAAGCTGAAAAAACCTTGGAAAAGGCTGATTCGAGTAACTTTTATACTTTAAGGCCTGAAGATTTCCATGGCGTTATACCAAAATTGATTTCTAAAGTTGGATCGAAAGTAAAAGCGGGTGAACCTGTATTTTACGATAAATCCAATGAAAACGTAAAGTTTGTTTCTCCAGTTTCTGGCGAAATTATAGAAATTGCACGTGGTGAGAAACGTAAGATTCTAGCAATTAAATTACAAGCGGACAAAGAAGAAACTTATCAAGATTATGGTAAGTTTAACTTAGAGGCAGCAAAAGCAGATGAGGTTAAGGCCCATTTGTTAGCTTCGGGTTGTTGGCCATTTGTAAAGCAACGTCCTTATGATGTAATTGCAAATCCAGATAAAACGCCTAAGGCGATTTTTATTTCTGGTTATGCTAGTGCGCCATTGGCAGCTGATTTAGATTTTACTTTAAAAGGTAAAGAAGCGGAATTGCAAGCTGCAGTTACAGCATTAGGAAAACTTACCGAAGGTAAAGTACATGTGTCAGTTGGGAGTAAATCTAATTCGCCATTAGCAGGTTTGTCTGGGATAACACTTCACAAAGTGTCTGGTCCACATCCATCAGGAAACGTGGGAACATTAATCAATAAAGTAGATCCTGTTAATAAAGGAGAAGTAGTCTGGACGGTTGCCGCTCAGGATTTAGTGATTATTGGTGAATTACTTTTAACAGGTAAATTTAATGCAGAGCGTATTGTTGCTTTAGCAGGTTCTTCTATAGAAAAGCCGAGATATTTTATTACTAAAATTGGAAGTGAAGTAGCGCCAATTATTTATAATAAAGGAATTGCTAAGAAAGCAAATGTTCGTATTATTTCAGGAAACGTTTTAAGTGGTAAGCAAGTTAAATCTAATGGTTATTTAGATTATTACAGCAATGTGATTACGGTAATACCAGAAGGTGATGATTATGAACTTTTTGGATGGACTGCACCTGTATTTAATAAAATATCAACTTCTAGAGCATTAACCTTCTCTTGGCTTAACCCAAATAAAAAGTTCGATTTGAACACCAATACAAATGGTGAGCATCGGGCATTTGTGGTTACTGGTGGTTATGAGGAAGTTTTTCCATTAGATATTTATCCAATGCAAATTTTAAAGGCCTGCATGTATAAAGATTTAGATGAAATGGAAGCTTTGGGAATGTACGAAGTAGCACCTGAAGATTTTGCGTTAACAGAATTTGTTTGCGTGTCTAAACAACCACACCAGGATATTATTAGAAAAGGATTAGATGTAATGCTTAAAGAAATAGGGTAATGAATTTAAAAACAAGATTACATATTTTAAAAAGAAAGTATCGCGGGTCTAAATTGGCTCCGGCGTTTAATGCGCTTCATACTTTTTTATACTTGCCAGATGAGACCACACATAACGGAACTCATATAAAAGCAGCCGACGATTTAAAACGTACCATGAATACCGTTATTATGGCTATGGTACCATGTTTAATCTTTGGGATGTTTAACGCAGGTTACCAACATAACTTAGCTGTAGGTGAAATTCAAGCAGTAGCAGGAAGTTTCTTTAGCTCGGAATTTTGGACTTTGGATAATTTAATGATTGGTTTCTGGAAAATTATTCCATTAGTTATCGTGTCTTACGGTGTTGGTTTAGGAATTGAATTCTTATTTGCTATCATTAAAAAACATGAAGTAGAAGAAGGATACTTAGTAACAGGAATGTTAGTGCCACTTATTGTGCCTATTGATATTCCACTTTGGATGTTGGCTGTTGCTGTAGCATTTGGTGTGGTAATAGGAAAAGAAGTTTTTGGTGGTACAGGAATGAATATCTTAAATCCAGCATTAACCATCAGAGCATTTTTATTCTTTGCCTATCCAACTTGGATGTCGGGAGATAAAGTTTGGGTTGAAGGTGCTGTTGAAAGAACTAATGAAATTGCAGCAGGAGCTAATTTAGATGCTATTTCTGGTGAAACAATTTTAGGAACTTTGGCTCAAGGTAAAGAAGCTGCTTTTTCAACTTGGGATATGTTTCTAGGTTTTATACCTGGTTCTGTAGGTGAAACATCCACACTTTTAATTCTTTTAGGAGGTTTATTCTTAATCTTTACTAAGGTTGGAAGCTGGAGAATTATGTTATCATCTGCTTTAGGAGCCATTGTAATGGGAATCATATTCAATCAAATAGTGGATGCAGGCGTTATAACAGAAACTAGTAAATTTTACGGTTTAATGAGTACGCCATATTGGGAGCACTTAATTATTGGTGGATTTGCATTTGGAACTGTATTTATGGCTACCGATCCTGTAACTGCTTCTCAAACAAATAAAGGAAAATGGATTTACGGGTTTTTAATAGGATTCATATCTATTTTAATTCGTGTATTCAACCCAGCATACCCAGAAGGTGTTATGTTAGCAATTTTATTAATGAATGTGTTTGCGCCGACTATTGACCATTATGTGGTACAAGGAAATGTGAAGCAACGAATGAAACGTTTAAAGGCTAAAACTGCATAACTATGGAAAGTACAACAGATAAAAATTCATATACCATTTTATTTTCTATTGGAATGGTACTTATAGTAGGAGCTTTGTTAGCGTTTACGGCTTCCTCATTAAAACCGAAAATTTCAGAAAACCAACGTATAGAAAAGCAACAAAATATTCTATATGCGATGGGTGTAAATAATAATGATGAAAGTAGTGCGTCATTTGTGTCTACAGAAGAAGCGGCAAGTTTATTTGCAAAATACATCAAAAAACAATTAGTTATTGATGGTGCAAACGTAACAGAAGATACGGAAGCTTATTTAATAGATGTTAAAAAAGAACAAACCAAAGCAAAAGCTGGAGGTGTTAGAAGATTACCATTATTTATTGGAGAAAAGGATGGAAAAACCTTTTATATTGTGCCAATATATGGTAAAGGACTTTGGGATGCTATTTGGGCTTACGTGTCTTTAGATGAGAATATGGTTGTTCAAGGTGCTTATTTTGATCATAAAGGTGAAACTCCTGGTTTGGGAGCAAACATCAAAGAACGCTATTTTATGGACGATTTTATTGGTGAACATCTTTTAACGGAAGCTGGTGATTTTGCTGGTATTACCGTTGCTAAAGGAAATGCAGATCCAAAAAATGAAGTTAAAACAGATAATGAGGTAGATGCTATTGCAGGAGCAACCATTACAGGTGATGGTGTAACAGCAATGATTAAAAGCGATTTAAAGCTTTACAAACCTTATTTTGATAATTTAAAAAATAATTAATTTATGGCACTTTTATCAAAAAAAGATACGAAATTAATCACTGATCCATTAGCGGATAATAACCCAATTACTATTCAGGTATTAGGTATTTGTTCTGCATTAGCTATTACAGCGCAATTAAAAGCCTCTATTGTAATGGCCGTATCTGTATTAGCAGTATTAGGGATAGGTAACGTTGTTATTTCTTTAATGAGAAATATTATACCTTCAAAAATTAGAATTATTGTACAGTTAGTGGTAGTTGCTGCATTGGTAATTATTGTAGACCAGGTGCTTAAGGCATATTCATATGAATTGAGTAAAACCTTATCTGTATTCGTTGGTTTAATTATTACCAACTGTATCATTATGGGACGTTTTGAAGCCTTTGCATTAGCTAATGGGCCTTGGCGTTCATTTTTAGATGGTATTGGTAATGCTGCTGGTTATGGTGCAATACTTATAATTGTTGGTTTCTTTAGAGAATTATTAGGTTCAGGTACATTACTTGGATTTAAAGTTTTAGGTGATCCAATTGAAAAAACAGGCTTGTATGCTATAGGTTATGAAAATAACGGATTTATGTTATTATCACCAATGGCCTTAATTGTTGTAGGTATAATTATTTGGGTACAACGTAGTAGAAATAACGCATTAATAGAAGATTAGAAAAAGTACTTAAAGTTTTAAGTGCACTAAAGTATTTAAAGTTGATTAAACTGTAAATACTAAAAAACTTTAGACACTTTAAATACTTATAACTTATAACTGATAATATGGAACATTTAGAATTGTTTTTAAAATCGATATTTATAGATAACATGGTATTTGCTACATTCCTTGGGATGTGTTCTTACTTAGCGGTATCTAAAAAAGTAAATACTGCTGTTGGTTTAGGTGCAGCGGTAATATTTGTAATGCTTATTACAGTGCCTTTAAACTGGTTATTAGACCATTATTTATTACAACCTGGTGCTTTAGTATGGTTAGGAGCAGAATATGCTGATTATGATTTGAGTTTCTTATCTTTCATCATGTTTATTGCAACTATTGCTACGATGGTTCAATTGGTTGAAATTGTTGTTGAAAAATTTTCACCATCATTATATAACTCGTTAGGTATATTCTTGCCGCTTATCGCTGTAAACTGTGCGATATTAGGTGGGTCATTATTTATGCAATCACGTGAAATTCCAACTTTAGGATTAGCAACCGTTTATGGTGTTGGTTCTGGAATTGGTTGGTTTTTAGCTATTTTGGCTATTGCTGCTATTCGTGAGAAGATACGATATTCAAATGTACCACCTGCTTTAAGAGGCTTAGGAATTACATTTATTATAACTGGTTTAATGGCTATTGGTTTTATGAGTTTTGGTGGTATGCTAACAGGTGGCGATGAAGGAGAGAAAAAAGAGGCAACAACCACTGCTGCAGACCAAAATAGTAAAGAAGATAAAGTGATAGCTAATAATATAAAAGATAATGAGTAATATGATTTTAGCCGCAGGAACATTAGGGACAGTAATAGCGACTGTAACAGCTTTTTTAATTATTACCTTGGTATTGGTAGCATTATTGTTAGTCGTAAAACAAAAATTATCACCATCAGGTCCTGTAAAGATTACGATTAATGGTGAAAAAGAAATTGAAGTAGCTTCAGGAGGTAGTTTGTTATCAACCTTAGGGAATCAAAAAATATTTTTACCATCAGCATGTGGTGGTGGTGGAACTTGTATTCAGTGTGAATGTCATGTTTTATCAGGTGGAGGTGAAGCTTTACCAACAGAGACACCACATTTTACACGTAAAGAATTACAACATGGTGCCCGTTTAGCTTGTCAAGTAAAAGTTAAGCAAGACATGAATATTACCATTCCAGAAGAGGTGTTTGGTATTAAAAAATGGGAAGCGGTTGTTGTTCGTAATTATAACGTAGCATCATTTATTAAGGAGTTTGTTGTTGAAATTCCTGAGGATATGGGTTATAAAGCAGGTGGCTATATTCAAATTGAAATTCCACCATGTGAAGTTAAATATTCAGATATTGATATTACAGCGCATCCTGAGGAACATGAAACTCCGGATAAGTTTAAAGCTGAATGGGACAAATTTGGTTTATGGGATTTAACAATGAAAAACACCGAAACTGTAGAACGTGCTTATTCTATGGCTTCTTATCCAGCAGAAGGACGTGAAATCATGTTAAACGTTCGTATTGCTACACCACCGTGGGATCGTAACAAAAATGGTTGGATGGATGTAAACCCAGGAGTGGCATCATCTTATATTTTTAATCAGAAAAAAGGAGATAAAGTAACAATCTCTGGACCTTATGGTGAGTTCTTTATCAATGAGTCTGAAGCAGAAATGCTTTATGTTGGTGGTGGAGCTGGTATGGCGCCAATGCGTTCTCACTTGTATCACCTTTTCAGAACATTAAAAACAGGTAGAAAAGTAACTTATTGGTATGGTGGTCGTTCTAAACGTGAGTTATTCTATTTAGATCATTTTTACAAATTAGAGAAAGATTTCCCGAATTTCAGATTCTTCTTAGCATTATCTGAACCATTACCAGAAGATAACTGGAAGGTAAAGGCTGATATTGATTCACCTGGAGATGGTTTCGTAGGATTCATTCACAATTGTGTTATAGATAACTATTTAAGCAAACATGAATCGCCGGAAGATATTGAATTATATTTCTGTGGACCTCCATTAATGAACAAAGCTGTTCAGAAAATGGGAGAAGATTTCGGTCTAGCAGATGAGAATATACGATTTGATGACTTTGGAGGATAGATCTTCAATTGATATAAAAGTAAAACCCCAGCACTTATATGCTGGGGTTTTTTATTATCAATTGTTTTATATGCGATTAGGTATTTCTTTGTATTAGGTCTTGCATAATTTCATTTATTGTTTACATCCTTTTATAATGCTTTTTTAAGGCTTTTAAAACCATATAAATGTCTTTTATATAAGTAATGGAATGAAATGGGTTTTTAGGTGGCATAAAGCTCATTAATTCAATTTCCAGTTTGTAATTTCCGTAATGTGTGAAATTGTTAGTTTTTAAGACGGTAGCGTTTTGTAAGGATCTTGGTATTTTTAGAAAGAGCTTGATTGATATTGAAGGTTAATTAAGGATTTTTTATTTAGCTATACAAGACATTTATTTGCTGTCTAACGGTTGCTACATTAGTTTTGTTTCATAATTAATAGAGGGCTAATGCGCCATACCAATTCTCATGTATGGATGTTATTTAGTTAACGATTTTATCTCTTTATCCTCGTATGAAAAGAAATGTTTATATAAGGGTTGTTTCTTTATTTTATATTTTTTTTAACTTTAAATTGTATTTTGTCTACTAAAACGAGCATCATATCGATTAAATTCGTAAATTGCAGTAATATAAAAGGTTTTATACCTTCAGTTTAATTAAAGTTATTCTTAATATGTTTATTCAAGAGAAAAATTTAAAAATTGTGTTTATCGATGATGATAAGGCTACTAATTTTCTAAACAAACATATTGCCAAGAACAATGATAATATCAGTTCCGTAGCTTTGTTAGATAGTGGTTTTGAAGGAATTTCGTATTTAAAAAAATGCCTTAATGGAGAAGAGGATAAACCTAATTTAATTTTTTTAGATATTAATATGCCAGCTATGAATGGTTGGGAATTTTTAGAAGAATTTTATACACTTGATAAAATGCTGATTAATGAAATAAATGTGATTATTCTATCATCTTCTAATGACCCTAGTGATTTGAGTAAATTTAATAATAATGATAAATTATTGGATTTTATAAGGAAGCCTCTTAATAAAGAGGTGTTTAATGCTGCTTTAATGAAAGTTATGGAATTGCATTAATAAATTACAAGAACTAATTACAAAATACTTTTGGTGGACGATAATAAGACTTCCAATTTTTATAATATAGTTCAGTTGATTACGAAATTGAATCGTTTATAACGGTTTTAAATATTTTGGGGTATTTTAAAAACATAACATCTGAATATTAGTTTTTTATATAATACTGATGTTTGTTGTGGGGAATATTCAATTACCACGAGACAAAATACTTAAACTTAAAGATCTTAGTAGTATATAAATTTAAATAGTAAATTATTAACAGGAAGTAGTATTAATTGTTTTTAAAAACAAATTCAGTATAAGTGATTTCACTTGAATATGAGGTGTTTTATTCAAAGTTAAACCCAAATTAGTCCATTTTTTCATCCCTCAAAGTTTAATAATAAGGTAAAAATATTATTAAAACTAATAATGTTTTTATGTTAAATAAAATGATGAGTCATTAGTTTTTTACTAATGATATGGATAACCTTATTGGGATGATTAATGGAAATTAGTATCAGAATTTTTTGGAACTTTACCAAAGCAAAAATTCACCGTAATTCGTGGATTTCTTTTGGTAACCTTTCGGCTTTTAAAAGCCTATGTTTTGTTTTAAGCTTTATTGTGTTTAGCAACGGGTGTTTTGGTCAGTCTCGAGACAAAAGCGAAGCATCCAGACTACAAGAACAACGTGCTTTAATGATATTTAATTTGTCAGAACAAGTTAAATGGCCAAAAATAGAGCAACTCACTACATTTAAAATTGGAATCATGGGACCGGATACTATTATAGAAGGTCTAAAAACTATTTCTAAAAATAGAAGAATCCATGATAAGCTTATTGAAATAAAACGAATAGACAAGCTAGAGGAAATTCATAATTACAATTTAGTGTATGTAAATCATACCTATGAATATTTAATTAAAGCCATAATAGATAGTACTGTAGGGAAGGAGGTTCTTATTATCACAGAGGGTTATCCTAATAAGTCGTCTATGATAAATATGGTACAGGTTGGAGATACTTATAGTTACGACATTAACAGAGAATATTTTTCCAACGCCAACCTTAGAATAACCCCTATATTGGCTAGCTATGCTGTAACTTCTAAAGAAATTGGAGATAAATTATTCAAAAAGACAGAGCAAAAGTTGTACATGGCAACTAGAGAAAATGAAGAACAGAAAAAATTAATAGAAAGTCATTTTAAAATAATTGGCAGTCAAAAGAATGACCTGATAAAAAAAGAGCAGGTGATACTTGAAAGAGAATATTCTATTATGAATCTAGCCTTTGAAAGTGAATTGAAAAATAAAAAAATTGCCGATAATTTAGCTTTAGAAAAGGAATTGGAAGCTAAATTGGAAGAACAATTGTGTCAGATTAGTATTCAGCAACAGAATATGGACTCTGTAACTAATGAAATTAAGAAACAGCAAAAAGTTTTAGCACTTCAAAATCGTAACATTCAGGAAAAAGCCGATATCTTAGAGAAAAAGGACATAATTATTAACACGCAGCGAAAACATAATATAGTGTTATCAATCTTGTCTTTTTTGCTGTTTTTGGCATGTGTTTCATTGTTAGTAGCTTACCTATACAACAAGAAATTAAATAAGCGATTGAAATTACAACACATTGAGATCAGAAAGAAATCTAGTTTACTAAAATCTAAAAACAATGAGTTAGAACAATTTGCCTATATTGCTAGTCATGATTTGCAAGAACCTCTTAACACGATTTCTAGTTTTATTGATGTTATTCAAGCTGAATACCACAACAAATTTGATGACGATGGTAAACAAATACTTGGCTTTATAAAAGAGGGAAGCATTAGAATGAAGAGATTAATTGATGGGCTCTTGCAATATTCTAGATTGGGTAGAACAAAGGAATTTCAAGATGTAAATTGCATGCCTTTATTAGAAGTGCTAATTGCAGATTTACAAAGTACCATAAAAAGTACCGATGCCTTAATTAACTATGCGGATTTGCCAACTATAAAAGGAAATGAATTGGAAATAAGATTACTTTTTCAAAACCTTATTACAAATGGTATAAAATTTAGAGACCCAGGAATTCAACCTAAAATAAATATTGAATGTACAGAGGTTACTGAAATGGATGAAGCGGGGGTTGAAGCAGAAAAATTTTGGAAGTTTTCTATAACAGATAATGGTATAGGAATTGCGCAAGAATATCAGGAGCGTGTGTTTTCTATTTTCCAAAGGCTTCACTCAAGACTAGAATATGAAGGTTCTGGGATAGGTTTAGCGCATTGTAAAAAAATTGTGGAAGCCCATTCAGGAAAAATATGGTTTACGCCTTCAAAAGACAAAGGAACCACATTTTGTTTTTCTATACCTATGAAAGTTTAATTGGTTTTAAAGTGTTTGTAGTTTATATTTCGGCTTACCGTTTTCAACTTCAAACAATTTAGTGTAATCCATCATATTTGGAATATTGTCAAATTCACACAACAGTTTTATAACTTCACTTAGGCCATTAAATAAATTATCCTTATCAGTAGGGTTTTTAGGCTTTTTGTTTTTGTGATGTAGTGGTATTGTGTAACCGCACGCCTTTAGAAAGGTAGCTTCAATTTTAAGTAATTCTTCAGGAGAATAACCATTAAACTTTCTTCCTAAGTTTTGATGTAATACGCCAAGATAGTTTAATTGGATGGCGCCATGATGGTCGGATAAATGTTTCCAGCTATCTTTGTTGTCCAATATATTTCCAACCGCACAATGTTTACAACATTCCGGGTGTAATGTGTTATTATGAAACGCGATATAAAGCTTTTTAACAGCAGTCTCTAACCTATTAGTAGTATTCATTTTTTCAAAATTTTATTCCTAAGTTATTAAAAAATAAGTGTTTATCCAATTTTGATGAATTGTTTTTCATAAGATTCAATAAATCAGATAAATATGTTTGCTTGAAGTTTGAAACAGTTTGCGTAGTCCGTAACTAATGATGTTTTCAACTGTCGTTATTACCTAAAATGTAAGATTTGAAAAAAGGAAATATTAATGATTATTATTCTTTGGGATTTTTCGCTGAAACATTAATGTTAAAGTAAAAGTAATTTTTTGTGATGACATTTTATATTTAACTCGATGTTTTAATAATGAAACAAAATAGATATCGATAATTATGAAAAATCTCTTTACCCTCAACAATCTTTTCAACGTTTTTTTGGTTCTTATGCTAATGACATCATGCAAAAAAGATGATGATATAAATACGGATAACAATCCCGATATTAATGAAGAACTTATTTACAATGAAATCACAGTAGAAATTCCTACTGATGCATCAGTATCATTTTCAGATTTGACGGTTATTGGAAACCTCAATGAATTTAAGATTCCTAGCAATGGCGTAGTTTCTATACCGCATACTAATGATAGTAGATCGTTAGCTATTTTAGTTAATCAAAATAAGGAACCCGTTTTGATAGGGTTTATTCATCAAAATAACTTAAAAATTTCGATAAGTTCCACCATCGAAGCTCTTTATTATTACGGTTTAGGGACTTATTTTTTAGATGAAGATGTTAAAGATGAGTATTTTAAGCAATCTTTGTCAATTAAGGATTTTGATAAAACTGTTACCGAATTCAAAGAGGCTTTTAAGCAAAATACAAATTTTTTAAACTCCCCTGATTTTTTTTCCTGGTTTGAAGAAAAATTGAACTTGATTAGGGATGACGATATAAAGAATTTAGCATTACGAAGTGTTTTAGTTGATGCCAATGATATAAAAAGTGGTATTCAAATTTTTGAAGATACAGGGTTAAATATAAAAATTGCAAATGAGTACAGGAGAAGGGCTCATGCCTTTTTGTATAAAACAAAAGTTAAGCATTTTGATAAGTCCGAGGAAGTTTTAATATCTAATATTGCTTCATCAAAAATATCTTCAAATGCAGATACCAAGATAAAGTCCATTCAAGCAAAAAGAGAGTTTTTAGGCGTTATAGGTGATTGGGCCAGTGGTGTTGGTGTAGAGTTTTTTAGGTCGGAGACAGATCCAATTCCATTGCAGTTAAATGATAATGAAGAGTATGCTATTTATAAAGTAAGGGTTTTGGGTCCAGCTATTGGAGTTATTGATAAAAGTAAGTTTAATAGCGTTGAAAAACAAAAACTAGAAGAAATAATTATCGAAACTCTTGCTATGGATTTTGTTTTGCCTTTCTTTTTGGATGTTATTGGCGAAGCAAAATTGCTTAAAGGGCTAGATGAAGTATATTTTAAAGAGTTTACTTCTTTAATTAATGCAGTGTCTAACTCAGTTCCTTCTATGGCAGATGCTATAGAAAAAGGAGATTTTAAAACGGCCACTTCAGAGTTTTTTAAAGCCTTCTACAATAATTCTATTGGTGAGTCTCGTTCTAAGATTATTGAAGCTCTAAGAGATGGGGTTATAAATTATAAAATGCAAATCTCTAAAGGAGATAATCTTGCAATATTAGGCGATGCCCAAGATGCTGTGAACAAATTTAATGGTGCTAATAAATACTTAGATTGGACAGACAAGATATTAAAACTTTCAGATTATGCCTCATTGGCATCGGGTATTGCAAAAAGCAAATATCTTGAAGAATGGGAAGTAAAAGCCAAACAAGACCCTGTAACTTTAAATCCTCAAGAGCCCACAGCTTTTCCTTTTATAAAAACTTATGTAGAAGCTATAGTTAAAAACAAATCTTTGGCAAGCGGAGAATCTTATGCTTATGAATGGCAAGTAAGTGGAAATTATGGTAAGATTTTCGATGCTAAAGGACACGAGGGTGTAAACTTCGAGAGCAGTGACAAAGAAATCTATTACCTATCGGATGTTGATGATAATAATTTACCTGAGGATGCCCAAGAGACCCTAGTAGCGAAGGTATATGTGAAAAAAGGACAGGAAAAAACCTTTGTAGGTACAGATACAATAACCATAAAAGTTGAGCCCTATAAATACCTGCTTAAACCAGATGGAGCAACTGTTAACGGGAACTCAAGTATAGAATTAAAACTATTAAGAGTAGACTTTTCAGAAGATATTAATGATAATAATCTGATAGATTATAAAATAGTCTGGAAAACTACAGGTAATTACGGCACGTTTTCAGGAGGCGATTTAACCACTACAACTTACAATAGTAATGCTATAACCTATAAAGCTCTGGATGAGGATGTAGAGCATGGAATAGAAACTATATCTGCATTTTTATACGGAAAAGTGAAGTCGGAACCTAATGCAGATTATAAGCTATATGATGAGATTTCGGGCATTGTAAATATTAAGAACGAGGTTGATAAAATTTACAAGATAGTACCCGCTAGTGTCGTGGTTTGGGGGCCTACAACTACTGGAGGTTATATAAATTGTGGTAATTACGTTACTTTTCTAGTAAAACCTGTTGAGAATGCGATTAAATACGAGGCCAGTATTATTGAGTACAGTTTATCAAGTTCGGCTATAGGTAGAACAACTTCTTGGGGCCCTAATAGTCCATTGGAGGATGGTAACTTCGAGATATTTAAAGCTATTAGCTACCGTTCAAAATCTTCTCCAGTAAATCATTTTACAGGATGTCCCGATGTTATTTCTGTAAAGGGAGCTATGCAAGTAGTGATTACAATAAAGAAGTAAAGCCTAAGTTGTAATATAGGTTATCTAAAATCATAAACACCGATAACAAAATTGTCTGGTGTTTATGATTTTATATGCTTCTTATTTAATAGCTTTTTTTCTTCTTACAAATTGTTTTAATAAAAATATTATTGTCAGAATTGAAACAGCTAGTAAAATACCAATCCACCAAATTATATTTGAATTAGTGTTTAAAATTAAAGGGTTTGTATCTCCAATTAATATTAAACCAGACCAGTATTCTGGAGATAAAGTTCTGCCATAAGATTCAGTAAGGTAGGTTAGTTTTGCTTCTTTTAGAGCTTTGTCTTTGTGCATCCCCTGCTTCAAATTATTTAGAAATAGTTCCACAATTCTTGTGCTGGATTTTTCATCTATTTTCCATAGGCCTGTAACTATACTTTCACTACCTGCATAATTAAACGCATGGGCTAAGGATATCATGCCTTCTCCTGGTTGGTAAGTTGGCTTACCTGTTTCACAAGCGGAAAGTATGGCTAACTTGGACTTTAAATTCTCATTATAAATTTCAAATGCATAAAGAGTATTATCTTCAGATGATTTGTTTTTAGCAAATATTAATCGGGATTGTTCTGGGAATAAATTGTTCGATTCGGCATGTGTGCCAATGTATATGATTTTGTTGCCACCAGCTTCATTTTGGAAGTTTTTTTTGGATGCCTTTTCATTAATAAAAGAAATACCGTTAAAAAGTTTAGAATATTTTCTTGATAAATCTGCACTAAATGGTTGTGGGAGGAGGTTGTCATATTTTACATCAATTGATAAAGAATCTTTTGAGACCCTTTTGTAATTCGCTTTCATTTTATGGGTAAATTCAGGAGCAAATGAGATAAAATTGGTTTTAAAAGCTGTATTTGTTTGGTTTTGAGTTAATAAAAACAAGCTATAATTGTACGATAGGTTGTATTTAGATAACAAACTATTTTGGGCAAACTCTTTAAACGATTTTATTTTTTTAGGTGTAAGAGTTTCAAAACTTAAATTAAAGAGGTTTTTATCTGGAATAATAACAATGTTCTGCGTTGTTAAATCACTAGCAAAAGGTTTCCAAAGGATATTGTATAAATGGTGAAGTTTAGATGCTGTTTCATCAAATGTTAATTCACTGTTTTGTAATTTAGCTATATAGTTGTTAATGGTTTCTTTAGGGCTTAATTCATAAATTTTTTTGTCATTTTGCGATACTATAAAAGCATAGAGTACAGTATCGATATATAAGTACCTTACAATGCATGTATTTTTAGGCAACACTATATTATCTAATGGAAGTTCAAGTGTAGCGTAGCGCATCTTGTAATATTTTGGATGGTTATTTTTTAAGGAGTCTAAAAACTGTTGCCATGATTTACTATTTGAAATAAACGAATCAATGTTGCCATCTTTGTTATTTAGTGAATTTTTTAGAAAATCTTCCCTTTTTGTGGTTTCCTTAGGAATGTTTAAAAAAGAAATAGGTTTCGAGTTTAAGCGGAATCTAATTCTGTTATAAAGTCCAGATTCATGTAAACTGATTGCTTTTTCTAGATATGCAGGCTCTTTAGTGCTTTTGTAAAGTTCTAGATTGATTTTTTTTGCAAAATCAAATACTCTACTATTATTTTCAACCAAAGTATTAACATCTTTTGCGGATGATAATGAGGTTTTTCGATTTTCAATGGCCTTAATAGCAGTATTGATACTTGACAAAATATTTTTTAAAAATGTGCTGTCCCTCAATTCTTCATTGTAATATTTAGCTTGGGCATTTACAAGGTATATGTCTGCTTTATTATCTTCAAAGTATACTTTACCAAGACCTTTTAAAGCGTTTCTCTCTTTGTAGAGAGCTATGCATTTATTACTCCAATAAATACTCCTTTCATACTGCTCAAGATTTAGGTAAACTTTGGCATAGGTAAGCATGATGGCCTTTATCAAATAACTTTTTTCACCTTCGGTTTTGTTAACATAGTTGTATAACCTATCTATGGTGGCAATGGCCTTTTTTTTCTCATTAATCTCAGAGTAGGCAATTGCCAAATTCATGTTAGAAAATATCTGGTTTACATCAAATCCATAAGGATTTGATTTGATGTAATGATCCCAACTTTTCTCCCAGTAATATACTGCATCTTTAGTTTTATTTTGTAGATGTTTAACAAGGCCGTAATTATCGTAAAGAAAGGCATATAATTGATGGTTTTCGCTATCATTGGATTTTAAGCTCTCATTTGCCTTTTCTAGATAGGAAAGGGCCTCTTCAAATTCCCTTTTTTCGGTTTTTACTTGGGCAGCACCCAAATATGCCATAAAGTATTCTTGAGTGTTTTTGGCGAAATTTAAAGCTAAGGTGGTTATAATTTCAGATTTTTCAAAATCTCCCAAATCATAATAAATACCATTTAAAGTAGCGTAACCAATTAAAAGATTTCGTTTTACCCTATTGGCAAGAGGGTTATTTTTTGCATGGTCTAAAAAAGATAAACTAAGTTTAATAGAGCTTTCAATTAGTGCTTTAGCTTCTTTTGGTTTGGCTTGGTTTAACTTTATCAAAGCTAAATTGCCTTTAAGGGCAGCTGGTAGGTACCAATTGTTTTCAGGATTGTTTTCTAAAAGTGGAATGTTTTTTAAAGATTTCTCAAAATAGTAAATGGCACTGTCTTGTTTTGAATGGTAATACATTAATGCTCCCATTAAATTATATACTCTAGCCGAAATTTTAAATGTGGTTTTTTTGTTTTGTTTGATAATATGGTTGGCCTTTCTTATGTGTTTTTCCAAATTATCAATTTGCCCCATTTTCATGCTAAAATCAGCCAAGTAGTATTCGCTCTCTAGCTTTAGTGCAGAGTTATTTAAACTATAAGCCAAGGATTTTGCAATGGTTGCGTGTTCTAAAGCTTCAGGTAAAGTGTTTAATTCTAAGCACAATTTAGAGAATTCTATATGCGCATGATATCGAATTTTCTTGTTTTGCAACGTATTTTCAATAATGTCTAATAATTCCTTGCTTAAAATTTTTGCTTTATGAGGATCCTTTTTTAATATATAAATTTTGCCTAAAGGATAGATGTAATTACCCAGACTTTCAAATTTCTTGTTAGATTTTAAATAATTTATTGATTGGGTTATTTCTGTAAGTGCTTTGTTTATAGAATCGGATTCTATTAATTGGTTGAGCCTAATGTTAGAATTATCATCCTTTTTCTGTGCGTTAGTTTTGATATTGTAGAAGATTGCAAAACTCAAAAACAGGCATTTATAAATAAAGCAAAGCTTGTTCATTTTTTTAATTACATTAGTCTTTAATTTCTGATAAAATTGATTTGCTTTCAGAATTTTTACTTAATATCATGTGCTTTTTGGCAAGTTTTGTATTCTCTTTTTTTAGATATGCCAAGCCCAAGTAATAATGAGCTTCATTAAAAAAAACAGAACTTATACCGGCATTAACAGCTCTTTCAAGAAAAGGAATGGCATCGTTTACATTTTTATCGCACATGTAGGCAAGACCTAGAAAATAATTTATGGTATCGTTATTTGGTTTTTTTGTGCTTAAAATTTCCCATTTTTTGATGGCCTTATTGTAGTCTCCACGTTTATAGTCAATCATGGCGTCATAAAATTCAAAGTTAGCATCAGTACCCATGGATGTTTGTAATCCCGGGTCGGGTTTAAAATATTTTGAGTAAAGCTTTTTATTGTGTGATGTGTTAAATAACCAAAAACATCCAATGGCTATAACAAATACCGCTGCAATTGAAAGTTTCATATATGGGATATGGCGTATTATCCTTTTTTGGGAATGTTTTTTTTTGTTGCTATAAAAATGTGAGTGAAATGTGTCCAACTGTTCTTTTAAGGCCTGCGTTTCGATACCAAGAAGCATGGTTTTTATATCTTCAACTTGTTCTTTGAATTCTAGATTATTTATTAGTTTTTCTTCGAAAAGAATACGTTCGTTATTTTCCATAGAATTGTTAAAGTAACTCTCTATGGTTTCTAATAATTCTTGCGATATGTTATTTTTTTCTTCTTCCAAGGTTTAATTATTTAAGGCTTTTATGATGTTACGCAATTTTTTCATGCAACGGTATTTTTTGTTTCTTACGGAGGCTTCGTTAATTTGTAATTGTAAGGATAAATCTTTTAATGATTTTTTTTCAAAATAGAATGTAGTTAATAACTTTTTACAAGGTTGTCCTAATACCCTAAAGGCCTCCATAGCAGTAGTAAGTTTTTTGTTTTCTGAATTTTCGGAAAATGAATCATCATAATCAATTTTTGTAAGCTGAAATTGATTGTTAAAACCAGATAGCGTTTTTCTAAACCTAGAAGACTTTACAATATCCATCCATTTATTTTTCGCAATAGTGTATAAATATCCTTGAATGGCTGTTTCATTCAAAGGAATAAAAGTATTACTCTTTATATTTTTCCAAAAAACAATGAAGGCCTCTTGGTAGATGTCTTTAGCATCTTCAATAGTGCCACTATTTTTTAAAACTAACGATTCTATTTTTTTGTAATTTGAAATGTATAACATTTTTAATACTTCAGATTCGTTCGCTTTTATGGCATCGATAAGTTGAGACTGTCGTTTAAATTTATTATTTCCCTTCATAAGTTGATAACTTAAGGGAAGATATTAATTTTTAAATTTGTCGACAATACTTAGCTATTAAATGATCAAAGAATTCGATAATGAGTATTAAAATTGTGCCTTTGTTTTTATATAACATCGATGCGCATTAAAATTGTCATCATAAATAAAAAAATTAAATCGAATTAATTAAAATGGGCAAATTTTTTAAGAGAACAAGAATTTAAAAACCAAGAAATTAATCATGTGGTTAAGACTTAGAATAAGTTTGTTTTATTTACGGTTTGTTGTAAGTTAGGTTGTTGGTCTTTAGAGTTTTATTTTCAAACTCAAAAAGTTTTGAATAGTCCAATATATTGTAACCTTTTAATTTAATACAGATGCGTTTTAGATAATTAAACCTCAATTTTTTAAGATATTATCGAATAATCAATAAGTGCTAATTTGCTGCATATTAGTCAATATTCTTAAGTTGCAGTTTGGTGTATTAATGTTAAATTATATTCGAGTTTGTCTTGTTGTAATGCCTAGTTTTGTCAAAAATTTATTGAGATTTATTTTGTAAAACAATTCTATAATTTAGTTTCATCTAATCTTTTTATTATTTCTTTGCCGCTGCTGGTTTTACTTAAAATAAGATACTTTTTGGCTAAGTTCAAATTACCATTATTTATGTATGCCAATCCTAAGTAGTAGTAGGCCTTACTTAAAAAAGAAAAACTTGGATGTGGTGTTTCAATAGTTTTTTCCAAGAAGGGTATGGCTTCGTTTATGTTTTTATTGGCCAAGTAGGCTACTCCTAAATAGTAATTTAAGGTGTCATTTTCTGGTTTAGCATGGCTTAAAGCATACCATGTATCAATGGCTGATTGATAATTTCCTTGTTTATAATCTGCCATACCGTTATAAAATTCAAATTTTTTTGAGCCGTTCTCCGTAGTTGTTAACCCTGGGGCTGGTTTAAAGTATTTAGTGTATATTTTTTGATTGGGCGACTTACTAAAAAACCAAATACTACCAATGGCTATAAGTAGGGCCGCTGCGGCGGCTACTTTACTTAGAAATAGGTAACGGACTTTTTTTGAAGCCACTAGACCAACGTCGGTTTTCTGTGTTTCATTGTGAAAAGGATCTAATTGCTTATCTGATGATTGGCCTTCTTTTCCTTGAATCTTACTCTTATATTCATAAACTTGTGCTTTAAATTCGGCATCAATTTTAAGATAATCATTAAAATCCTTTAATTCATCGGCCTCCATAGTACCGTTCAGATAACGTTCTATAGCTTCAAAAATTTCTTGTGAAATGTTGTTATTATCTTTCAATTTTTTTTGTTTTAGTCTGAAAACAAATGGTCATAATTTTAATTTTTTTTTGAATATACAGTATCCATTTATTTTTCTATGTTATGTAGTATTCTAATATGGCGTTTTTGTTAACTGAAAAAGACAAATATTTTGTTACATTATTCCAAACAACTAAATAAAACTTTTGATAATTGTTTTTAGCGTTTTCTTTTGTGCTGTTATTCCATAAAACCAACGATTTTACTTTTGAATAATTTGATTCATAAAGTAATTTTAAAGCCATTAAATTGTCGGTTTTATTAGCAGTAATAAGTTCTAGTTGTTGCTGTACTTTGTATCGCTCGTTCATAAATAAATAACTGTAGGAAATATACGAATTTTCGCTATATATTCAATTCCCTTATTTTTATTTTATTTTAATTTATAAAAAATAACATTGGTTGCTTTACAAAAATTTATTGACTAATGCATTAGTCAATGCCGTTTTAAGTTGATATTTACAGCTATTAACATGTGATTTTTATATAATTTTATTGTTTTTGGACGATTTTCATATATTACCACTAATAAGGGAAAAGCAAATATCAATGCATTTAGGGCTTACAACATTAATATTTTTATATATAAGTCCATTAAAAAATCCAATGTCATTTTTTAGGGTTCTATTTTTGTAATCTAATCTTTTTAGTTGTAAATTGCTGTAAACTAGTTGGTTTTGATTTTTTTTAAAATTATTCTTTTTATCTAATTATTATTCAGATTTAGTATTAAGGTTTATTGGAAGTTAAAAGGTGGTTTGAAGAGAATAAGGTGCATTTTGTTTTATTTTTTTCAACGAAACATTTTAAAAATGTCATTAGCAATCAGAACAATTATTTTATTTTTGTAAAATGAGTAAAGCCCTAACAGAACAAGAATTACATAATTTGGCCATGAACCACGTTGGAAAAGATTTAGAACAACGTGGCTTTGAATTTATCGCTGTAAATAGTAAATTGAAAAAACACCCACAGTTTGTTTGTATTGATAAAAACAAACAGTATTATTTTGTAATTGTTAGAGTGGTTATTCTACCAGATAATCCTAATAATTATGATGTTGTTTGGATGGAAGCCTTTAAGAAACATGCAAGAGAGAAGGATGCGAAAGTACTATATGCGGGTGTAGGTATAGGCAATGTTGTTGGCGAAAAGGAACCAATTTACTTAAATCAGGATTACCTTTTGGAATATAATGGGATTCAGGTTTTAGACACTAATTTGAATTAGTATAACGCATGAAATTTCTATTTAATTTAATCTTAGTTTTTTTAGCGTTTTCTTGTAATGAAGAACTTGTAAATACCCGATTGTCTGGATCCGTTTTTGGCACTAGTTATTCGATTATTTATGATTCTGATACAAATTATCAATCTCAAATTGATAGTTTATTTTATGTGATTAATAAATCGATGTCCACTTATCAAACCAACTCCTATATATCTAAATTAAATAGAAATGAGGATAGTCTTGTAGATGCCCATTTTATTAAGGTATTTGATGCATCGGATGTTATTTACAAGAACACAGAAGGTGTTTTCGACCCCACAATTGGAGCCGTTGTGAATGCTTGGGATTTTGGTCCTGAAGGAAAAATTGTTAATCTAGATAGTCTGAAAATTGATAGTTTAATGTTGTCGGTAGGGTTTGCTAAGGTAAAACGAATAGACAATAAAATTATAAAACCAAAAGGTGCTTTTATAGATTTCAATGCCATAGCAAAAGGTTATGGGGTTGATGTGGTTGGTGAATTTCTAGAAAGTAAAAAAATTAAAAATTATTTGGTTGAAATTGGAGGTGAAATACGCGTTAGAGGAGAAAACAGAGAGAAAAAATCTCCTTGGAAAGTGGGTATTGAGATGCCTCATTTTGATGAAGAACAATCTATAATGAAAGCCATCGAAATAAATAACCAAGCTATGGCAACGTCAGGCACATACAGAAAGTTTAAACTAGATAGTTTAGGTAATCGTTACGCACATATTATTGATACAAAAACAGGCTACCCAAGTAAGACTAATTTACTCAGTATATCGGTAATTGCACAAGATTGTATGACTGCCGATGCTTATGCCACCGCTTTTAAGGCTATGGGAATAGAAAAAGTGAAGACCTTCTTAAAAACACATCCAGAGCTTAAAGTGTTCTTTATTTTTGAGAATGAAAAAAAAGAGTTGGAAACCATGGCTTTAAATGGATTTCCTGAGTTTTAAGTTATTTGTAAACAACAGGAATTAGTTCACCTTTTGCTAAACAGTATTTCTTAATTAAGGCTTCGGAAAGTTTTGCAGTATAATCAACTTCATCAACTTTAAAACCAATATTTCTTAATTTGTCAAAATAATCACGTCCATACACACGAACATGGTCGTATTGCCCAAATATTTTAGCGCGTTCTTTTTTGTCGGTAATAGTATCATCCTCAAATGTAGATTGTCTATTTAAATCCTGAGGAATTTGAAAAATACCCATACCACCTACTTTCATAACCCGAAACAATTCTTTCATGGCTTTTGTGTCGTCTGGGATATGCTCCAAAACATGGTTACATAGAATAACATCGTATGTATTGTCGGGGAAGGGCAGGTTGCAAATATCAGCTTTAACATCTGCAATAGGGGATAGTAAATCGGTAGTTGTATAATCTAAATTTTTTAAGCTTTTAAAACGTTTTAAAAAACATTGTTCTGGTGCAAAATGCAACACTTTTAATTCCTCCGAAAAAAAGTTGGTTTCATTCTTTAAGTATAGCCATAGCAATCTGTGCCGCTCTAAACTTAAGGTAGAGGGTGATAAAACATTGTTGCGCTGTTTGCCATAACCATAAGGCAAAAAACTTCTAAAATTCTTACCATCAATAGGATCGGTAAAGTTGTTCCCCTTCAAAATAATTCCGAGTATGGGGCGTACAACATAACTTAACCTTATTAATAAAGGTCTCGGAATGATATTTAAAATTAGTTTGAAGAGGTTTTTCAAGAGATTTAAGCTTCTGCTTCTACGCTTGTATTAATTAAATTAGCAATACTATCCCAAAGCGAAAGCCTAAAACGTAAAGCGTTTTTAGCTACTTCTAAGGTCTCATTCCATTTCGCTTGATCTTCGCCACATAACGCTTCAATCATTTTTAACGATAGAGGCCCATGTTCATCACCATCAAGTTCAATGTGTCTTTTTAAATAGTAGGTTAATTTACTAAATGAATTATCATTTGTTTTCGACTTATTAATAATTTGAAAAAACATGTCTGGAATCACATCTTCTCTGCCAAAAGTAAATGCTGATGCTTTTACATGTGGCTTGTTAGTGTTAATGACACTGAAAGTGAATTCAACAAATTTTAAGGTTTCAAAACGTAAATTAACATTTGTAGCAGCTTCACTTATTGAAAAACCTTGTTTTATGTTTTCAATAAAATCTTCTATTTGGTTGGTGTTTGCATTTATTTGCTTCATGGCATCTAAATACATTTCATAATGACTTTTAGGTTCGCCCAATTCATTTACATCACTTTCTTCTCCAAGAACAATTTCATTTATAAAACGAGCTGTTGCTGGATGTTCAACCGGCGTCCAAGGCAGGGTAGTACATGTTAAGTGATTTTGAAGGGACTTTAACAACGACATAAAATCCCAAACAGCAAAAACATGCTGCTCCATGAAGATTTTTATATCATCGATTGATTGTAATGCACTATATAAATTATGATTGTTTAATTTGGCTCTAAGAGGTTCGAGCTCTTTTTCAATATATGCAATTTGTTTCATTGATATTATAGAACTAGGGCTTTTTGTCTAAATTCATCTTCTTCATTCGTAGTAATTCCAAGGGCTTCATAGATGTAAGCAAATGTTGAAAGTAGTTCAGGTTTACCATCTACTATGGCCACATTGTGTTCAAAATGAGCACTTGGTTTATTATCTAACGTGGTAATGGTCCAACCATCACTATGTTGTTTTATGCGATGGGTTCCCATATTAATCATGGGCTCAATAGCAACCACCATGCCTTCAATAAATTTTTTACCTCGACCTCGTTTTCCATAATTAGGCATTTCTGGATCTTCGTGCATTTTTCGGCCTAAACCATGGCCAACCAATTCACGTACCACTCCATAACCATGATCCTCACAGTATTTTTGAATGGCGTACCCAACATCACCTACACGATTATTTATTTTAAACTCTCGAATACCTTCGTATAAGGATTGTTTAGTAACTTGAAGTAACTTTTCTGTTTCTGAATCTATTTCTCCAACAGCAAAGGTATATGCATGATCGCCGTAAAATCCATTTTTTAAAGCACCACAATCTATGGATATGATATCTCCTTCCACAAGGGGTGTTTTATTTGGAATACCATGTACTACTTGAGTGTTCGGACTCATGCACAGGGTATTAGGGAAGTCGTATAATCCTAAAAAACCAGGAATAGCACCGTGGTCTCTAATACAGGTTTCAGCTATTTTATCTAATTCTAATGTGCTTATACCCGGTTTTAAAGCTTTTGCAATTTCGCCCAGTGTTTTGGATACTATTAAGGCGCTTTCACGCATTAATTCAATTTCTTCTTTTGTTTTTACTATAATCATATTAAAAAAATAATGGCAAAGATACTTAAAAAGCTAATATTAGCTTTTTAATATGGTGACTGATTTTATGCAAAGGATTTATTTGAAGAAATCAAAGAAACCTTTTTTCTTTTCAGGTTCTGGTGGATTTGTATTGGTTAGCATTTGGTAAATTTCTCCCCAACCTGGAAAACCTCCAATGTTTCTGTCGTCAATAAATAAATCGGCATGAATTTTTCTACTAACGTTGTTATCGAAGATTTCTTCAGGAAAACTGTTGTTTACTGCATAGAAATGCACGCCATTTTCTTCACAAAAACGAACGGCATCGTCTAATTTTGAACCACTTCTGTAAGTCCATAAAATTAGTCGATGCCCTCTTTCTTGAAGCTTTTTTAACGTATCAAAAGCAAAAATCATTGGTTTGCCTATTTGAGGATATGCATCTTCAACGATGGTTCCGTCAAAATCGACAGCTATAATTAAGTGTTCAGTAAATTTCATTTATATTGTAATAGACTTGAGTTTTGCGCAAAAGTACAATAAAATTTACTCTTTAAACATTTAAACTAGGGGATGACGGGTCATTGCTGCAGGTTGTTCAACTCCCATAAGTTTTAAAATGGTAGGAGCTACATCTCCAAGTACACCATCGTCAATAGATTTTAAATCTTTATCAATTAAAATTACCGGTACAGGGTTTGTTGTATGAGCTGTATTTGGTGACCCATCAGGGTTAATCATGGTTTCGCAATTACCATGATCTGCAATGAGAATGGTTGTGTAATCATTCTCAAGAGCTGTAGTTACAACATCTTTAACGCAAACATCTACTGCTTCGCAAGCTTTAATAGCTGCTTCCATAACACCTGTATGTCCTACCATATCCCCGTTCGCGAAATTTAGGCATACAAAATCCACTTCTCCTTTTTGTAACTCTGGAATTAAAGCATCACGCAGTTCAAAAGCACTCATTTCTGGTTTTAAATCGTAGGTTGCTACTTTTGGAGAGTTACGTAAAATACGGGATTCTCCTTTAAAAGGTTCTTCACGACCACCAGAGAAAAAGAAAGTTACGTGCGGATATTTTTCAGTTTCTGCAATACGAATTTGTGTTTTGTTGTTTTTTTCTAAAACTTCACCTAAAGTTTCGGTTAAGTTGTCTTTATTAAAAATAACATTAACGTTTTTGTAAGTGTCATCATAATTAGTAAGCGTTACATAATGCAAATTTAGTTTATGCATGTTTTGCTCATGAAAATCTGTTTGAGATAAAGCTTCCGTTAGCTCACGGCCTCTATCTGTTCTGAAATTAAAGAAAATTACAACATCATCTTCTTTAATTTTTGCTACAGGATTTCCTTTCTTGTCCACCATAATGATAGGTTTTATGAACTCATCAGTTATGTCGTTTTCATAATTATTTTGAATTGTTTTTGTAACGTTTGTAGATTTTTCTCCAACACTGTTCACCATGCCGTCATAAGCTAACTTAACACGTTCCCAACGTTTATCTCTATCCATAGCGTAATAACGTCCTGTTACCGTAGCTATTTTGGTGTTGGTGTTTTCTATATGATTTTCTAAAGAGGTTAAAAAGCCAAATCCAGCTTTGGGGTCTACATCGCGACCATCCGTAAAGGCGTGAATATATGTGTTTTTAAGTCCAAAATCGTTGGCCGCATCAATTAAACCAAATAAATGATTAATATGAGAATGCACTCCACCGTCACTTAATAATCCTAAAAAATGAACATCTTTATTGTTTGTTTTAGCATAATTAAAAGCATCAACCAATACTTTTTCAGTATTTAAAGTCTTATTTTTAACAGCTAAATTAACTTTAACTAAGTCTTGATATACAATTCTGCCAGCACCCAAATTCATGTGTCCAACTTCACTGTTTCCCATTTGTCCTTCAGGTAAACCAACGTGTAATCCATCGGTTCTTAAAGTTGCGTAAGGATATTTTTTATATAAAGAATCTATAAAAGGGGTGTTTGCATGATCGATAGCTGAAACTTTTGGGTCTGGAGAATTTCCCCAACCATCAAGTATCATTAAGATAACTTTTTTATTCATTTTTTTAACATTTTTAATAGGGTTCAAATATACTGAAGTTTGCTATAAAACGATTGAAAAATAAGTGTAAAAATAAAGTCCGTAGGTTATTTTGAGTGAAATTAAATAGTAATAATAATCCAGGTCTTGTAGTACTGTGGAATTTAAATTTATAATTTTTATTGTTTTTTGTGTAACAAATTGGAATTCAACTCGTCTCATCATTAAATCAATAAAAATAAATCATTAATCAAAAATCAAATCAAATTCATTCATCATGAAAAAAACAATCATTTTTTCCGCATTCGCATTATGTGTTTCAATGGGAACTTTAAATGCAAAAACAAACAATTTTAACTTTGAAAACAACCATGTTGTAAAACCGTATAATGTTAATTCATTTTGTGTTTCTATAGCTATGGGAGATTTGGAAACCGTTAAGAAATTAATTTCTTTGGGAGAGGATGTTAATAAAAAATCTAACGGGATGACGCCAGCCATGTATGCTGCAAAGTACAACAGAACCGAAATTTTAGAACTATTAATAGCTGAAGGCGCAGATTTAAAATTGAAGTCTGATAAAAAAATGACAGCCGCTGATTACGCAAAATTGCATGGAGCTAAAGATACCTATGCCATTATAGAAGCATCGTTGTCAAAAAAATAATTAGAAATTTTTATAATTATTTGAGTTAGTCACTCTTGAAAACCCTGAAAACTTCAGGGTTTTCTTGTTTTAGTTTTTCAATATTTCATAGTTTTTTAAACATAATATAGTGTTTGCCAATATTAGGAATGTTAAAAGGCTCTCCAATTATATTAAAGCCTATTTTTTTGTAGAAATTGGCTGCTTTTTCCCTTGCATTGCACCAAATAACGTTAATCTTTTTCTCTTTTAATATGGCTTCTCCTTGGGTTACTAATTTAGCGCCGAGGCCTTGGTTTTGATAGGCGTCCAAAACTGCCATCCCCCTAAGTTGGTATTGAAAAACTTCAGATAATAATGTATGGTTATTTTTTACAAATGTGCAAACACCAACAAGTTGCTCTTGCTTATATATTCCCAAATGAAAGGTGGTATCTAAATCATCACCTTCAAAAATGCACGATTCAAAAGGTTTTCCCTTTCTCAAAACCGGATGCCTAACGGTATAGGCATCAGAAGTTGAAATGTATTTTATAATGTAATCCAAAATTTGAAATTTGTTTGGAACCAAACTTAGTCAAAATTAATTTTTGATTTAAGTAACACATATAAATTATTTACCTTCACGGGCTAAAAAACGGTTATGTCTTTCGATATTAAAATCATAAATAAAGAATCTATTGAAATTGTAATTCCTTTAGTTGAAAAATTAAATGATTATAAAATTGATTTTGAAGTTTTAAAACAACGGTTTTCAGAAATGATTACCCAAAACTATGAATGTGCTGGTGTTTTTGATGGTAAAAAATTAATTGGAGTCTGTGGTTTGTGGTTTCTTACCAGGCATTATGCCGGAAAAAGCCTTGAAATAGATCATGTTTATATAAATGATGAATATAGAAACCGTGGTATAGGAAAGGAATTTTTTAAGTGGATTTACAATTATGCGCTTGCAAAAGGTTGTAACACAGTTGAATTGAATACATACGCTACTAACTATGCTTCTCATAAATTTTATTATAATGAAGGCTTTAATATTTTAGGTTATCATTTTGTAAAAAAGTTGTGATTTTTCTTGTTAGGTAATAAAGCGTTTTTATATATTTGCCGAAGAATTGCGGGAGTAGCTCAGTTGGTAGAGCGTCAGCCTTCCAAGCTGAATGTCGCCGGTTCGAACCCGGTCTCCCGCTCAAGAAGCTTCATAGAAATATGAGGCTTTTTTTATGCTGAATTTTTTGGTGTTTGTGCTGCCTGTATTTTGCTGATGGTTGCCTGAGGGGTAGCAGCGAAAAGCCCACAGCGTGCCCCGATTTTTATCGGGACGCGCGCGGACTTGTAGCGAATAACCCGACCCTTTTTAGGGGCAGGCCCAAATTGTTATTATTTTAAGTGGTTTAATTGGGTGTCTGCTTCAACTTCGTAGGCCGCTTTGTTGTATTCGAAAATGCGCGCACTTAAGGAGCCTTTTAAAACAATGGAATCGCCGATTACTTGCAGCCAACTTCCTTCGCGCAAGCCTATAACCGGAGGCGTATTAAAATGATGAAATTCATTAATTCTAGTTTCGCGAGTTTCGCCCATATGGGTGCTATTAGTATCTGGGTCTAGATAATGCGGGTTTATATTAAAAGGTACAAAGGACAATGCATTGAAACTTGGCGGGTATACAATAGGCATATCGTTTGTGGTTTTTATTGTGAGCCCGCAAATATTGCTTCCTGCGCTTGTTCCCATATATGGTGTGCCATTTTTTACTGCGGTTTGTATGGCATCAATAAGGTTGTTTTTATATAACTGATAGGTTAAAACGAAAGTGTTGCCTCCACCAGTAAATATAGCCTCAGCATTTTGTATTGCCTCAATGGGGTTATCAAATTCGTGGATTCCTGTAACTTTCTTATTGATTTTGGCAAAAGCATCGGTTACTTTTTGGGTGTAAACATCGTGAGAAATACCACTTGGCCTTGCATACGGAATGAACAAAATGGTATTAACGTCTTTGAAGAAAACGATTAATTCGTCTAGAATATATTCTAAATAACCACTTCCGTGAATGGTTGATGTACTGGCGATAATTAAATTTTTCATTTCAATTTATTTAGTGAGTAAAACTAATTAAATATTAGATGAAACGAAATATTCTATTAATTTTCGAGGAAATTTGACCTTAAAGTATTAATTTTAAGAGAACGAAATAGCATGTTGAAGGGATTCTTTTGGAATACGATTATCAAAATGCTTACAGCATGTCTTTCTTTAATAAAAATATCACTAAACCTATGAAAAAGATACTACTATTAATTATTTGTGCCATAAGTTTTACAGGATTTTCTCAAGATTTTAAACGGTTTGACGTTAGCGGTAAAATTATAGTTGAGAGTAATGATGTCTCTGGTATTACCATTTTTAATGTAACCGCCAATAATGGAACCGTTACGGATAATAATGGTGAATTTGTATTGGCTGTAAGATTAAATGACGTAATAGAGGTTAGTGCTTTACAGTTTCAAAACATAAAGTTTGAAGTTAATGAAGCCATTGTAGGTTCTAAAAAAATGAAAATATTTCTAATTGAAGAGATTAATCTTCTAGACGAAATTATCATTAAACGAAATAAATTAACAGGAAATCTGGATGTAGATTTAGAGGCCAACAAGCGATTTACGCCGAAGTTAGATGCCTTGTATTTCGCTATTAAAAATGCAGATGAATATGATTTTAAACCAGATAGTAAAACAAAAACAGAGAATATTACAGTTACCACACAGCAAATGACGATGAAACACGGCCTTAATGTTGTGAATGTAGTCGATCAGTTATTGGTGCCATTATTTAGATCTAAAGCCTTGGAAAAGAAAAAATATGGCATTCCGGAGGTGCCAGCGGAAGCAGTTAAGTATTATTTTGGATCGGAGTTTTTAATAGATAATTTTGATATTCCAGAACATCGTGTTGAAGAGTTTATCCATTTTGTGCAAGCCAAAAACTTTGATTATTCTTTTCTAAATTATGGAAATGAAATGCTGTTTTTGGAATTTCTTCATAACAAAAGCATCGAATTTTTAAATGAGAAATAGTATCATTTCACTACACATATTGTTATTTTAACAAAAGTTTAAAATCGTTTTTTATTTTTGTTAAGAGTTTCTTGGCGTTCTTTATGTTGCCAAACCAATAATATGACATTCTTTAAAGAGAATCTGCTGATTTTCTGTATTTTATTTTGCCAATCCTTACTCTCACAATCAATTGAGATTATGGGTAAAATTGATAGCAAAGTTGAGGTAGAAAATATCCATGTAATTAATAAAACTGCACAGGTTTTTACAACAACCAATAATAAGGGTGAATTTAAAATTACCGTAAGTTTAAATGATACCCTAAGTTTCTCTTCAATACAGCATCAACCAAAATTGGTTGTGGTCGACCAAAATATGATTCTATTTAAAGCAGTTCGTGTAATTTTAGAAGAACAAATTAACGAATTGGATGAGGTGTTAATTGGAAAAATACTTACAGGAAATTTGTATTCAGATATAAAAAATACTAAAGGAGATGCACCAATTAATTTTTACGATGTTGGAATTCCTGGTTTTACTGGTAAACCTGCAACCCAAAGCGAACGACTTTTAAGTGAGGCATCTAGTTTTAATCCAAAAGCAGGAGGTTCTTTAGGAGGTCCGGGAGGTTCCATTTCAGCCACAGCTTTAATAAATGCACTTTCGGGAAGGACAAAAATGTTAAAGGCTAGGGTAGAATTAGACGAGCGAGAGGCCCTAATGCAAAGTATAAAAGGTAGGTTGGCGAGAGATTTTTTTGCGTCTAACCCTTTGGAAGAAGAATTAAGGATGGATTTTTTTTACTTCTGTGCGGATGATGATAATTTTATATCCTATTGTAACAACGAAACCGATTTCAAAATTTTAATCTTTTTAAGACACAAATACAAACAGTATATGGAAAATTTAAAAACGGTGAAACCTTGATTTTTCTATTGCTTTTTTAATCAACCATTGTAAAATAATTACTTTAGCGTTCAGAAATACTTAAATGAAATACATGAAACGGTTTATAATACTATTAGTTTTACCTTTATTTGCTTTTACTTCTTTTCATAAGTATTATATAAGTGTAACTCAAATCGATTACATAGAAAGGAAACAATCCGTTCAAATAATATCAAGAATTTTTATAGACGATTTAGAGCGATTGATTCGTGAACGTTATGACGAAACGATTACATTGGGTGGTAAAAAAGAATCTCTGAAAGCAGATGAATATATTCAGCGGTATTTAGGTGAAAAAATGATTATTAAAATTAATGGAAAAAGGGCAAACCTAACCTTTGTTGGTAAGGAGTACGATGTAGATTTAGTGAAATGTTATTTGGAAATTGAAGATGTAAAAAAAATTGAGTCTTTTGAAATTAGCAACAAGGTTTTATTTGATTTATTTGACGATCAACAGAATATTATAAAAACAAAAATCAACTCCAAACAAAAAAGTGTGATACTTATTCCACAAAACGAAAGTTTTTTGTTTACTTACCAATAAAAAAAGGTTAATTCATTTTATTATTCGCAATATTATTTCGTTTTTTGTGGAAATGAATGAGGTTTTTTTATATAAACCTTAAATTCACCTAAATAAACACAAGATTCAGTAATGACAAAACTAAAGTATTATTTCCTTTCAGTTCTTTTTGTTTCTGCAGCAGCTTTTGCTCAAGATGATTCCACAAAAGAGCGTAAACCAGGTCACACCAACACTAATAAATTTAGACAGTTATACGACCAATTCGCAACTCCAAACATGTTCAGAACCGCTTCAGGAGCTCCTGGACCTGCTTATTATCAGCAGCAAGCAGATTATAAAATGGACATTGTTCTAGATGATAAAAATGCTACGATCTCTGGTATTGAAATGATTACTTATGCTAATAATTCACCAGACAATTTAACTTATTTATGGGTTCAGTTAGATCAAAACAAGCGAGCGAAAGATTCTAAAAGTCCTCTAATTGAAGAAAGTAATGTTTCGCAAGTTGCAAGTCCGGAAGCCTTTGTTAAGAATTATATGAAAGACCCTTTTGATGGTGGTTTCAATATTCAAGAAGTGAAAGATGCTACCGGTAATCCATTAAAATACACCATTAATAGTACTATGATGCGTGTAGAATTACCAACAACTTTAAAGTCTGGAGAAAAATTTGCATTCACCATAAAATGGTGGTACAACATAAATGATCACGTTGACGGACGTGGACGTTCTGGTTATGAGTTTTTCCCAAAGGATGGTAACCGCGCTTACATTATTGCACAATTTTTTCCAAGAATGGCAGTGTATAATGATGTAGAAGGTTGGCAAAACTCCCAGTTTTGGGGACGCGATGAATTTGCGTTACCATTTGGAAATTATGAAGTTAATATTACCGTACCTGCAGATCATATTTTAGATGGTACTGGAGAATTAGTTAATAGAAAAGAGGTGTTTACAAAAACGATGATGGATCGTTTTGAGCAAGCTAAAAAATCGTATGACAAACCTGTTTTAATTGTAACACAGGCTGAAGCTGAAGTAGCAGAAAAAGGGTTTTCAAATACCACAAAAACTTGGAAGTTAAAGGCAGAGAACGTACGCGATTTTGCCTTCACAACTTCAAGAAAATATATTTGGGATATGATGGCTGTGAAAATTGGTAGTAAGGATGTTATGGCTGTTTCTTTGTATCCAAAAGAAGGAAACCCGCTTTGGGAAGATTGGTCTACCCTAGCCGTTGCAAGTACTTTAGAAACTTACTCTAAATTGACTTTTGATTATCCTTATCATAAAGCCATTTCAGTTCATGCTCACCAACAAGGGATGGAGTACCCAATGATTTGCTGGAATTATGGCCGCCCTAATGAAGATGGAACATACAGTGATCGTACAAAATATGGCATGATGGGTGTAATTATCCATGAAGTAGGTCATAACTTTTTCCCAATGATTGTAAATAGTGACGAACGTCAATGGACTTGGATGGATGAAGGGTTAAATACTTTTTCTCAGTATATCGCAGAACAAGAATTTGGTAAGAAACACCCAAATGCACTTTCGCCACAAGATAAAACATTTCCTTCCGATCGTGGTCCTGCACGTTTTATAGTGCCATACATGGGGGGAAACCAGGATTTTATTGCGCCAATTATGAGCAAAGGTCTAAATGTGTACCAATTTGGGAATAATGCCTACGGAAAGCCGGCAACGGCATTAAATATTCTAAGAGAAACCATTATGGGGCATGAATTATTTGATTATGCTTTTAAAGAATATGCAAACCGTTGGAAGTTTAAGCACCCAACACCTGAAGATTTTTTCAGAACCATGGAAGATGCTTCTGCGGTAGATTTAGATTGGTTCTGGAGAGGCTGGTTTTATACAACCGATTGGGTTGATATAGGTATAAAAGAAGTGAAAAAGTATTATGTGTCTTCTGAACCGAATCAATATATCAAAGACTATTTAGCAAAAAATGGTAGAACCATGAAAGATATGAGACCATTGGTATTTATGGTGGAAGAAGGGAGCGATGAGTTTAAAGAAGAACTTAAAAACGGAACGCTTTTAGAAAATTCTAAGACGCTCAAAGAATATTTAATGGATAACTTTACTGAGGAAGAGCGTAAAAACATAAAATCGCCAAAACACTTCTATAATATTACCTTTAATAAACCAGGAGGCCTAGTAATGCCTATTATTGTTCAGTTTACTTATGCAGATGGTACTACAATGAGAGAAACTTATCCAGCCGAAATATGGAGGCTTAATGATAATGAAGTAACAAAGGCCATTGCTAGTGAAAAGGAAATAATAAGGATAGATATCGATCCAGATTTGGAAACTGCCGATATCGATGTTTCCAACAATTCTTGGCCAAAAAAAGAAACGCCAAACGAATTCGAAAAGTTTAAGGAAAAGAAAAAAAATAGATAATTTTATTAAAGCCAACTTTATAGTTGGCTTTTTTATTTTTTTTAACGTCAAATTCTCAAAGTATTCCAACAACTTACTATATTTGCATCGTGATACTACAAGCTACATTTTTATTTATATCTGGTGCCGAAATAGCTTTCATTCTATTTATCGTCATCATGGTTTTTGGTGCTGATAAACTACCCGAAATAGCTCGAGGTTTAGGAAAAGGCATGCGTGTTCTTAAAGATGCGTCCAACGATATAAAACACGAAATCACTAAAAGTGCAGAAAAAAGTGGTATTGATACCAGCATTGTTTCCGACGTTAAAAAGGAACTTGATAATGTTAAAGACGAGTTAGGTGACTTTACTGGTTCGGTAAAACGCAAGTTGTAACGCAAGTAATCTCTTTTTATTGCAGTCGTTTGGCTGTTTTTTTTACCTTTCTTTTTAAATCATCGAGTAATAAAAGACTTATATCGGTTTTATTTAGTTTTATCTTTCCTTTATTTTAAGTTAGTAATCCCAAATCTAAAATATTGAAAGGATGAAAACTAACCTACTAATCGGTTTTTTCTTTGCCATTACTTTGTCCTATAGTCAAAGTGAAAGAAAAGTAATTAGCTATATTGATAGCCTTAATTCACTAGCCTCAAGTCATTATAAGAATAATGACATTACACAATCCTTTAATTATCTTCTTGAAACTGTAAAGTTATCGGATTCAGTCTATGATGATTACGGCAATGCACAGGCCAATTTTTTACTTGGTAACATATATAATTATATGGGGCTTTCTAAAGAAGCAGAAAAATGTTATGTAACCATGTTAAAGAAAGCAGTTAAGATTAATGATAACTATTTAATTGCTAGTTCTTATTTAAGTTTAGGAGAACTTTATAGGAATAAAAAACCTTTAGATGAATTCATATTATATTACGATAATGCATTAAACTATGCTCTAAAAAGTAATCTTTTGGATGAGTATAATGTAGATAAAAGAGAAAGCATTTTGTTTGATGTGCGTTTAAAATTAAGCCAAATTTATTTAGAAAATAATGAAATAAATAAAGCTTATATGAGCTTGTTGGAGGCTGAAAAGGGCGTGCTAGACAACGATTATTCTAAAGCTAGTTTAAATTACACATATGGCCTGTATTACAAAACAAAAGCGTCCTATAATTTGGCTAACAAAAAATTTACCGACGCTTTAGGTTATTTAAATAAAAAAAGTGATAATACTAAAGTCAATGCATTATTAAGTGATATTTATAATGAACTTTCAATATCACTTGCAAAGTCTGGTAATGTAGACCAAGCATATAAAGTGTTATTGTTACATAATAGTTTGGAAGAAAAGCTTTTAAATGAAGAAAAAATAAAAGAAGAAAAAAATGCGAAGTCTAAATTTTTTATTGCAGAATATAAAAATATAGCTCAAATAGCTAATAAAGAAAGATTATTACAAGAAAAAATATCAAATAAAATTAAAACCGTAACCATTATTGTGAGCATTGCTTCTGTAATTTTACTGGTATTAGTTTTTATTTTGGTTAAAAATTACAAATCTAAGAAGCGATTTAGCCTGATTTTAAAGGAACGTAATAAATTATTATTGATAGCTAAAGAGCAGGCCGAAAAATCTTCTAAATTAAAATCTGATTTTATTTCGAATGTAACACATGAGTTGCGCACACCACTTTATGGTGTGGTAGGATTAACATCCTTGATGCTTGAAAATAATAGTCTTTCTGAAAAAGATTATAAAATGCTGGAGTCTTTAAAGTATTCCGGCGATTATTTATTAAATCTTGTAAATGATATTTTACAAATAGGCAAAATTGAATCTGAAAGTATTGAATTAAAGAATGTTTCGGTTAACCTAAAAGATATGGTAAATGGACTTATTGGCTCATTTGAATACCGTTTGAAAGAAAGCAATAATCAAATTCATGTATTAATAGATCATAGCATTCCTGAGGTTTTGAGTTTTGATAGTGTTCGAATGTCTCAAATCTTGATTAATCTAATAGGGAATAGTATAAAATTTACAAGTAATGGTCATATTTGGCTGCGTATTATATTGAATAACAGTAATGATTCTACTGTAGACTTACGATTTGAAATAGAGGACAATGGCACAGGAATTCCTGAAAACCAACAAGAAACCATTTTTGATAACTTCACCCAAATTACCGAAAATCAGAATGTTAATTATCAAGGTACTGGCTTAGGGCTTTCTATAGTAAAAAGTTTGTTAAGCTTATTCAAAAGTAAAATCCAACTATCTAGCGAATTTGGTAAAGGTTCAATATTTAGTTTTAATGTTGTTTTAGATGTGGATAACAATTCGGTTGTAGTTCCTAAAAATGAAAAAATTGGAAAAATTATTCCTTTAAATGCAGGCTGTAGAATTCTTATTGCCGAGGATAATAAAATTAACCAAATTGTAACAAAAAATTTATTGATCAAAGAGAAGTATGAATGTGATGTTGTTGAGAATGGTTTAGAGTGTGTTGAAGCTTTTAATAACAAAGAGTACGATTTAATTTTAATGGATATAAATATGCCTGTAATGGGAGGTAATGAAGCTACTGTTGAGATTCGTAAAACAAATTCCGATATTCCGATAATAGCCTTAACTGCAGCCGATATCGAAGAGGTTAAAAAGAATTTTGACAGTATTGGTTATAATGGTATTATCACAAAGCCATTTGATAATTTTGAATTCTTTCAAGTTATCAATGCTCACATACAGAAGAATAAAGCTAAAAATAAATCAAGAGAAAACCTTGTATTGGTTTCCTAGTTAAAGTATTAAAGCTTTCGGCTAATGGTTAAACCATCTCTGATAGGTAATAAAACGGTTTCTATTCTAGGGTCTTCTTTTAATAAGGTATTATAGTCTAAAACTGCTTTCGTTGATGCATCTTTAGGGTCCAATGGTTCAACAACTTTACCGTGCCACAAGACATTGTCTGAAAGGATAATACCGCCTGGATTTAGTTTGTCAATAATTAAATGGAAGTAATTAACGTAGTTAGGTTTATCAGCATCAATGAAAATTAAATCGAAAGTTTTATCCAGTTTCGGAATAATGTTTAAAGCATCGCCCAAATGCTGGAAAATTTGATGACCATATTCCGATTTGTCAAAATATTTTCTTTGAAAATCTTCCAATTCTTCATTAATATCAATAGTGTGTATTTCGCCATCTTTTTGCAAACCTTCCGCTAAACATAAAGTTGCATAACCGGTAAACGTGCCTAATTCTAAAATGGTTTTAGGCTGTTTTAGTTTAGATATCATGCTCAATACCCGCCCTTGGTAAGGACCACTAAGCATAATAGGTTGCAATATCTTTTGGTAAGTTTCACGGGTAAGTTGCTGTAATAATTCGGGTTCTGCTTCAGAGTGTGCTACTACATAATCATCTAAATCTTCTGGTAAAAAGTGCATAATAAACGTGCCTTGAAATTAAAACTCGAAAGTATTACATTTTATTTATTCATAATAATGTATGTCTTCTTTTTAATTAAATTATACTTTTTTATGCAATTTGTATTTGCAGTTCGTTGGAATTATTCAAGATAGTTATCTAAGTAATATTTAACATTTAAATTGTGTAATTTTTCTTGTATATTGTATGCTTATTATTACAACGCTATTCTGAATAAAAACAATCCAATTAAATGAAAAACCTGTTATTAATTTTAGTACTACTCGTATTTAGTCAAACCTATTCACAAAGCGAAATAGAAAACCCACACTATAGTTATTCGATAGGACAAGGTAGAGTAACAAAAGTGGAATTGTTAGAAAATGCTACGGTATTACATTTTGATGTTACATTATATACCAATAAACCATGCAAGATACCTAGTGCTTCGTACATACAGCCCGTAAATAGTGATGAGAAATACTTTGTAACAGGAAGTGAAGGTGTTGTTTTAGATGTGGAATTTGAAGTACCTGGGAAATTAAGAAAAAAGTATAAATTAATGTTTCCTAAACTGCCAGAACATGTTACACATGTAAAATTTGATGAGTTTGAACAAGGTACTTGGGAAATACATGATTTGGAAGTTAGAGGCTTTAAAAATTTACCTAAAGAGCTTGTTGGTAATTGGTTAAATGCAGATGGAAGTAATTTATGGCATCATAGTTTTTATAATAATAAAGCCATTGTTGATAGAACGGTTTGGCAATACAAATCTGTTGAAAAAGATGGTGAATTTTACAAGATTAGTTTAGAAAATAGTAATGAACAAAAAACAATGTATGCTAAGGTAAAAAATAAAGAGCTTATTAGCTTTGGAAACACTAAAAAGATGTTAATTCCTTACACTACAAAAAAGTCATTTAATAAAAAGAATAAATTGAATAATGACGAGGTTTATACGGAGTCTAATTTGTTTAAAACAGATTCTGCTACCTATTCAGGCATCATAGCAAACTACTCAAAAAATAGTAATTACAAAACGGGTAGTATAAGTGTTAACAACGTATTTACAGGCTCACAAGAAACGTATCTTGTTGAAATTGAAGAAGATGGTAGTTTTTCAGTTAAATTTCCAATGCATTACCCACAAGAAATTTATATTAGGTTTCCATCACATAGTGCTTCCATTTTTGTTGAACCTGGCAAAGAAACTTGGAATTTAATTCAATCAAGTGATGTAGCCGATTCTTTTTATTCTGAAAATTTGGCTTTAGTAAATACACAATTAAACCATTTTGTGTATTCTAACAGAACTATTGAAGACCATATGAAGTTAAGAGAAAAAAATATTCTGCCAGAAGATTATAAAAAATTATGCTACGCCATTTATGATAAAAACGCCAAAATTTTAGATAGTGTTGTTAATAATTCTGTTTTAAGTAAAAAGGTAATTCAAATCATGCAATTAAATTTAGAATTTCAGAAATATGAAAATTTAATTAGTTATGAAATCTATCATGAACGAGGTGATGATAAAGATGCAAAATACCTAACAGATAGCACTTATATGGATTTTTTAAGTCCAAAAATATTGGACAATAAATTAGCAACATTAACTAGTGATTTTTCCGGACTTATTAATCGTCTTCGTTTTTCCAAGCATATTAAAAGAGGTAAAAACTATTCAGTTAAGCATCCACAAGTTCTGGAGTTGGCTGAAATTATGAAAGAAAAGGGACAAGAAATTACAGTAGAAGAGCAAGAATTGATCGATTCTCAACTGCAATTTAAAATAAATAACGCTGTTGCATTAGAAAAGCAAAAAGCGTTTAGAGAGGTTAATAATGAGACTTTAATGTCATTTAGTACTAAGTTTAGCAAGGTTTATCAGAAAGTGCCAGAAACGCAACGTCAAAACCTATTTAGTGACAATGGATTTATTCTCGATACCATTGCTGCTTATGCAAAAACTTTTGATATTGTGTTTTCAGATGAAGAAATTAGTATAATTAAAGCTCAGAAAACTATTTTAAATGAAGAAGAGAAGCAAAGCTTTAAAGACTTTTATACTAAAGAGTTAAATGAGAAGAATCAGGCATTTACAAAAAAATATTACCACATCATTAGAGAGTTTGTTGATGAACAACTAAAAGAGAAAAATTTAGAAATGTATACTCGATATTTTAGAGATAAGCCATTATGGGTTTCAGATTTGATTTTTTGCCAAGCTCTTGCTGGACCTATAAAAGACCAAGTTACACCACTATCTGATTCCGTTTTAGCAAAGTATTCAAGTTATATAAACAATGAGTTTGTAAAGCAGCAGTTATATGCTGTAAATAGTAATACCATAGCGAAAATAGAAGATAACAAAAGCAAAACAGGCTATGTGTTAAATGAAACACCAAATGCAGAGGCAGATAAAATTTTTGAGGCTATTATAGAAAAGTACAAGGGTAAAGTGGTTTTTATTGATTTTTGGGCTACCTGGTGTGGACCATGTCGTTCTGGCATGACCAGAATGAAACCGTTAAAAGAAGAATTAAAAAGTGAAGAGATTGTATTTGTTTATATTACAAACCCATCATCACCAGAAAAAACGTATCAAAATATGATTCCAGATATCAAAGGCGAACACTATAGGGTTTCCAGTGATGATTGGAATTACTTAAAAGAAAAATTTAAAATTACAGGGATTCCGCATTATGCCTTAGTAAATAAAGAAGGTGTGGTTGTAAAAGATAAAATATATTTTTCATCTTCAAATGAGGAATTCAAGAAACTATTAGAAGCGTACTTGTAAGATGAAGACATCTTACAATAAAGCTATAAAAAAACAGGGGCCTTTTTAAAACGCACCTGTTTTTTTATAGAATAAGACTATTTATTTTAGAAATTACAGGTTTAAATTAGCCCAAGATTCTATTTATTAATTTCTGCTTCGCTGTTTCATCATCGCCACAGAGCCATTGTATTACGTTGTCTTGCCAAATTGCGTCACGTTCTACTTCTGTAACAATGTTTTGCTCCATTGCCAAATCTAATATTTTTCCGGGATAAGATGATTGTTTGGCACTTTCCATTTCCCCCAAAGGGTATGGGTCATCTAGCCCCATTAACACCTGTTTGGAACCTTGATTTTTAATTAGAAGTTGTAAGCCACCGGTATCATGAACCAAAGTGTCGAAGAAAATATTTTTATGTCCCACAGCTTTTCTAGGGTGATGTTTACCTTCAAATAAATCGGGTCTGCCATCAAACCCTTGTATGCGTCTACCTAAATTAATTTGCGCCAATTGGCCACCATGCGCAAAACAGGTTCGCATGTTTGGGTATTTTTCTTGGTAACCGTTCAAGGTTAAAAAGTGGTAAGCATCTGCACATTGCGCCAGCATCCAAATTAAGTGAAAACGCCAAGAGGTATTTTCTAATTTTATAAATTTTTCACCATCATACGGGTGGATTTCAACCGCTAAATTATATTTATTTGCCAATTCAAAAATAGGCTCGTTTTCTTCATCAAAAATACAACGCCATGTTCCAATGGTATCCATGTAATGTGTTGGTAAACAGAGTAATTGCATGCCGTGTGTCTCAACGCAGCGTTCAATTTCCCAACAGGCACTTTTTACAAAACCCGGATGCACTACAAAACCACAGGTAAATTTACTGGGGTTATCATGTTGAATACGTGCATTAAAATCATTCTGAAAACGTAAAGCCTGTTTCATTTCTTCCACTCGTAAGCCATTGCCATAAAGTTGCGATAGGTTTAAAACCACTGCGTGGTCTATGTTGTAACGTGCCATCCATTCCAGTTTTTCATGTAAAAAAAAGCTAGAATCGGTTACAGGTCTTTTCCAATCTTTTTGAAGCATGAATTTTCGGTCTTTGTCAACCCAAAAAATGCCTTTTTCTCGCATAAAATCGGGTATCTCCTCGGGGTAAGGAAGCAAATGTGAATGCCCGTTGATACGAAGTTTACGTGCCATAAAACAAATTTAAATTTTCTTAGGCGGATCCATTACATACGTGCATTTTGTGCAAGTACGTTTTTCTTCATCACCATAAAATTTATCGAAAATTTTAGGCATATCGGTTTCTATATTTCCTAATTTAAACTTCTTTCTATACAGTAAATTATTGCATTTTTCGCAGTACCATTCCAAAGCATCTTTCATCTTTTTAGAACGTGGGTATTCAATTACCAACCCAACGGTATTGGCAACACGTTGTGGCGAATGTGGTACTTTTGCAGGTAACAAATAAATATCCCCTTCCTTTATATGGATGTCTTTTGGCGTATTGCCGTCCATAATTTTCAGTATCATATTGCCCTCAATCTGATAGAAAAACTCGGGGGTTTCGTTATAATGGTAATCCTTTCTGTTATTAGGGCCTCCAACTACCATCACAATAAATTCACCGTCTTCCCAAACTACTTTGTTTCCAACAGGCGGTTTTAAAAGATGTCTATTTTTATCAATCCAAGCTTTAAAATTTAAAGGCGAAACTAATTTGCTCATAAATGTATTTTTTAGGGCGTGTCCCTGCAGGGTCGGGCTTTTCGCTATATCTTTTTTGCTTTTAATGGCAAAAAAGGATGCCGCTACAATCCCTCACGCAAAATTATTATAAAGTTACAAACTTTTTGTGCGTCCACCATCAACAGGAAGGTTAATTCCGTTTATGTAGCCTGCACATTCACTTGCTAAAAAGGTAATTGCATTGGCTGTTTCTTCTGGTTGAGCAAAACGTTTTGCGGGGCTGTAGTTTTTCATAATTTCGGTCATAGCCTCGATAGAAGTGTTTTCTGCAGTAGCTTTAATTTTAATAATTTCAGCTAAACGTTCGGTATCTGTGAAACCAGGTAATACATTGTTTACGGTAATGCCAAATGCACCCAGTTCAACCGATAAGGTTTTGCTCCAATTGCCAACAGCACCTCTAATGGTGTTACTTACACCAAGCCCAGGAATAGGCTCTTTAACCGATGTAGAAATCACATTAATAATACGGCCAAAACCTACCTTTTTCATAAACGGAATTACCGTTTGAACCAAAACGTGATTACATTTTAAATGCATGGTAAATGCATTGTCAAATTCATCCAAACTGGCCGACAAAATAGCGCCACTTCTTGGTCCTCCCGTATTATTTACTAGAATATGAAAACCGTGATTTTTGTCAATAAACTTAATTATTTGCTCTTGTAAATCTCTGGGATTCGAAAAATCTGCAACAATGTAATTATGGTTTTCACTGTTTGGTAGCTCGGATAATACTTGTTTTAATTTATCGCGGTTTCTTGCAACAAGGGTTATATTAACACCTTCGTTTGCAAGCGCTACAGCTGTAGCTTTTCCAATGCCTTGGGTGCTTCCACAAACTAACGCGTTCTTATTTTTTAAGTTTAGATTCATTTTCTTTATTCATGCAAAATTCCTGTAATGGCAGGAATCTGATTATTAGTTATCTGAATTTTTTAAAGACTTTTGATTTAGTAGTAACTCGGTTATTTTAACCTTTTAACACTATCTTGTACCAAAATGGCTTCGGTTTCTTTTATTACTCTATCTAAAATAATTTTTAAATCATCTTTGGTCATGTCGGGTTCAACTAATAAATCATTATCTGATAACAGATTTAATATAGCCTTGTCTTGAGCGCGTCCGCGTAACATGGCCTCTCTATAACCAATATGTTCATTAAAAGTTACTAATGAGTATTTAGATGAATACTCGTTAGGAAATTGTTTTTCCAAAGCCATTTCTAAATTGCGCTTATCTCTAAAAAGCTTCTGGTTAACATGGCCTTTCATTTCATGGAAATTATCGATAGCTAAATCCGCAATGGCATCGGTATCTATTTTTCTTGAAGTTGCAAAAGTTTTAAAAATAGTTTCCCAATCGCCATCAACAGTATCTAAAACCTTATCTAATTCTACAACATCTTCAAAGGCGGCATTCATACCCTGTCCATAAAATGGTACAATAGCATGAGCAGCATCGCCCATTAAAAGTGTATTACCTTTATAATTCCAAGGGGAGCATTTTACGGTACCCAATGGTGATGTTGGATTCATAAAAAATTCGTCAACCAAGTTAGGCATCAACTCTAAGGCGTCTTTAAAATAGGTGCTAAAAAACTCAAGAATACGGTCTTTTTTGGTTAAATTATTGAAATTATATGGGCCTTCATCATAACTTAAAAATAAAGTTACCGTGAAACTACCATCTAGATTGGGAAGTGCAATAAGCATAAAAGATTCTCTTGCCCAAATATGCAGTGCATTTTTAAAGGCTTTAAATTCACCTGTTTTTGTTGGTAAGATACTTAATTCTTTATAGCCATGATTTAAATACTCTTGCGAGAAATTAAAGAGAAACTTTCTGCCTAAATAATAACTCTGCCTCATTACAGAGCCGGCTCCATCTGTTGCTATTATCACATTGGCCTCTTTAATTATTTCATTTTTATTTTCATAATCTTGAAACAGTGCTGTGGTTTTTTCAAAGTCAACAAACTTACATTTTCTATTGAAAAAGATGTTGACATTTTCGTGCTTTTCTGCTTCGTCTAACAACAATGCAGTAAGTTTTTGTCGGGAAATAGAGTTAATATGTTCATGTTCACGGCCACTATAAGGTGCAAAGAAGGTGTTTCCATCTATATCATGCAACATGCGGCCATTCATGGGGATGCATAAGGCTTTTACCTTATCTTCGATTCCAACCAATTTCATGGCTTTGTTTCCTCGATTAGAGAATGCCATATTAATGGAGCGCCCGGAGTTTAAATCTACTTTTCGTAAATCGGGTCTCTGTTCATAAACCGATACTTTAAAACCGCGTTGTGCTAACCGTAAGGCTAACAGTGAGCCGCAAAGTCCAGCACCTATAATGAGTATGTTTTGTTGTTTAGCCATTTAAAAAAGTTTTCAATCGTTCAACTAAATTATAAACATCTTGAAACGAATTATAGAGAGGGGTTGGTGCGCAGCGTATAACATTGGGTTCGCGCCAGTCGGAAATAATACCAGCTTGAACTAATTTGTTATGTAGCGATTTATCTGCATTTTTAACCTGTATGGATAATTGGCACCCTCGTTCGTTAGGATTACTTGGTGTTATAATTTTTATAGTTTCGTTATTTAATTGTTTCAGTAGGAATTCAAAATAACCTGTTAGTAGTTTTGATTTTTGAATAAGTTTATCCATGCCTATTGTTTCAAAAATCTCTAAAGAGGCTTTAATGGCGGCCATTGATAAAATAGGCGGATTGCTTAATTGCCAACCTTCAGCGCCAGGTAGCTGCTCAAATTCATCACGCATTTTAAAGCGGGTTTCTTTATTATGACTCCACCAACCTGCAAAACGGTTGAGGTTTTTATTATGGGCATGACGTTCATGCACAAAACAGCCTGCAATACTTCCAGGGCCAGAATTTAGGTATTTATATGTGCACCACGAGGCGAAATCAACTCCGGAGTGGTGTAATTCTAGGGCAACGTTTCCGGCTCCATGGGCACAATCAAACCCAACCATACAGCCATGTTTGTGGCCAAGTTTGGTAATATGCTTGAGGTCTAAAAACTGACCAGTATAATAATTAACGGCTCCAATTAGAATAAGTGCAATTTCATCACCTTGTTTATCTAAAATGGCTTCAAGGTCATCGTAATTGAGTAAATCTTCATCTTTTCGCGGTTTCCAAAGAATTAATCCTTCTTTAGAATCAAATCCATGATGTTTTAACTGCGACTCAACAGCATATCTATCCGACGGAAATGCATCAGCTTCTATTAGAATTTTATAGCGCTTATTTGTTGGTTGATAAAAAGACACCATCATAAAATGAAGGTTCGCCGTTAAGGTATTCATTACAACTACTTCAATGGGTTTGGCACCCACTACCTTCGCCATTTGTTCTCCCAGAATTTCATGATAATTTACCCACGGGTTTTTAGCATAAAAATGCCCTTCAACACCTAAGTTAGCCCAATCTTCTAATTCTTGATTTATATAAGCCTTTGTTAGTTTAGGTTGTAAACCAAGAGAATTACCTGTCATGTAAATACAATCACTTCCATCGCTTAGCTTTGGAATGTGAAATTCATTACGGTATAAAGCTAATTCGTCTTTTTTGTCCTGTTCTAAAGCAAAATTAAGACCTAACTGATAGTTTAACAAGTTCAATAAATTTTCGGATTCACACAAAAATAAACTTTTTATTTTAAAGGATTATTATCAAAATAATAATATAAGTAATGTAAATTTTGTAGTAAAATTTTGTAAATTTAGAATTATGAAAATTTAATAAAAAAAGATTAGTGCTAAAGAGGTTTTGGGAGCGTTACCAGGAATGGTATATTAATTACAGTGGGTTTTCTAATCGAAGAGAGCAGGAAGGCTTACCCTATTTTAGGGATAAGTTGTTCGTGTCTATACTTTTACTTACAAGTGTATTGGGTGTTATATCCTATATTCCCAGTGGAATATTAGCAGTTTTAAATGATGAGCTTATTGTTTTATATGCAGATACTATTGCCTTATTGGTTTTACTTTTTATAGCGTTTTCCAGAAGAATGAGTATGGAATTGCGTAAAAATTTATTTTCAGTTAATATTTTTATTCTATCGGTTATGTTGCTAATTCAATTAGGTTTGGTTGGCAACGGGGTTACTTTATTGTTCATGTTAAATATTATTATAACCTTATACAATGGTAGTAAAGCTGGTTTTAAAGCTATTTTTATAAATGCAGTATTTTATATCTTATTACTTTTTGGGGTTTATTATGAAGTTGCGCTATTTTCTGCTTTTTTTCAATATCAATTTGGCGTGCTAACAGTTATTTTAATAAACTGCATTCTGTTTAATTTATTAATTGTTTTTGCTGTTGCTTTTTTAATTAATCATTTGCATAGGGCGTTGTTAAAGGAAAATAATTTACAGTTGGCACTTGTAGAGAAACATGCTGCTGTATTAAAGGAAAAAGAAAGGGCCGAGTTATCGGATAAATTAAAAACAGCCTTTTTGGCAAATATGAGTCATGAAATTAGAACTCCTATGTATGGTATTTTAGGTTGTGCAGAGTTTTTAAGAGCCTATAATACAGATGATAATGAGTATCTGGATTATGTTAATGTAATTGAGGAAAATGGTAAAAGTTTATTAGATGTGGTTTCTGATATTATTGAAATTTCAAAAATTGATGCAGGAATAACGACTCCTGTGGTAACGAGTTTTGATATTAATGAAACTATAAATGAGATTTATAATTCATTACGCCCAAAAGCAATTGAAAAAGGCATTACTTTTTTAAATGATAACAACCTGGTTGTAAAAAATGCTATTATTAAATCGGACAAGGGAAAATTAACTGCCATTTTAAAGCATCTATTAAAGAATGCGATTAAATATACGGAGAAAGGTGGGCGTGTTTCACTTAAGTGTATTAGTTACGACAATGATTTTTTAGAGTTTTATGTTGAAGATACTGGGATTGGTATTCCAAAAAATTACTTTAAAATTATTTTTGATCCATTTTATCAGGTGGATATTCAAAACAGAAGGGCTCTACATGGCTCTGGTATTGGTTTAGCCATTGCAAAATCATACGCAGAAATTCTTGGAGGTGAATTAAGTCTAGAAAGCAGAGAAGGCATAGGTTCTACCTTTTGGTTTGCTATAAAGACAAATTTGACTTTAGATTAAAATTTAATTAAATAAAAAAAGAGCTTCAACTTATTAATTGAAGCTCTTTGGATATATAGAGACGCTTTCGCGGAATATTAACGTTTCTATTATAGTTACGGTTAAAATCTAAGTTTGGATGTTTTAGTTTAAAAATTTATTGCATTTTAACAGCAACATTAGTAAAATTTAAACTCCATGCTTCTTCCAATCTCTTGTGTTCTAAGGCAATATTTATACCATTAAAATCTTTATAGTTTTCCCAAGTTGTAGTCATGGTTGCTTCTTTTGCGTTCCCTCTTCTAAAAATCCATTCTCTAATAATATAATCATCACCAAAATAAAAATCATAAGCATCGCCAGGAGTATAGCCACCATTATTAGTGTAGGTAAGTGTGATTTTGTTTAGTTCTGAGTTGCTAATAGGAGCTTTTTCCAATGTAGGTTCAGAAATTTGAGTTCCAGAATCCCAAACTAATTGAAAAGGGGCTAATAGCCAAAATTTGTCGTTTATAAAGCTTTTGTCGGCTTTAATAGATAGACTGTCTATGGACTTTCTGTTGTAAGAAATGGTGTCGGTTCCTGTTATTAGAATTACATCGCCAGTTTTTGGTTTCCATGACCAAGAACGCTCAAAATGAGTGGTGTCTTTATCAACATTGAATGTGAAACTAATTTGTGATACCTTGTTCCAATTAGAAAAACCATTCGCATTTGCAATTTTTTCCGCTATTGAAAGATCTGGTTCAATAATTTTAGATTCTTGTTTTTGTTTGCAGGCATAACTAATAAGTAGGACAACAAAAAGTATGAGTAATTTTTTCATAATTATTTTTTAAATAAAAATATATAACAGTAACTAAAGGGCTATTAGCTAATGATTGTCTTTTATTAATTCAGGAAATTTAGCTTTAAACCTATTTAATCTTGGGATAGAAACATTTTGAATATAGCTGTTATTAGGGTGAAGGCGCTCATAATTTTGATGGTAATCTTCTGCGATCCAAAACTTTTGAAATGGATATACTTCTGCAGCTACTTTGGCATTTATTTTTTTAGCAAGTGCTTCTTTCTTTTTTAGAATAATTTGTTTTTGGTTTTCATTTTGATAGAATATGATTGAGCGGTATTGTGATCCTTTATCGTTTCCTTGGCCATTAACCTGAGTTGGGTTCTGCGAGCCAAAATATACGTCGACCAAAGTTTCAAAACTAACAATCTTAGGGTCGTAAATTACTTCAACGGTTTCAGCGTGTCCAGTAGTTCCGGTGTTACTAGCTTCATATGTAGGGTTTTTTGTGTGTCCGCCCGCATAACCACTAATAACTTCATCTACGCCTTTAACGCTTTCGTAAATGGCTTCTACGCACCAAAAGCAACCACTTGCGAAATAGGCTTTGGCTTTTCCATTTGATAAAGGTACTTCTACAGCTTTTGCATTTTTTATGGCCTCTTGTTTTTTGTTGGATTGAGCGTTGTTCTGGCAACTAAATAACATGATGGCGACTAAGGAAAGCGCGATATTTTTCATAGTAGTAATTTTTATTTTTTCTATTAGACGAATGAAAACGTAATATCTTATAAAAAAAAGTTTAAAAAAAAAGCCATCACAAAAGTGAAAGCTTTTTAATTATCATTGGTGTTGAAATTTTTAGCTCAATTTAGCAAATAATTTCTCCATTTTGTCTTTTTGCTCTTCAGCTAATTGTGCATCAACTAAAATACGTCCACTATGCTCATCTGTAATTACTTTTTTACGAGCAGCAATTTCAACCTGAATTTGTGGTGGAATAGTAAAGAAAGACCCTCCAGAAGCACCTCTTTCAATTGGCACAACAGCTAAACCATTTTTCACGTTTTTACGGATACGGTTATATGCAGAAACTAAACGCTCCTCAATTTGCTCTTGGTATTCTTTGGATTTTTCAATTAAAGCCTGTTCTTCTTTTTCTGTTTCAGCTAAAATGGCATCTAATTCACCTTTTTTGTGTTTTAGATGGTTTTCACGTTCTTTTAAACGTTCTTTAGTTTCAGCAATAATCTCTTTTTTCTGCTCTATTTGCGCTTTAAATTCTTTAATATGTTTTTCAGCTAGTTCTATTTCTAATTCTTGAAATTCAACTTCCTTAGTTAAAGAATTAAATTCTCTGTTATTTCTAACATTTTTTTGTTGTTCGCTGTATTTCTTAATTAAAGATTTAGATTCTTCAATTTGATTTTTTTTAGCAAGTATATCGTTATTGATAACCTCTAAATTTGCAACTAATTTTTCTAATCTAATATTTAAACCAGTAACCTCATCTTCTAAATCACGAACTTCTAAAGGAAGTTCTCCACGAACATTTCTTATTTCGTCTATACGAGAATCTATAAGTTGTAAATCGTATAGCGCTCTTAAACGCTCTTCAACAGTTAATTCTTTACTTTTAGCCATACTTTAAAAATACTTAACAGGATTTGTATTTGTCTTTGATAAAATGATTGCAAAATTAGTAATTTTTTTTGTAAGATATGCTACTAAAAGATTTTTTGTGAACTGCTCACTTTCATAATGTCCAATATCGGCTAAAAGAATGTTGTTTTCAGCAGTAAAAAAGTCATGATATTTTAAATCGGCGGTTATAAAAGCATCAGCACCAGCACTTTTCGCGGCTTCAATTGCAAAACTTCCCGAGCCTCCTAACACTGCAATTTTTTTTATTTTTTTATTTAAAAAGGATGAATGTCTGACACATTTGGTGTTCATTTTGGATTTTAGGTAGCCTAAAAAATCTAATTCACTCATGCTTTCTTCTAGTTCACCAATCATTCCTATGCCAATATTCTGATTTTTATTTTCTAAAGTTGTAATTTCATAAGCCACTTCTTCATACGAATGGTTTTTTAAAAGTGTTTGAATAACTTGATATTCTAAATGCTTCGGAAACGTAATAGATATTTTTGTTTCGATTTCGGTATGTGTTATGCCTTTCTTGCCTTTTGTGGGGTTACTTGTGTCATTTCCGTTGAAAGTGCCATAACCTTCTACATTAAAACTGCAGTTGGAATAATTACCAATACTACCCGCTCCAGTGCTAAAAAGAGCTGTTCTAAGCAGCTCTGCTTCATCTTTGGGTACGTAGGTGGTTAGTTTTTTTATCGTTTCAGTTTGTGGTATTAAAATGTGTTTCTTGTTCAGTTGTAATTGGTTGCAAATCATGTCGTTTACACCCTGTAATGCATTGTCTAAGGCTGTATGTATGCTGAAAATAGCGATATCATGTTTTATGGCTTTTAGAACAACACGCTCTACATAATTTTTGCCGGTAATTTTTTTTAAACCTTTAAAAATAATGGGATGGAAGCTAACAATTAAATTACAGTTTTCTTGTATGGCCTCGTCTACAACAGCTTCTAAGGTGTCTAAGGTCACAAGAATACCTGTAATCTTTGCATGTTTATCGCCTACCAAAAGGCCTACATTATCAAAATCTTCGGCGTAAGCTAAAGGTGCAAGTTCTTCTAAATGGTTAATAACGTCTTGAACAATCATGAATAAATTTGTTTGTATCAAATATAAAATATTATTTTCGCTATGATGAATCAACTATGACTAAAATTGAATTATAGTTTATGCATTAAGCCATATAAGGAATAATTAGAATACATGAAATTTATTAGAAACATATTTTTTCCTTTTGTTCCTGTTTATTATGCGGTAACCAGTTTGCGAAATATTTTATATGATTTAGGAATAAAAAAATCGACTTCTTTTGATTTTCCAGTAATATGTGTTGGGAATTTAAGTGTTGGTGGAACTGGAAAAACACCAATGATTGAGTATTTAATTGATATGTTGAAACAGAATAGCCGAGTTGCAACCTTAAGCAGAGGTTATAAACGAAAAACACGAGGTTTTCTATTGGCTGATGAGTCGTCGACCGCCGAATCTTTGGGGGATGAACCGTTTCAATTTTACAATAAATTTAAGAAAAGTATTTTAGTGGCGGTTGATGTGAATAGGGTTAATGGTATTGAACAATTACATGCCTTAGATGATGCCCCCGAAGTGATTTTGTTGGATGATGCATTTCAGCATAGAAAAGTAAAGGCAGGGCTTAACATTTTGCTTACTACTTATAATAGTCCGTATTTCTCTGATTATGTGCTGCCTACAGGTAATTTGCGAGAGCCAAGAAGTGGTGCAAATCGTGCGGATATAATTGTGGTTACTAAATGTCCTGAACTTATTTCTTCCAAAGACAAAGAAAAGTACGTAAAGCAAATAGCTCCAAAAAAGCATCAGCATGTTTTTTTTAGTTCTATTAGTTATTCTGATGAAGTTATTTCGGCAGTAAATAAAATGGCTATTAATAGCATTACCAATTTTACCTTAGTTACCGGTATCGCCAATGCAAGGCCGTTAGTAGATTTTTTGGAAAGTAAAGGCTTGCAATTTGAACATTTAAATTATAAAGATCATCATGATTTCTCGGAAGACGATATTTCGTTTTTGGGAAAAGAGGAGTTCATTTTAACTACCGAAAAGGACTTTATGCGCCTTAAGCAATACGAGTCTTTAAAATCAAAATTGTATTATCTTCCTATTACTATTAAACTGGATAATAATAAAAAGTTTGATAAATTAATTACAGACTTTGTAGCTTCCTAAGAAGGTGTTGATGTGCCATTTTTTGCAGTTAACGCATTGTAAAGTTTTTTCTCAAACTCTTCTTGCTTAAATGGTTTAGGAATAATATCTGTAAAACCAGCTTCTTCAAATTCATGCATTTTATCTTCAATTGTAACTGCTGTAAGGGCGAAGATAATTTGTTCTTTATCAAATGCACGCACAAGTTTAGTTGCTTCAATACCACTTATACCAGGCATATGAATATCCATTAACACAATGTCGTAATTGTTGTTTTTTATCATTTCAACAGCGTCTTCGCCATTATCAACAATATCACATTTAAGATCCATTTTGGTTAAAATCTTTTTCGTAATCATTTGGTTGATTTTGTTGTCTTCAACCACCAAGATTTTAACATTCGTTAGGTCTAATTCTTCGGAGTTTCCACTAAAGTAGGTTGTTTTATTTTCAATAGCTTCTTCAACCGAGGTATACTCTAATGGAATTTCGAAATAAAAGGTCGTTCCTTTCTCAAGCTCACTTTTTACGTAAATTTTACCTTTTAAAATATCAATTAAACCTTTTACAATGGAAAGTCCTAAGCCAGTACCACCATATTTTCGGTTAATTTGAATGGAACCTTGAGAGAAACTTTCAAACATATTGTCTTGTTTTTCCTGACTTATTCCAATACCGTTGTCTTCTACCTCAAAACGTAAGGTGTATATTTTATCTTTGGCATCAATTTGATACACACGAATCCATATGTCACCATCTTTTGTGAATTTTATAGAGTTACCTATTAAATTGATAAGAATTTGAGAAATTTTTAATTGGTCGGCAATATAGTTTTCTGGTAAATGTTTGTCGTATTCAAAATGAAGTTTAACATTATTATCTGTAGCAGAGTTGTTTAATGCTAAAATTATATTGTTTATTTTCTTCTTTAGGTTGAAAGGTTCTGGTTCGATATCAACCTTGTTAGCTTCAATTTTATTAATTTGAAGAATGTCATTAATAAAGGTTAGTAAATAATCTCCTGAGAATTTTAAGGATTTTAAATGTTGTACCTGCTCTGGCCTTGGGTTTTCTTCCAGTAACATATTACTTAAACCAGTAACTGCATACAATGGTGTTCTTAACTCATGGGTAACTGTAGAAAGGAAATTAGCTTTGGTTTTAGAGGCTAATTCAGCTTTTTCTTTAGCAATAATAAGTTCTCCATTTTTTTTATGGAGCATATTATTTGTTTTAAGTCTTATATTATTGTTTTTGTAAAGTGATAAAGTTAATAACGAAAGTATGGTAATTAAAGCAACACTTAAAATTGAAATTAGAGTACTTAAGCTATTATCGTCTTCAGCTTTTTCTAATTTCTGAAACATTTCATTGTTTCGCTCCAAAGCATCGTTTAACTGAAACTGCATTTCTTCATCTTTCGAATAATTTGCACGTTTAATAGCCTTTAAAGAATCTGTAAGTTTTAAATGGGCCATTAAATAATCTCTGGAAGATTTATAATCTTCAACATCATTATAGATATCGCTAAGAGTTAAGTAACCTTGATTTAAAATATTTGGAAACTTATTATTTGTTGCAATTTTAACTCCTTCCAAAGCATCTGTTAATGCTTTTTCATTGTTATTTAATTTGCTGTAAACCAGTCCAAGTGAAATTAAGGCATCACTTTGCGTTTTTAAAACATCTTCTTTTTTAGCTAAGGCCAAAGAATGTTCAATTATATCTCTAGCTTTTATGTAGTTTTTTAACTTTATATAGGTTTTAGCTTCAAACAATAGAACGTCAGATAATTCTTTGTTTAATGATTCTTCTTCAAATTTAGATTTGGCCGACTTATAATAATCTAATGCTTGGTTATAATCTTTTTTAGAAACATACACATCGGCAAGTATTCTATACGATTTACCTAAATTTATGTTGTCGTTTATTAAGCGTTGTACTTCAATTGCTTTTGTAAGTGATTTTATAGCTTTTTCATTATCCTCTATAGTAAGCTGAAGTCTACCTTTAATGGCATAAATAATACCAATACTTTTTTTATTATCAGATTGTTCTGCCAAAGCAAGAGCTTCATCTAGATTTTTTTGGGCATCTAAATAATTTAAATTTTCTAATTCGGTTTGCGATTGAGAAATGTGATAGTCAATGCTATTTTGAAGCAATTCAGGATCGTCCTTTACCGTATTTTGTGAAGCAACCGACATGCTAAAAAGCATCAGGATTATGTATATGTAGTCTCTAATTTGTAACATCTATTAAAACATTATAAGCAAATATAACTATTTTATCGATAAAACACTTCTTTTTATCGATAAATTGCATATTAAATCAATAATTCTTTTAGAATAGCCTGTTTCATTGTCGTACCAGCCTATTATTTTGACCATGTTTCCTATTACGGAAGTCATGCCTGAATCAAATATACAAGAATGTGTGTTACCAACAATGTCTATTGAAACAATAGGATCTTCAGTAAATTCTATTATACCTTTATAGTTTGTTTGGGCAGCATCTTTAAATGCTTGGTTTATAATTTCTATTGAAACGTCTTTTTTTACGTTAAAAGTAATATCTGTAAGAGAACCATTAATTACCGGTACACGAATGCCGCATCCACCAATAACTTCCGATAATTCTGGGAAAATTTTGGTTAAAGCTTTGGCTGCACCTGTTGTAGTAGGTACAATTGACTGACCAGCAGCACGCGATCTGCGCAAATCGCGATGAGGTTGGTCGTGTAAACTTTGGTCGGTGGTATAAGAATGTATAGTTGTTATATAAGCTTGGTTAATGCCACAGAGTTTATTCACAACATCTATCATTGGTGCGGCATTATTGGTAGTACAAGATGCGTTAGATATGATGGTTTCTGTGCCAATAATACTAGAATCATTCACGCCCATAACGATAGTTTTTATATCGTCTTCAAGAGGTGGAACACTTAAAATAACATGTTTTGCACCATTAGTTATATGGTTTTGTAATTCCGATTTTGTCTTGAATTTTCCAGTTGCCTCAATTACAAAATCGACCTGAAAAGGCTTCCAGTCAATATTTTTTGGGTGTTTGTGGTTTAAGAGGGCTACCTTGTTCTCATTAACAATAATATTATTAGCATCATGAGAAATAGTGCCATTAAAACCTCCATGAACGCTATCGTACTTTAGTAAATGGCTTAACGTTTTCGCGTCTGCTAAATCGTTAATGGCAACTACCTGTAAGTCTTTGTATTCTTGAAGAAGTCTAAAAACACGTCTGCCAATTCTACCAAATCCATTGATAGCTATATTAATCTTCATTAATTAATATGTTTTTGAGCTTTATAAGATGAACGAACTAAGGCGCTACTTTCAACATGTCGGAAACCTAATTCTAAACCAATAGTTTCGTATTCCTTAAATTGGTCGGGTGTGATAAATTGTTGAACAGGTAAATGCTTTTTACTAGGTTGAAGATATTGCCCAATAGTAACTATATCAACATTATTGTCTTTTAAGTCGTGAAGTGTTTCAATAACTTCTTCACGTGTTTCTCCCAGGCCAAGCATGATTCCAGATTTGGTACGTCTTTGTCCTTGTTGTTTTAAATATTTTAAAACCCCCATGCTTCTGTCGTATTGCGCTTGGATACGCACTTCGCGAGTTAAACGTCTAACGGTTTCAATGTTATGTGATACTACTTCTGGAGCAACATCTATAATTCTATCAATGTGCTGTTCAATGCCTTGGAAATCTGGTATAAGAGTCTCAAGGGTAGTTTCAGGATTCATTCTTCGAACTGCTTTTACAGTTTCAGCCCACATGATACTTCCCATATCTTTTAAATCATCTCTATCTACGCTTGTTAAAACAGCGTGTTTGATGTTCATTAATTTAATAGAACGTGCTACTTTTTCAGGTTCATCCCAATCCACACTTTCTGGTCTGCCCGTTTTTACGCCGCAAAACCCACAAGATCGGGTACAAATATTTCCTAAAATCATAAAGGTTGCGGTGCCTTCTCCCCAACATTCACCCATATTAGGGCAACTGCCAGACGTACAAATAGTATTCAATTTGTATTTATCAACTAAACCTCGTAATTCGGTATATTTTTTACCTGTTGGAAGTTTTACACGAAGCCATTTTGGTTTTCCTATGCGTTCTTCCGGTAAAATATTTGAAACAGTTTCTGAATCCATGTCTTTATAATAAAGCGCAAAGATACAAAGTATTCTTTTAAAATGAGGCTATAAAGTGGCTAGATACCAGAAGCTGAATCCTATTAAAAATAAGATGCCTAACCAGCTAAAAACGTGCATTTTTCTGGAGGGTTGCCAGGCGGTTGGAGTGTGTTTGCTAGAAATTAGAATGTAATTAATAATGGCATAGAAAGGCGCTGTGATGAATGATAAAATAGTTGCCACCTTAATAAGTAACCCCATTTCTGAAGCAAAAAACAAAAATATTACAACAGTTCCTATCGTTAAGATGGCAATCCAAAAGGAATAATTAAATATAGTCGTGTTTTTGAAAAGGAGCGATGTTGTTTTAGCCATTGTTCTAGGTGAGGCGTCCAAGGTGGTTAAGGTTGTGCTAAACATAGTCGTGAAAGCAGCAATTCCAATAATTAAATACGCCCAGCTACCTAAGTTTTTAGTGTACATATTTATTAATTGTTTGGAAAATATGTTTGCTGAATTACTAAATGTTTCCCCGCTATGGTACATCACTAGGACACCTAATAGCAGAAAGCCAATGCCAATAAAGATAGTGCTAATATAGCCAATGTTAAAATCGAATAATGCCGACTGTGGGGTGTATTGTTTATTTTCTTTATGCTTTTCAATTGCCCAAAGCGATTGCCACACCGAAACATCCAAAGGCGCCGGCATCCAACCCATGAAGGCTATTAAAAAAGCAATTTCAAGACTATTATTAGGAAGTATTTGTTTAAAGGAAAGTGGTTCGGTACTTTTGGATAATGCCATAGTTACCGCTATTATGGTACTTATAGTTAAGGTGATTACTATTATTTTCATCAACTTATCTAAAAGTTTATATTTTCCTAAGAGCAATAATAGTAAACAAATAATGAGGATAGCTATGGTGTAAATTTCGGTACTAGTTAGGGTTCTAATGCCAATATAAAAAGTGCCAAAATCGCCAAAAAGTGTAGAGGCTAAACCTGCAGTTACAATAGTTACGGCTGTTTGAATGGTAAATATCGTTGCTATATTTAATATGAAGTAGGTTGCTAATACCCCTTTTCCTAATTTGTTATACCCATCTAATAAGCTTTCTCCCGTTGCTGTTGCGTATCGCGGCCCAAATTGAAAAAAGGGATATTTAAATATGTTTACTAAAAGCAATGCCCATATTAAACCCAAACCAAAATCGGCACCAGCTCGGGTAGATTGCACTAAATGAGACACTCCAATTGCTGCACCAGCAAATAATAAACCAGGGCCTAAATTTTTAATTTTAGTAAACATTATGCTTCTTTAATAATTTCGGCAAGTAGTTTTTTGGCTCGAAGTAATTTCACTTTCACATTATTAATGGGTTCTTTAAGCTGAATAGAAATTTCTTTATAGCTTAATTCTTGAAAGTAACGAAGATTGATAATTTCTTGATAATGCGGTTTTAACTTTTTTATATCACGCAATAATTTTGCTAAATGTTGTTCCGTGATTAATTCATCTTCTGGTGAAGGTGATTCATCTAGAATTTGATAAACCGATTTATCATCATTCGAAATAACTTGCGAAATAGAGTTTTTTTCTTTCCGCAGTAAATCAATATGAATATTTTTAGAAATAGTAATTAACCAAGTCTTAAATTTATAGCTTTCATCAAAAGTTTCTATACGATCAAAAGCTCTAGAAAATGTTTGAATAGTGATGTCTTCAGCATCATTTTCATTTTGAATACGTTTTAACTGAAAACCATACACGTTATCCCAAAACGTATCTAACAAAAAATTAAACGCTTTTTGATCGTTTTCTTTAGCTCGTTTAATAGCATCACTTATTTCCAATGATTTGGTTTTGATATCAGATTATTTATAAAGATAGTTAATTGTATAATAATTAAAAAGATTTCTAAAATTGGAAGTGTTAAAATCAAGTCTTTTTCACCTAATTTCTTAGAGGAAGCTCCAATTACAGAATAATAAAGTATGAGTCTTAGTGCAACTAATGCTACAACGATTTGCCATTTAAAAGTAGTTATTAGTAAGATAGTTGAAAAAAGCCAAAATAAAAATTGGGAACAGTACAGTATTACTAATAAAATTTTGTGAATTGATTTATAATATTTTGCTGTTGAAATATGTCGTCTTTTCTGCTTAATCCAATCACGAAATGTTTTTTTTGGGGTTGAAAGTGTAAAGCTATTTTCGGAAAAACAAATGGCTGTATTGTTTTTATTAGCAACTTGATTTACAAACAAATCGTCATCGCCTGAACGTACTTTAATATGATTAATAAAACCGTTGGCTTTAAAAAATTCCTCTTTAGTATAAGCTAAATTTCTGCCAACGCCCATGTAAGGAATTCCTGCTTTTGCAAATGAAAAATATTGTATGGCAGTTACTAAGGTTTCAAATCGAATTAGTTTGTTTAAAAGTGATTTTTTAATTTTTGAATAGCCTCCATAACCTAAAACAATACTGTTATTATTACTAAAACAAGCAGCCATTTCTTGTATCCAGTATTTTGACACTGGTTTGCAATCTGCATCAGTAAACAAGAGGTGATTGTGTTTTGAGGCTTTAATACCTAAGGTTAAAGCATATTTTTTATTACCCCAAAAGGCTTCAATGTTTTTTACGTTTACAATTTTTATGTTGCTATGGTTGGCCGCAAAGCTTTCAATAACTTCCAATGTATCATCCGATGAAGCGTCGTTTATTAAAACAAGTTCAAAATTAGGATATTCTTGATTTAATACCGATGGCAAAAATTTTTTAAGATTTTCTGCTTCATTCTTGGCACATATGATTACGGAAACTGCAAAATCTTTGGGCGAGCTGCTTTGCGATTTTAGGAAGGCAAATTTTCCAAAGAAACCAATTAAATAAATAACTTGAATAACTACAACTCCGATGAAGCTGTAGAATAATAAATCAAGTAAAACCATGTAAAACTAGGAATGTTTTGGTTCGTTACAATTTTCAAATTGGTCTGGAGTTTTTCCACAAAAACCACAGCTTTCACCAGTTTTGTTAAGCATTGGATTTTGGCTAGCGCAAGTGCCTGAAAATTTTCCATTTTTTTTAGCCCATATTTTTATGGCAATACCAGCAATTCCTAATCCTAATAAAGCAATAGTTATAAAAAGAAGTTTCATTTGTTTCTGTTTATTGAATTCTTGTGATAACGTCCAATATTCATATAATCATTTCATTATTGACTACATTATTCGTGATGGACGTATCACGTTATAATATTTTTTGCAAAGATACGGGATTTAACTAATTATTGGAGAAAGTTTGTAAATAGAAAGTTAATAAATTATGGGTATTAAAAAAGCCTCACCTGAAGATTCAAATGAGGCTTTTAATAGAGGGTTTTTTAATATTACGATTAATTAATTAATGTAATTCAATTTCAGCAACCATATGATCTAACGATGCTCTGGTATTACCGCCTTTAGGTTCAATGGTAATGTTTAACGCCAATGCATCTTCAGTATAAGGTATCATTTTTAATTGTCTGTCAGCTTCGCTTAAAATGCCTAAACTTACCATTTTACCTTGTAATTCTGCCCAAATTTGATAACATTGTTCTTCTGGTAATTCTGGTAAAGACACCACATCAATCATCGATGTCTTTTCTTTTGGATTAATGTAGGCCACAGTTTTTAAATCTTTAGCTAAACTATTTCCTTGTATGATGTATTTGTAAGTATTAGGGTCGTTAAGTTCCATAAACTGGTCCATAACTTCATCTAACTTTTTATTGTTTGCTTCAATATCACTACGTAAATCAAAAATTTCATCAACAACCACTTGGTTTTCTTCATTTAGTTTTTGATTTTGTTGATAGAACAAGTATGAAGTCCCAGCAAACAAAAAGGCTGCAATACTTGCTGCAATGCTTAATTTGTACCAAGATTTGTACTTTTTAGTAGCGTTTAACGGTACAACTGGAGTGTCGTCTAATTCATCTAATATGTTATCTAAGATGTTTTTAGGAGCTTCAACAGCATTGCTTTTTGTAACTATTTCTAAGTTGTACTGCAATGTGTTGTAGAAATTCTGTACTTCTGGATATTTTGAAATATAAGACTCAACCATTTCTGTTTCGGCAGAAGTAGTTTCACCTAATAGATATTTTTCTAGTAGGCCAGAATTTAAAAAAGTAGTTATTTTCGCATTCATGACGTTTTTTTGTTAAGGATTATAAATTTTTTTCAATTCACGCAATCCAATCTTTAATCTCGATTTAATTGTTCCCAGCGGGATATCAAGTTCTTCGCTGGCTTCTTGTTGGGTCATACCCTCAAAAAAGAGTGCATTTAGTACTATTTGATATTTTTCGTCCAAACTACCCAGGTGTTTTTGCATGTCCATTACATCCTGATTTAATTCGTCCGCAGATATTTTATATACGGTAGATTTATCAATTTGGACTTCTTTACCATCTTTATTTTTTTGGGATCTAACCTTGTCAATAGCAGTGTTATAGGCAATTCTATAAAGCCAGGTAAATAATTTTGCTTTATCAGAATCATATTTTTTAGCGTATCGCCAAATTTTTATAAAGCTTTCCTGAAGCACATCTTGGGCTGTGTCATCATCTGCTATAATTTTTTTTATAACACCATAAAGGGAATCGGCATAGTTATCATACAGCAAGGTAATGGCCTTTTTGTCGCCACGTTCCAGTAAGGTAACTATTTCTTTTTCTATAGGTGTAATCAAAATGAATAGGTTTAAAATTGAAAAACTAACTATTTTATGATGCCAAAGTTAGAGATTTCTTTGCTATTATAGGATGTTAACTTCTGCCTCTATTGAAATTTCAAATAAACGTTCTATTGTTTTTTGTATTAATTCTGATAATTTTAAAATGTCAGAGCCCTTAGCATTACCATAATTAACAAGCACTAGGGCCTGATTTTTATGTACACCATAATCTCCAAAGCGTTTGCCTTTAAAACCAGCTTTTTCAATAAGCCAACCTGCAGGAATTTTTACTTCGGTATCTGAAATGGTATAGCTCGGTATGTCTTCAAAATTTTGAAGTAATTTGTTATGATGATTCTTGGAAATAATTGGGTTTTTAAAAAAGCTACCACTATTACCTATCTCTTTTGGGTTTGGTAGTTTGCTTTCGCGAATGTAAATTACGGCTTTTGAAATATCCTGAATTGTTGGGTTTTCAATTTGCATAATTTCCAATTGTGATGCAATTGTGCCATAATTAATATGAAGCTGGTGGTTACGCTTTGTTAGTTTTAACGTTACAGTCGTTATTATAAATTGCCCTTTAGCTTCCTGTTTAAAAACGGAGTTTCTATAATCGAAAAGACATTCTTCTTTATAAAATGTTTTTATCGAAGCGTTATCAATAGACATGGCTTCGCAAGACTCAAAAATATCTTTAAGCTCCACACCATAAGCACCAATATTTTGGATGGGTGCTGTACCAACATTGCCAGGAATTAATGATAAATTTTCAATACCACCAAAGTCGTTATTAATACACCAAATAACTAACTCGTGCCAAACTTCACCGGCAGCTGCCTTAACATACACAAAATCGTCGTCTTCTTTTACAATTTCGATACCTTTTAAATTCACATGAATTACCAAACCATCGTAATCTTTAGTGAGTAGCATATTACTACCACCACCCAAAAGAAGTTTGTTTGTGTAGTTCTTTAATTCTAAAACATTTTTTAATTCTTCAATGGTAGAAATGCTAACAAAATGTGCTGCATTAGCTTCAATACCAAAGGTGTTAAAAGGTTTTAAAGATACGTTTTGTTGAATTTGCACGATTTATGGATTTAGGATTCTATTGAATGATTAACCTGATAAAGCACTAAAGTTAAATGAACAAAATACAAGGATTAAATTTCAAAAGGTATGTGTTTTAGTTTTATTAATTCGTAATTGTTTCTCTTTAAGAATCACAAATCCATTTCAATATTAAAATTGAAAAACGGAATGTTTCACCTTAATAACCTTATTCTTACTCTCTATTAAAAGTTTAAAAATTTAACGAAAAACCAATTCCTTAGTGGTAACGTTCAACATTGTTTTTTAGTGTTTATCAAACTATGAATTTACCACTTTTTTCGCTTTTTTAGTAGCATTTAGGTCTTTATAAACTTTAAGAGCTTCTTTTAAAATGTGTACCGCTTTAATTAAGCTTTCTTTTTTTAGTACGTATGCAATTCGAATTTGGTTTAACCCTAATCCAGGGGTAGAATAAAACCCACCAGCAGGGGCAACCATTACGGTTTCGCCATTAATTTCAAATTCTTCTAAAAGCCATTGCGCAAAATGATCGGAGTTTTTAACCGGTAATTCTACAACGCAATAAAAAGCACCTTTAGGATTGCTTACTTTTATACCTTCTATTTTTTGAAGTTCGCTTATAAGGGTATCTCTACGTCCAATATATTCTTTAATAACATCATCAAAATAGCTTCTAGGTGTATCCAGAGCTGCTTCGCTCGCAATTTGAGCGTATGTTGGCGGACTTAACCTTGCTTGAGCAAATTTAATAACAGTTTGTATAACGCTTTTATTCTTAGAAACTAAACAACCAACACGAGCACCACACATACTGTATCGTTTAGACACAGAATCTATCATAATCGCATGATCTTCAATTCCTTTTTCTTGCATGATGGAGTAGTGGGTTTCACCATCGTACACAAACTCGCGGTACACTTCATCTGCAATTAAAAATAAATCGTGTTTTTTAACAATAGCCGTTAATTTTTGAATTTCTTCTTTCGAATATAAATTCCCAGTAGGATTCCCTGGGTTACATATTAATATGGCTTTTGTTTTTGGTGTGATTAGTTTTTCGAAGGCCTCTATAGAAGGTAAAGCAAAATTATCTTCAATTTTAGAAACTATAGGAACCACTTTAACACCAGAAGCTGTAGAAAATGCAATATAATTGGCATAAAATGGTTCAGAAATAATAACTTCATCATCTGGATCCATGATACTTCCGAAAACAAAAAGCAAGGCTTCACTGGCACCTGTTGTTACAACGATATCTTTAGAATCTACATGAATGTCATGTGTTTTAAAGTAATTGGCAAGCTTTTGTCTGTAAGTACCTGAACCTTCAGATTTGGAATACGATAAAATTTCAACATCGTTTTCTTTTACAGCCTTTAAGGCGACTTCAGGAGTTTTAATATCGGGTTGACCAATATTAAGATAATATATAGATTTTCCATCCTTAACAGCTTGCTCAGCATAAGGAACTAATTTTCTAATAGGAGATTCAGGCATTAATAGCCCTTTTTTAGATATAGTTGGCATTTATTTAAAAATTATAGGGCGCAAAGTTGAGAAAATTATCTTAAAGTTTATTAAAATACAGACTAAATATAGATTACTCGATAAAGATTTGTAAATTATATACGTGTATAACCTAGTTAATTAGCCAAATTGATTAGTAATTAATAAGAATTGTTTTATAAACTTTTTATGTATGCCATCAACTTCTTAAAAATTAGGGGTTTTTAAACTTAGTTTAATGAGGAATCTTGTGTTTTTTCTGGTAATTGTTTCTTTTTTGGGTAATCTTGCATTTTCCCAGGGCGATTTTATCATTCAAAATAAACATAAATCGGTTAAAGTTAATTTTCAGTTTGTTAATAATCTCATCATCATCCCTGTCGAAATTAATGGGGTTACTCTATCTTTTCTTTTAGATACTGGCGTTAGCAAACCTATCATTTTTAATTTTTTAAACCTTTCTGACACCTTAAAGATTAAAAATACAGAATCCATTTTTTTAAGAGGTTTAGGAGAGGGCGAGTCGGTTGAAGCTTTAAAATCCAATAACAATATTTTAAGAATTGGAGATGCCATAAAATTAAATCAGGAGCTTTATGCTATTTATGATGTTAAATTGAATTTAGCTCCGAAATTAGGATTTCCGGTGCATGGTATTATAGGTAACGATATTTTTAAAGAATTAATTGTAGAAATAAATTATTCAAAGAAATATTTAAAATTAACAAAACCTGATGCGTACCGGTATAAAAACTGTAAAAGATGTGAAATCTTTTATCTGGAATTTCATAACACCAAACCTTATATTAATACTGAAGTTACTATTAATGGTAAGACAATACCTGTTAAGCTTTTAATAGATTCCGGTGGAAGTGATGTGTTGTGGTTGTTTGAAAATGATTCATTAGGAATTACCTGCGATATTAAGTTTTTTAAGGATTTTTTAGGTCATGGTTTAAGTGGTAGTATTTATGGCAAACGTTCCAATATTGATGCGCTTCATTTGAAAAGGTTTGTCTTAAAAGATGCTAATGTGGCTTTTCCAGATAGTACTTCAGTTTCTTATGCGCAAATGGTTAAGGATCGTAATGGAAGCCTTTCAGGAAATATGTTAAAGCGGTTTAATTGGATTTTCAATTATCAAAAAGGAATAGTTACGATTAAAAGAAATTCTTATTTTAAGGAAAAGTTTAGTTATAATAAAAGTGGTATTGAATTGGCTCATGATGGCCTTAGGTTTGTTAAACTGCTTGATAACGAGGTTTTGGAAGGTGTTTCTAGGTTGTCAAAAAATAATGTTAATAATAATACAAAAATTATTATTGATAGGCAGTATAAAGTAGCACTTAAACCAGTGTATATTATAGCAGAATTACGAAAAAATTCAACCGCTGCAGCAGCTGGTTTGTTGGTGGGTGATATTATTTTAAGTGTAAATAATAAAGCGTCTTACCATTTTTCACTTCAAGAAATAACTAATGAATTTCATAAGGATGAAGGTAAACGGGTGCGATTAAAAGTAAATAGGAATGGGCAAATTTTAAACTTTAGTTTTTATTTAGAGAATCCTTTTTGAACATAAAAAAAGCCCTAAATTACTTTAGGGCTTTTAAAAACTCATTTTAAAGTATGTTATTTTTGAACTACACTCTTTGTTTTTTCTAGTACGTTAGTACTTTTAGTATCTACAACGTCACCTTTAATTTTTAAGGCAACTGTTGGAGTATCTGCATTAGAAATTACAGTAACCGTTTTTCTAATTGGGTTTACTCTGTTAGTATCGTATTTAACTTCAATAACACCTGTTTTTCCTGGTAAAATTGGTCCCTCAGGTTTTTTAGGTATGGTACAACCACAACTAGATGTAACTTGAGAAATTATTAAAGGGGCGTTACCTGTATTTGTAAACTCAAAAACACGAACACCGTTTGATCCTTTTTCAATGGTTCCGTAATCTATTGTTTCTGTTTTAAATTCTATTTTAGCAACTTTGTCTTGTGCATTAACTGCAAAACTAACTAGTGTGATAAATAAAACTGTAATTATTTTTTTCATGGTTTAAAATTTATGATTTACTTTTTTGTTTCTATTTGTATTAAACGTTCCTAATCTACATTGGATTCAAATATACTTATTATTTCTACAAACAGCAAAATAAACAGTTGAAATGCAGTTTTAGTGTGTGATTAATAAGGTAAATGTACATATTACTTTTCTATTATAATTCTTAATTTTTGTTAAAATAACATATAAATCCTTTTATGAATCCTTTGTTATACCTTTCACAGAATAAGAAATATGAGTACTTTTGGCAATTATTATTCAAAAACTATTCCAAAGTATGCAAATGCCTTCAAAATATGATGCTAGTCAGGTAGAAACTAAGTGGTACAACTACTGGATGAAACACAATTATTTCCATTCAGAACCAGACCATAGAGAACCTTACACTATTGTAATTCCACCGCCAAACGTAACGGGGGTTTTGCACATGGGGCACATGTTAAATAATACCATTCAAGATGTACTAATTCGTCGCGCACGTTTACAGGGCAAAAATGCCTGTTGGGTTCCTGGTACCGACCATGCCTCGATTGCTACCGAAGCAAAAGTAGTAGCAAAACTTAAAGAGCAGGGTATCTATAAAAATACTTTATCCCGAGAAGAATTTTTAAAACATGCTTGGGATTGGACGCATGAATATGGTGGTGTTATTTTAGAGCAGCTTAAAAAACTTGGCTGTTCTTGCGATTGGGACAGAACCAAATTCACCATGGATGATGATATGAGTGAAGCGGTAATAAAAGTGTTTGTAGATTTACACAATAAAGGTCTTATTTATCGTGGTTACCGAATGGTAAATTGGGACCCTGAGGCAAAAACAACACTTTCCGATGAAGAGGTTATTTATGAAGAAAAACAAGGCAACCTTTATTACTTAAATTATAAAATTGAAGGTAGTGATGATACGTTAACCATCGCAACCACACGTCCTGAAACTATTTTTGGTGATACTGCAATCTGTATTAATCCAAATGATGAACGTTTTGCACACTTACGTGGAAAAAAAGCTATTGTGCCAATTTGCAACCGCGTAATTCCTATTATTGAAGATGAGTATGTAGATATGGAGTTTGGTACAGGTTGTTTAAAGGTAACGCCTGCACACGATGAAAATGATAAAGTTTTAGGCGATAAGCACAAGCTTGAAGTTATCGATATTTTTAATGAAGATGCCAGTTTAAACAGTTTTGGCTTGCATTATCAAGGAAAAGATCGTTTTGTAGTTAGAAAAGAAATTACCAAAGAATTAGAAGAAAACGGCTTTTTAGTAAAAACCGAAACACATATTAATAAGGTAGGAACTTCTGAAAGAACTAAAGCAGTTATTGAACCACGCTTATCGGACCAATGGTTTTTGAAAATGGAAGAATTGGTTAAACCTGCTATTGAAGCGGTTTTAGGTGAAGATTCTGAAATTAAATTGTTCCCTAAAAAGTTTGAAAACACCTATCGCCATTGGATGGAAAACATCCGCGACTGGAATATTTCACGTCAGTTATTGTGGGGACAACAAATTCCGGCATACTATTATGGTGATGGAAAGGAAGACTTTGTGGTTGCAGAAACCATTGAGATTGCTCTGGAATTAGCAAAACAAAAAACCAACAACCAAGAACTAAAAATTACCGATTTACGTCAAGATACCGATGCTTTAGATACCTGGTTTTCTTCGTGGTTGTGGCCAATGAGTGTGTTTGATGGTATTAGAAACCCTGAAAACGACGATATAAAATATTATTACCCGACCAACGATTTAGTGACTGGTCCTGATATTTTATTCTTTTGGGTAGCCCGTATGATAATTGCAGGTTATGAATATAAAGGTGAAAAACCATTTAATAATGTGTACTTAACAGGGTTGGTTCGAGATAAGCAACGCCGAAAAATGAGTAAATCGTTAGGAAACTCACCTGATGCATTAAAATTAATTGAAGAATACAGTGCCGATGGTGTTCGCGTTGGATTGTTATTGAGTAGTGCAGCAGGAAACGATTTAATGTTTGATGAAGCGCTTTGCCAACAAGGTAAAGGCTTTGGAAATAAAATTTGGAATGCCTACCGTTTGGTTGATGGATGGGAGATAAGCGAGACAATTCCACAGCCAAATTCTAGTAAAACAGCTATTACTTGGTATGAATCGAAATTCCAAAAAGCACTATTAGAAATTGAAGATCATTTTAGTAAATACCGTTTAAGCGATGCTTTGATGGCGATTTATAAATTAATTTACGACGATTTTTGTGGTTGGTTGCTAGAAATGGTTAAACCAGCCTACCAACAACCGATTGATGCTGTTACCTATAAATCGATTATAACCATTTTTGAGGAAAACCTAAAAATAGTTCACCCATTCATGCCTTTCTTAACAGAAGATATTTGGCATTATATCGCAGAGCGTACTCCAGAAGAGGCGTTAATTGTAGCAAAATGGCCTGAAGCAAAACCAATAAATGATGCTTTAGTTTCGGAGTTTGAATTCGCTTCAGAAGTTATTTCTGGTATTAGAAATGTTAGGAAAGAAAAAAATATAGCCTTTAAAGATACTATAGGTTTTTCGGTAATTAATAATGAAAAAGTAAGCACGTCGTTTGACGATATTATTTCTAAATTAGGAAATCTGGAAGCTGTAAATTATGTAAATGAAGCAGTTGAAGGCGCACTAACATTCCGAGTAAAATCCAATGAGTATTTTATTCCTATGGAAGGCAGTATTGATGTAGAGGCGGAAATTAAAAAACTAACAGAAGAGTTAAATTACACGGAAGGCTTTTTAAAATCGGTGCAAAAGAAGCTTTCAAACGAGCGTTTTGTTGCTGGTGCGCCAGAACAGGTTATTGCTAACGAACGCAACAAAGAAGCCGATGCCTTGGCTAAAATTGAAACGCTGAAAGCTAGTTTGGCTAATTTGGGGTAGATGTTTTTTAGACCCCGTTCATTAGAAAGTCTCCTTTAAGAATAATTGCGCAATTGTCATCTTCTAATTATACTTCGAAAAATTAGAAGATGACATGCGCAATGATGTTTTAGTAGAGGTAATTATAAATGTGGCTCCTTGAAAATATAATTAACGTAGTACTTCTATTTTTTCTTTTTAGAAACTCACATAAATCATTTTTTTTATATAATGAACTGTTTTTTTAAAATAAAGAATAACCAAAAATTACAGATATCGTTTTATAGTCGGAATAATAGGATTGATAGCTATTTAATAAGTCTCTATCTATTTGGTATCTTAATTCTAAACTGTATTTATCATTTTGTTTATAACCTGCACCAAACCCTAAATTGGAGGATCTTGTAATGTCTAATTTAGAACCAAAGTTATTATAGGTTACTGTAGATTTAGTTGGGAAATCCAGTATGAATGAGCTGTTAATAAAAATTTTAGAATTGTTGTTCAGAAAGAATGAATGTCTTAGTCCAACAGGTATTTCAATGGATTTGTAATCTGCTTTCACATTTTGGTTAGTCTGTGCTTTTTCAGATTTATAATACTGATAAGTTGGCTCTATAATAATAGCCCATTTGTCGTTATTAAAAGGCAAAATGAATTCGGTTTCAATTCCTATTCTAAACCCTAATTCGTTATCGAAATCTATAGTTCTAGTTTTTGATAACGAATTTTCTATTGCTAAAGAAGAACTATTCAATCCAAGCCTAAGGTTTAAGTTAAACAAATCTTTTTTTTGTTTTTCTTCAAAATTAACTACTTCCGAATTATTACATTTATTGTAACGTACGAATAGGTTTATCAATTCATCTTTTTTATAACTTATTCTGTTAAAGTCTTTAAAATTAATTTGTTCACATTTTAAATTGTTGAATAATTGTTGTTTAAACTGGTTGTTTTCTCCTATTATACTCCCAGAATTTCTATATTTTTTATAAACTAACTGTTGGATGTCCTTAGAGTCGTTATTACTATAAAAGAATCTTATTAAATTTCCATCTTCATATTTGTATAAGTTTGATTTTCCTACAACTAATACTTTTAAAAAAAGTGTTTCCTCCTTAAATATGGGATTCTTTTCAACGCTTAAATCGGCTATATAATTACTCGATCTGTCAATATTTACAATGCCTCTTTCGTACTTGGAATGGTTGTAAATGCCAAACTCTTTAACACTTTCTATGGTTGCCCTTTCTTGTTCTGTGTTTTCTAAAAGTCTAAATTCAAATTCCGTTGGATTGTTCTTCCAATCAATATTTTTAATTTCACATTCTATTTTTTCACCAGCATTACTGATATAATAGCCTTTTTCAAAGGAAACCTGAGAATAGCATGTGATACTTAAGATGCTAACAAAAATAATTAGTAGTTGATTTTTCATTTGTTGGTTTTATTTTAAAATAATGTGTTTATAAGTGCATTTTTTCTGGTAATTAGTGTTTTGAAGCTATTTATTTGATAGACAGTTTTAAAATTTCCGAACCAAATTATTGAAATCGAGGAATAGCGATTCGTCACCCATCTTGATAATTTGGGTTTCAGATTTTTTATCGGATTGCACATAAGGTGAATCAAAACGGAGGTATTCTGTGTTTACAATCTCGCCATTCAACTTAAATTCGGAATCATATTTTAATTCATATATACTGTTATTTGATTGATAATACAGCTTCAGTTTTTTTTCATTGAACTCAATTTTATTACTTTTTATACGCTGTATAAAGGCTTCAAATGAGCCATCTTCAGTTTTTGATCCTGCTTCTGTAATCCAAAATACCTTCTTGCCTTTTTGAATAATATCGTCGGTAGCACCATCCCGATATGTTAAGGCATTGGCACCAATAAATGTGCAATAGGTATCGCCTTTTTTTCCGAATGCATAATTATCGGTAACAACGGTAGAGTCAAACAATTGCTTCGGGAAATAAGCATGTGTATAATCTAATAAGTCCAATTCCATCATGCCTTTTTTTCGAGGAATATTGTAAATAGAAAGATTTACGTTTTTTTCTTGCACAGCATGCGGTAATCTGCCATACCCAACCCAATAGTTAGGCGAATGCATTTTTTTATCTTTTTCAACGGCTGGATGGCAATGAAAAATAGCAAATTGATTGGATATATTCATGCCAGAGATATGATGTTGGTCGGCAAAATTGCCGGCATGATGATTTTGAGTTGTATAAATGGAATAGTCTTTAGTTCTGTAGGTATAAGTGTTTCCGTTTTGAATTGCTGAACCAAGAAATTGTGGATTAATTATTCGAATAACAAGAGGTTCTAAATGAAGCAGTTGTAAAGGCCTTAAATCGAGCGATTTGAAGTCTTTTAGAAATTCATTGGATAACATATTGTATTTTCTAATATGAGATAATGAGTTTCTTACTACTGTTGGATTGGCAAAGGCTTCCATACCCCATTGCATCATCAGGCTTCGCATATCTTTTCCATAGTAACCTTCTTGTTTTAGATCCGAAATATTAAGTCCGTTATTTTGTTTAATTACAACATTAGCACTGTCCTGTGCTATTTTTTTTAAAACTGGTGGTACTGTGTACTTATTACTTGTCATTAACCCATACATCATGCCTGCTTTAATGGCTTCGCCATCATTCCAAAAGTAATGAGTTAGGCCATTTAAGGTGTAATCAATACCTCCTTTTCGGTTACGTTCATAGGCGCGACCGCTTGTAGAAATAAACATGTTTTTGGTACTTTGGGTCGCTACATCATAGAATAGTAAATCCATGATTATTTGACTTTTTATAGATATGCTTACCGAATCCGCATAATCTATTAAGTTAATGAGAGCACCAATGTCTTCTTTATAATACACATTTGAATAAAACTCGGTGAAACCATAGTTCCAACGCATTTGTAGCCAATCCAGAATACGGACTTCTGCTTTTGCCATGTGTTGACGACCTGTTAATCCACTTTTTGGAAATAGTTCATTCTGGTATTTCTGACCGATTAGATATTCAGCGGAAGCAAAAAGAATTTGATGGTTTTCGCTCCAGTAACACATAGAGTTTTCACCCGGATCATCTAACCAATAACGAAAATTGAAGAGTACATTTTCAATCTTGTTTTTATAATCTTTAGGGATGACCTCACCATATTCATAAATAATACGAATGAGATTAACTAATCTGAAATCCGAGCAATCGTATTCATTTTTTATAAACTCTAGAGTGGGGTCTAGTCGTGTCCAATCAATGTCTTTTTTGCCATGTACTAAATCCCAGTAAACCTTGTCTTCTATTGTTTGTATTTTTATTGGTGGGTTAGAAGGATATGTTTTGTTGTTGGTTGTCTTGCTGTTTCCGCACGCTATTATAATTAGGTTTAATAACAGTAAACCAAGATAATTAAGATGTTTTTTCTTTAGTTTAGTAGGCATTAGGTGTGTTTAGTTGGTAAAATTTTTAAGGAAAATGTAATCGATTATTCTTTAATAAAAATAGTTGTTTTTTATGAATTTAAAACAGTTTTATTCAGTTATTTCTTTCTAAAAACGTTTGCTATAGTTTTACCTAATTCGTCTAATTTTTCTAAAGGTTCTAGCAGGGATGGATTGTTGAATTCGATGGCAGCATTGCTAGTTTGAGTTTCCATAATTGGGCAAACTAAAATGAAGCTATTGGAAGCCAAATACCTGTTTAAGTATATAGAAATATTTTTTAAGTTTTTTAGGTATGAAGGTTCGTCTCTTCGGGTTAAAATAAAAATTAAATTATCGTCTATTTTGATATTACTGGAAAGAGCCTTGGTGTCGTTCCAGCTATTAAAAATGATAAAATCGGCGTCAATCGGGTGTTCTTCGTGCACATCTTGAATCACTTTTATTGTTTGTTCGGTACCATAAAAAATGAGTTTACTACCTGTGTTGTAAGCGATGTTCCATACTTTAAGTAACCAAAAAGGGAATCCTATTTCGTTTTCAACATTATTGGGCATAATTACAATATGCCTTTTAATAGTTGCGATAGGTTGCATCGATTTGTAGATAAAACTGGTGGCATTACATTTTGATAAAACCCCTTCTGTTATACTGCCTAAAAACGATTCGGAAATATGTTTTTTAATGTGTAACCCTAAAATTAAATCGGTTGCTTTTTGCTCTTTAGCGACATTTAAAATACCACTCATAATATCCATGTCGTAGCGAAGTAACTTATTTAAGTGCATATCGGTTGCTGCAGCTATGTGAATTGCTTTGTCCAGAATTTTTACAGCAAGTGTTTCTGCATGAACATCGGTGGTATCGTTTCTTAAAATATGTAAAGCTAAAAGAGAATCCTTTTTCTCGTTGGATTTTAAGATGGTGCTTAAACTGATGAGTTCTTCTACGGTTTCAATATTGTTGATGGCAACAACTATTTTTTCTTCACTTGCTGAATTTTCCTTGTCCTTTGCTGTAAATTGTAAAAGAGACAGGTTTCGTGCACCTTTTTGGACCACAAATGTGGAAATGGTACAAGTAACTAAAATCATAATGATAGTACCATTTAAAATACTTTCACCCAAAAGTCTTATGGGTTCTCCTGTAGCAGTTTCACCAATAATAATGTTGTAACCCACAGAAACGGTGGCAAGGGTAACGGCAGCATGCGCAATACTTAGTCCGAAAATTATGCGACGCTCGTCTGCTGAAAATTTAAATGATTTTTGAGTAAACCATGCGGCAATAAACTTGGCTAAGGTAACAGCAATAGTCATAACAATAGCGACTAATATGGTTTCAAAATCGGTGAAGAACGCACGGTAATCAATTAGCATACCAACACCAATTAGGAAAAAAGGTATAAAAATGGCATTTCCAACAAACTCAATACGATTCATTAATGCTGAGGTAGCAGGAATTAATCTGTTAAGAGCAAAGCCAGAAAGTAAGGCGCCAATAATAGCCTCAATGCCGGCAACTTCAGCCAAAAATGCTCCAAAGAATAACATCACTAATACAAAAATGTATTGCGAAATGTGGTCGTGATAACGTTTTAAAAACCAGCGACCTATAATGGGGAAAATGTGTAACACAATAAACCCAAAAACCATAACAGAGATAAATAATTGAATCCAAAAGGCTGTGTTTGTAGTGCCTTTGGTCATGCCTACAACAATGGCAAGTACTAAAAGTGCCAGTGTATCGGTAATCATGGTGCCACCAACTACAATGTTTACAGATCTGTTTTTAGAAACTCCGAACCGACCCAAAATTGGGTAGGCAATAAGTGTGTGCGAGGCAAACATACTGGCAAGTAATACAGAAGTCATTACCGTGAATTTTAAAATAAAAACACCTACTAACACACCAAACATCATGGGAATTGAAAAGGTAAACAATCCAAAAAGTAAACTTTTAAATTTATTCTTTTTGAACTCGTTCATGTCTATTTCTAAACCTGCCAAAAACATGATATATAGTAACCCTGCTGTTCCTGATAAAATGATACTACTATCACGTAGTAATAAATTATAGCCGTTTGGACCAATAATTGCACCTGCTACAATAAGTCCTAAGATGTGTGGAATTCTTAATTTATTCAGAAGTATGGGTGCTAAGAGTATAATTATTAAAATGACAAAAAACTTTAATACCGGATTGGTGAACGGCAATGAGGTGTCTACGATGTTTAGCAGTAACATAATTCCTATATTTTCTTAGCCAAATATATGAAATGGATTGTTCTGTTTTCAAAAATTAAATTTCACACGGTCTTGTTTTGTAAAATGCTAGAAATGAATTCGTAAACTAAGGTTGGGGGTGATGCCTAAAGATTGATTTTCTACTTTCGTAACCTGGTTTTCATCGTCTAAGTTGTAATAGGCATTAAGTATGTTTTTTTTATTGGTAATATTCCAAATGGAGGCGCCTATGGTAGCCATGGTGGTATTGGAGAGGTTAATTTGATAGGTGGCAGAGCAATCGGCACGTAAATAATCCATTAAGTTGGCATTATTAGGACTTGAAAATGTAATTTCCTCATCATTTGCGTTGTGGTTTGGGTTGGGTAAGGTGGTTGGTTTTCCGGAATGCCAGTTTAATCCCAAGGCAAATTTTAAATTTCCGTAGGTATAGGTGCTGCCAAAAGTAACCGCATGCTTAATGTTGGCGTTGTTAGGAAATGGCTTGCCGTTGTTTAAAGTTTCAAAAGTATAGTTGTTCGTATTGAAGGAGTAAGAAATCCAGGTGCTAATAACATCTTTAATTTGTTTGTTTATTAATACATCAATTCCTTTAATCTCATAACTGCCTATGGCTTTTGTGAATTGAAATTGATTTTGAAACCCTTGACTTCGTGTAGTAATGCCATTCACTCTTTTAATGTAGGTTTCTGCACTTATAAGGAGTTTGTTTTTGTTGTAATGAATGCCTACGGATGCCTGTTTGCTTTTTAAAACAGGAACGTTTCTATTGTTGGAAAGTACCCATCGGCGTTTTTCAACACCTAAGAAATCATTTTGTAAATCGATAATTTGAGTAGTTGTTTGGCTTTTGTATTCTCCTAAAATCTCCAAACGGAAATTATTAAAAAATCGTTGGCTGAAACTTAATCGTGGTTCAGCGAACAGCATATCAAATTTTTGAATATAATTTAATCGAACACCAAATTTTAAATTGGTTTCAGCATTTTTTGAAAGTAAATTAGTTTCCGTATAAACGGCGTGGCTTCTAATAACTTCCTTAATGTAACTTCTAAAAATAGGATTGCTAACATCTTCTAAATTACTAATTCCGACTTCATTAAATTGATATCCGCCATTTATTTTGAATTGGAGGTTAGGCATGTAATGAATGTCGAATTTAGCTGAACCATCAAAAACTTCATTTTCCTGAATTAAGCGTAAATTGTTTATAATATCGTTGTTGGTGGCATCTAAATCATAATTTGAAACCGAAATCTGCGAATTTGTAGTAAGTTTATCGTTCCAGTTTCTAGTAAAAGTAATACCCGTAGCTAAATTTTGTTGGGATAGTTTGCTGTTTAGGGCTTCATTTCTATCATTAATGTTTGATTGTTCATCATAATCCAACTGGTTATTAACGTTTAAAAAATGAATTCTTATTTTATCTTTATTTGAGATATCGTATAAGAACTTCATCGTTACATCGTAAAAATAGAATTGTTCATTTTGGGAGATAGAATTTCTATTGGAGTTTGTTAAATCGGAATCTTGGAATATGCGTTTAAAATATTGGTCGTAGGTAGGCGTTAAAATTAAATCGGTTACTGAACGCCGGCTAGAAAGCTGAAATTCTGTTTTTTCAGACAATGGTATTTTTGCGAACCCATCTAAATTTATAAGATTAACCCCCAAACCCGCTTTAAATTCGTTGTCAATTTCGTTTGGTAATTGCATGTCGATTATGCTAGAAATACCATCGCCATATTTAGCACTGGTACCATTTTTATAGATGTTTACACATTTGGTGGTGTGGGGATTAAAGGCTGAAATTAATCCGAAAAAATGCCCAGATTGGTACATTTTAATTCCGTCCCAAAGTAGTAGGTTTTGGTCGTGTGTACCACCACGAACGTTAATATTTGACACAGTTTCATCGGTGCTTAAAACACCAGGTAGCGCTTGAATAGTTTGTAAAACATCTGCTTCTATGAGACCAGGAAGAATTCCAAAAGTTTCGGGTTTAATGGTAAGTGATCCATCATTAAATTTTGTGATACCTGTGGTTAGGAAGTTACTAACTATAACTTCTTCTAGTCGTTGTAGTTTAAAATCGTTGGTTTCGGCAGTATCGCTTTTTGGTTTTTTTATCACAACAAAACGGTTGTCTAATAATTCAAAATCTAATAAGGTTTCCGTTTTAAGAACTTTTAAGGCTTCATCTAAGGGTAATGTATCACTAGGGAAAGTTCCAGTTTTGGTTTTAATAGTATCATCGGCATACGAAAAGCTAATGTTATATTTTGCTTCAAGTAACTTTAAAATAATAATAAGTGGTTGCTTTTCTTTTTGATTGCTTTGCGCTATTAAATTGGAAACATTCAAAAAAAAGAGTAAATAAATAATAGAAAGATGTCCTTTTCTATTCACGTTTTAAGAGAATCGTTCGATTCGTTTTACTGTAAGTTATATCAAAAGGTAATGTTATGGCTTTTAATGCTACATCAATATTGCTATGCGCAAAACTACCGGTGAATAATTGTGTATCATCAATATTTAAAAGCTGGATATCAACATTATATTGTCTTTCAAACTCAGCAATAACTTCTTTAAATGGTAAACTTTTAAAAGTGCTTTCGTTATTTAACCACGAAGGTTGGGAGCGGTTTTCTTTTTCTTTAGCAATTGTTTTTCCATCAATAATTAAAAAACTGTCTCCTGCTTTTAGTTTTGTTTCTTGAGACTTGTATTTAACTCCAACCAAACCTTCGTAGCAAATAACCTCAAAATAATTATCACGTTGTTTTATGTTAAATTCCGTTCCATAAACTGTTACAGTGCCTGAAGTAGTATTAACATGGAATGTGGATCCTTTAGCAACTTTAAAAAATGCTTCACCATTAAGTTCTACATCACGGTGTTTTTTCCAGGTGCTTTTATTGAAAACCAGAGTTGATTTTGCATTTAATGAGACCTTGGAATTATCGGGCAACTCAACCATTGTTTTTTGAGCCAATTTTGTGGTAACGGTAGTGTCCAAAGTCGTTGTGTAGTAATAGGCACCAAAACAAATGGCAAGAATAGCAGCAACACGCAAAAAAGGTTTAAACCAATTGGTTTGTGTTTGTCTTTTTTGTGTTATGGTTTTTAAAACTGATTCTAATTCTTTAGAGGTGTCATATTCATCAGCCTTAAAAGACTTCAAATTAGCATCTAATTTTATTAAATCATCATAGTCTTCAAGCATTTTAAATGCCTCAAGTTCTAGATCATTTAGGTCGTTGTTCAACCATTTTACTATTAATTCTTCTCTGTTCATCATTTCAGTATTCACTTATATAACAGTTAAGTTCTCTTTTTTCCTACCATTACTTTATAAAAGTTTTAAAGTGTAACCTTACAGCGCTACAATTCCTTTATATCTTTTCGCAATTTTTCCAATGCACCATAAATACGTTTTTCAACTGCTTTGGTGGATATATTCAAAACTTCAGCAATTTCCTTAAAACGTTTACCTTCAATTCGGTTCATCAAAAAAGCTTCACGTTGGGCTTCAGTTAAATTGGAGAGTGCTTTTTGTAGTTTATTATTATATTCGGTTTCCTGCATTAAAAATTCAGGATTTTCATTGGTGTATGTCTTTGGTTTTGTTTGTTGATATTTTAAAATTACTTTTTGGTGAGCCGTTTCGTTAAGCATTAAATTATTGGCGATGGTAAACACAAAACTTTTTGCTTTGTCGGGGCTAACCTTAGCACAATTCTCCCATAGTTTTATAAATGCTTCCTGTACTTTGTCTTTAGGATTTAACAATTCACCATATTTGTAATACAAAAAGTTATGTAGGTCTTTGGCATATTTTTTAAATATGGACGAAAATAAACGCTCTTCGCATATATTATCTTGTAGGTGTTTCTGCATTATTTAAAGTGGTTGGTAATACTAAAATAAGGTTTTTAATACTTTGAAACTTTACAACTTTGAAACTTTTTTTAAAAAGAGGGTAGGAATTTTTAAAGTTATCTTGTTTTATAATAAAAAAATGATGTCGAACCCTAAAACTCAAACACCATGAAAACTAAATTTAAAGCCTTATTACTAATTCCTTTTTTTGCCCTTTTATTTTTTACATCGTGTCAGGATGAAGTAATTGAAATAACCGAACCAGCAGAAAGTGAAGCCCTTGTAGCAACTTCTGAATTAACGAGCTTAATGAAAGCAACTACCACAAAAGATGGTTCGGTAGATAATATTATTGATAAAGCCAGTTGTTTAACCATTAAATTGCCAATTACTGTTGAAGTGAATGGGAATGAGTTAATTATAACGTCTATTGAAGACTACCAAAAGGTGGAGACTATTTTTAATGAGGATGAGGATGATGACGATTCTATTAATATCCAATTTCCCATAACGGTGTATTTAACAGATCATACCGAGGTTACTTTACAAAATAAGAATGCTTTAGAAGCTTTAGTTGAAAAATGCCATGATGAAAATGAAGAAGATGATGATATAGAATGTATCGATTTTCAATACCCAATTTCGTTCTCTGTTTTTAATACCAAATTTCAAATTATTAGCGTAGTTACAGTCGAAAACGATAGAGAGCTATACAAATTTATCAATCGTGTTAAAAATGCTGAGGTTATAGCTAGTATCAACTTTCCATTAAACTTGGAGTTGGCAGATGGAACAATCATTCAAGTAAATAACAATGCAGAACTTGCTTTAGCAATTAAAGAAGCTAGAGAAACCTGTAATGAAGATGATAATAACGATTATGGTGATGACGATTTCACCAAAGAACGCTTAGACAATTTATTAAAATCATGCCCTTGGGTTGTGTATGAATTCCAAAGAAATGCAGCTAGTTTAAGCAATACCTATCGTGAATACGCCATAGTGTTTAAAGATGAAAACGTAGTTAAAATTCGTACTAGAGAGGGCGATATGCTAACAGGTAATTGGACTACAAGAATAACCAATCGTGGAGCCTTAATTAAATTGGAGTTTGAGACTTTAGTAGACTTTACTTTAGAATGGTTTGTTTACGATTTAGAAGCTGGCAGGATAAAACTATATCAAACCGGTGGAAATAAAATTATTTTAAAGAAAAATTGCGATGTCGTTATAGATTATACTATAGAACGTATTGAAAGTTATTTACAACAATGCTTTTGGAGAGTTGCACGCCTAAACGTGAATGGGGCAGAGAATGAAAAAGACTATATAGGAGCTCCTTTAAAATTCTTACCAAATAACGAAGTGAAAATCCGAGTGAATGGAGAATTTGTATCAGGAACATACGAAATAGGGGTTCGAAATATTGGTTTTACTTTAAAAATAACGCTAGAGGATCGTCCCGATTTAAAACTTGAATGGTTAATAACTTTCTTGGAACCAGGTTTAATAAAACTTGAAAACGCCAATAATAAAATGATTTTAGAAAGATATTGTCCAGATGTTGATGACGATTTAAAATATATTGATATCATTCTTATAGCAGGTAAGTGGGAAGTTGCTAAGTACGATGATGGTTTAATCCATGTTGTGGACCCAACCGAAAACTTTAAGAATTATACTGTAGATTTCATGATAAACGGACGTGTAGAGGTAACAAATACCATCAATCCGAATACAACGCCTTACAACCAACTTATTGTTGGCTCGTGGTTGTCTTACAGAAACAATGGTCTATACCTTGGCTTGTATTTTAAAAACCAAGAACCATTCAATGAATTAAATTACCGATGGAGAATAACAAGTGTTACAACCAGCAGAATTGAATTAACAGACTTCAGTGCTTCTGGAATAGCAGAAAGAACATTAGTCCTTGAAAAGAAAAATTAAACGCACTTTAGGTTAACTAAAGAAACTATGTTAATAGGTTAATTAAGTAAAATATTAATAATGGTTTCTTTATAAAGGTTGTTAAACTTCGGTTTTAACAACCTTTTTTATGCTTTTTATTTTTTTTATGGCGCTACCACAAGGGTCGGGCTATCCGTTACAATCTTTTTAAAAGGGCTGTATAGATATTAAAAATCGGTTAATAGCAAATTGTCACTTTCATCAAAAGTAAGGTTTACTAGTTTTAAAAAGGATTTTCACTCCTATCCCTAGCGCACAACACAACAAAGCAGAAAGTATAGAAACTAAAAAGGAAGCTGCTTTTTTATAAAAATCAGGGTAAAAAATACGCTCCAAATCATTAACTTTGCACTTTTAAAATTAAAACTGGACTATGTTCAATAATTTAAGCGATAAATTAGATAAGGCGTTACACGTACTTAAAGGTCACGGAAGTATAACGGAAGTAAACGTAGCCGAAACTTTAAAAGAAGTAAGACGAGCTTTATTAGATGCCGACGTAAACTTTAAGATAGCTAAAGATTTTACTAATACAGTAAAAGAAAAAGCGCTGGGTCAGAACGTGTTAACCACGTTGCAACCAGGTCAGTTAATGGTTAAAATCGTTAAAGACGAGTTAACCCAACTTATGGGTGGCGATGCAGCAGGTGTTAACCTTTCAGGGAACCCAAGTGTAATTTTAATGTCGGGTTTACAAGGTTCTGGTAAAACAACCTTTTCTGGTAAACTAGCCAATTATCTTAAAACTAAAAAATCTAAAAAACCTTTATTAGTAGCTTGTGATGTTTACAGACCTGCGGCAATAGACCAATTGCATGTAGTTGGAGGCCAAATAGGCGTAGAGGTTTATAGTGATAAAGGAAATACCGATCCTGTAGCCATTTCAAAAGCAGGTATTGCACATGCTAAAGCAAATGGTTACAATGTAGTAATAATAGATACCGCAGGTCGTTTAGCTGTTGATGAGGTGATGATGACTGAAATATCGAACATCCATAAAGCCATTCAACCGCAAGAGACTTTGTTTGTAGTAGATTCTATGACGGGTCAGGATGCCGTAAATACAGCCAAAGCTTTCAACGATGTGTTGAATTTTGATGGTGTTATACTTACAAAATTAGATGGTGATACGCGAGGTGGTGCCGCAATTTCCATTAAATCTGTGGTCAATAAACCAATTAAGTTTATTGGTACAGGAGAAAAAATGGAAGCCATTGATGTGTTCTATCCATCACGTATGGCAGACCGTATTTTGGGGATGGGTGACGTTGTTTCCTTAGTAGAGCGTGCACAAGAGCAGTTCGATGAGGAGGAAGCTCGTAAACTTCAAAAGAAAATTGCCAAAAACCAATTTGGATTTGATGATTTCTTGAAACAAATTCAGCAAATTAAAAAAATGGGAAACATGAAAGACCTTATGGGTATGATTCCTGGTGCTGGAAAAATGTTAAAAGATGTGGATATTGATGATGATGCATTTAAAGGTATCGAAGCTATTATTCATTCCATGACTCCTAAAGAAAGAAGCAATCCTAATATAATAAACGCGAGTAGAAAACAACGTATAGGAAAAGGTTCTGGTACTTCGGTACAACAAGTAAATCAGCTTTTAAAGCAATTCGACCAAATGAGCAAAATGATGAAGATGATGCAAGGTGGTGGCGGCAAAAAGATGATGCAGATGATGAAGAACATGAAGTAATTTAGTTTTCAGTCGCAGTCACAGGTTTTCAGTAGTAAAGATTATTGTTTATGGATTTCAAAAAGTTTTCCAAAGGAATAAACTTATTCTTTGACTGATCAAATACGAAGAAGTTCTCGTTCTGTATCTGCGAATATTTCTGAAGCCTATAGAAAAAGACGTTTACCAAAATATTTTATTAGTAAGTTAACGGATGCTGAAGGTGAAAATTCTGAAACGAATACTCGGTTGGGTTTAGCATAGGCTTGTAACTATATTTCAAATGAAGATTATTCAAAATGTTCAGATGAAGGCAAGGAGATTTGAAAATTAATAAATTACATGATTAATAATCCAGAGAAATTTGGAGTTAATATAGAAAACTAAAATGGCATAAGTAAGTCGGTAGAGTGATAATCTGCGACTGCGACTGCGACTGAAAACTTATAGAGATGATAATTTTAGACGGTAAAAAAGTAAGTAACGATATAAAAGAAGAAATCGCAAAACAAGTAAGTGATATGATTTCTAAAGGTGAAAAAGTGCCACATTTGGCAGCTATTTTAGTAGGAACTGATGGAGCGAGTATGACCTACGTAAATGCAAAAGTAAAGGCTTGCGAAAAAATAGGTTTTCATTCAACTTTAATCGATTTACCCGAAAATACTACCGAAGCCGAGTTGTTGCAAAAAATACACGATTTAAACACTGATGATGCTATTGATGGTTTTATTGTACAATTACCGTTGCCGAAACATATTGACGAGCAAAAAGTTTTAATGGCTGTGCATCCAGATAAAGATGTAGATGGGTTTCATCCAACAAACGTTGGGAAAATGGCTTTAGATTTACCTACTTTTTTACCAGCAACTCCATACGGCATTCTGGAATTATTAGAACGCTACCAAGTAGAAACTTCTGGTAAAAATGTAGTAGTTATGGGTAGAAGCCATATTGTTGGTCGTCCAATGAGTATATTAATGAGTCAGAAACGTAAAGCTGGTGATGCCACAGTAACTGTAGTTCACAGTCGTACTAAAGATTTAGCTGAAATTACCAAAGCGGCAGATATTATTGTAGCAGCCATTGGTATTTCCGAGTTTTTAACCGGCGATATGGTTAAGGAAGGTGTTGTTATTGTGGATGTTGGAATTACACGTGTTCCTGATACAACAAAAGCAAGCGGTTATAGGTTAGCAGGTGATGTTCATTTTGAAAGTGTAAGCAAAAAAGCAAGTTATATTACTCCAGTTCCAGGCGGTGTTGGCCCTATGACTATCGCAATGTTATTGAAAAATACGTTATTGGCTCGCGAACGAAGAAACGCCTAAAAACCTAATCAGTTTTTTTTCGGCGTGTGCGTTTTTCTGTTTTAGGTATTACTTTTTTAGGGATAAATTCTTTAGAGGAATCACTAATTAGTTCGTTTAACTCTTTAAACTCATCTTTAGTTAGTTCTCTGTATTCGCCAAGAGGCATATCGAGTTTAATATTCATAATACGAACACGTTTCAGTGTTTGTACCTCATAATTTAGGTATTCACACATACGTCGTATCTGCCTATTTAGTCCTTGTGTTAAAATAATTTTAAACTCATAGGTTCCTAATTTTTCAACCTTGCATTTTTTGGTGGTTCTATTTAATTCTGCCAGAGGAATTCCGTCACGCATACGTTCTATGAAGGTTTGCGAAATAGGTTTATCTACAGTAACAATGTATTCTTTTTCGTGGTTATTGCTTGCACGAAGAATTTTATTTACAATATCCCCATCATCGGTTAAAAGAATTAAACCTTCACTAGGCTTGTCCAAACGTCCAATTGGAAAAATACGCTTGGGATAGTTTATAAAATCGATAATATTATCTTTTTCAACACTAGTATCTGTTGTACAAACAATACCAACAGGCTTGTTAAACGCTAAATAAACAAAGGAAGTTTTGGTGTTATTAATAGCCTTGCCATCTACTTCAACCACATCGTTAGGAGCTATCTTGGTACCCATTTCAGGAATAATACCATTGATGGTTACTCTGCCAGCTTCAATAAGTTTGTCGGCTTCTCTGCGCGAGCAATAGCCAACTTCACTTAAAAATTTATTTATACGTTTCAATTCTGTTTCCATTCTTCAAAAGTACAACAAATCTAGTCGTTTAAAAACTCTAAAATATGATTGTAAACGAGTTCACTTTTTAAACCGTGTCCTAATCCAATGGTTTTTATGAGTTTAGAATCTTTGTAATGTTTTGAAATATCCAATGCGTCTCTATAGGAAATGATTCGATCTTTTTTGTCGTGAATTATAAGACCTTTTGCCTGAATATCTTTTAAGAAATTTTTTGCAGAAAAATAATCGGGTTCATGGTCAAAATGCTTTAAATAATAGTTGTTCATTGCATTTGTAACTCTGTTGTTATACCCCATCATATTAATATAATTGGTAATGATACCCGTGAAGTTAGATGGTGCACCCAAGGAAATTAGTTTTTTAATGGATGAATTATATTTATGTAAGGAAATTGCAGAAGCCGTAGCACCTACGGAATGCCCTACGATACTGTCAATTTTAAAGTGAGATGTAACAGCATTAATGCAATCAGAATATAAGAAAACATTAAAAATTTTATTACCAGAATTTCCATGTGCTGGCGCATCTATAGCGATGATGTTGTAATTTTGCGCCTGTAGCATTTCAATTAGATCTTTCCATCTAAATGCATTGCTTTCCCAGCCATGAACTAATAAAACGGTTTCTTTTGTACCTTTCCAATGGTATGTTGCAATTGGGATCTTTTTAAAGAGAACGGTTTCTTTGGAAGCAGTTTCCAAAAAAGGAGCTTCTTCGGATGTAATTTTACCTTTGTTAGGTTTGGAAAACAAGTAGATTGCAAGCTGCGCCGAATAAGAAGACGAAATGTAGCTGAATACGTTTATGGTGCTACCTATAACTTTAATTAAGTTTTTATTCATTTAATCTTCTCTATTTACTAAATCCATAGAAAATGCAGGAGTACAGATTGCAATGTATTCGCATACCTCTGTAAACGGGTTGGAATATTGAACACGTGTGTTTCTATCTATTTTAATGGACTGTCCAGCTTCTAAAACAACTGTTTCTCCGTCGATAATGAATTGTTTTTTACCCCGAATTATAAAAGTATATTCGTCAAATTCAGGTGTTTGAAAAGGTTCGCTCCAGCCAGCAGGTGCTTTCATGTGGGCAATACTTATGGCATCATTATGGTTGGTTGCTAATCCAAAATGCTCTTTTATAACTTTACCATCAGTAGTAGGAACTACAAAAGGCTTGTCTTGTATTGTGTATTTTTTCGCTTTCATAAATTTAATTAACCATGGTTAATTATTAATTTTTCATTTCAATGCCCTTGCATTGGTTTCTTCTTAATCATGCCGCCTTTCAGATCTTTAACAATACCCATAATGATAAAGGCATTTCTATCAATTTTATCAATTTCGGTCTGCAATTTGGCAAGTTCTAGACGGGTAACAACGGTATAAATAATATCTTTGTCGTAGCTATCGCCACTTTTTCCATAGCCACCTTTTCCAGCATAAATGGTACAGGCACGTTGTAATTTGTCTACAAGCATGATTCTTATTTCTTCATGACTGTTGGAAATGATGGTTACGCCTACATATTCTTCAACGCCATCCACAACAAAATCTACTGTTTTTGCTGCTGCTAAATAGGTTAAAATAGCGTAAAGCGCGGTTTCTATGGATAGAATATAAGCACCAACTGAAAATATCAAGATGTTGATTAGCAATAATACATCACCTATAGTAAGTGATAATTTTCTACTTAAAAAGATGGCTAACACTTCGGTGCCATCAATAACACTACCACCTCGCATGGACATCCCAATACCTAATCCTAAAAAGAAACCTCCAAAAACGGAAATAAGCAGTTTATCATCAGTAACTGTTGGGTATTCAACAAAATGAACTACGAATGCTAAAAAAGCGATAGCAGCCATACTCCTTAAAGCGAATTTTACGCTAAAGGTTTTGGAGGCTAGAATTAAAAACGGAAGATTTACCAGAATCAAAAAGTAACTTAAGTCAAAAGAAGTAACATTTTGAAGCAGAAGGGATATACCCGTAGCGCCACCATCAATGAATCGGTTTGGTAATAAGAAGCCTTTTAAGCCAAAACCAGCAGAAAAAACGCCCACAATAATTAAAATATACTCTTTTATGGCATGAGCTATTTCAATTTGAAAGTTCCTGACTAATGGAACTATTTGCTTTTTACTTATAGTCTTGTTTTTCTGTTTAGTTTGAAGTCGCTTTCGAGCAAGATCAAACAACAGTTTAGATAAAAATGGATTCATTAATTATTCAGGTTTTTTTTAGGGTTATTATAAACCTATTTTTTCATTACTTTATTTAAAATACCAAACACACTACGTATAAATGTTGCACTGGTTAGCACTTTAACTACAGGATTCATGGCAGTACTTTTTCTGCTGGAAGATGTTTTGCTAGCTCGTTTCGATTCAGCTTTTTCAAGTGCTTCCTGTTCTTTTTTAGCTTTTTCCTTGGCTTCTTCGGCTTCAGCTTTTTCGATTTTTTTGTTTAAAAGTTCGTAAGCACTCTCTCTATCAATGGTTTCGTTGTATTTTTTAACTAATTTTGATTTTGTTAGTAAATCACTTAACTCATCTTCTGTTAAAATATCCATTCTACTCATGGGTGCGCGCATCATGGTGGCAGCCAGTGGGGTAGGACGTCCTTTTTCGTCTAACGCAGAGACTAAAGCTTCACCAGTTCCTAATGAGGTTAATACGGCTGTGGTATCGTAAAACTCAGAATCGGGATAATTTTGGGCAGTTAGCTTTATGGCTTTTCTATCTTTGGCAGTAAAGGCTCTTAAGGCATGTTGTACTTTTAAGCCTAACTGACTTAAAATAGCTTCGGGTACATCGGTTGGATTTTGAGTTACAAAATACAAACCGACACCTTTACTACGAATAAGTTTAACAATACTTTCTATTTGATTCAATAATGCTTTTGAGGCTTCATTGAAAATTAGATGGGCTTCATCAATAAAAATGACTAATTCCGGACGGTCACTATCACCTTGCTCTGGGAATGTGGAATAAATTTCGGCCAACAAACTCAGCATGAAGGTAGAGAAAAGCTTTGGTCTATCTTGAATATCGGTAAGTCTGATAATGTTTATATAGCCTTTACCTTCATTGTTAATGCGTAATAAATCATCTACATCAAAAGATGTTTCACCAAAAAACAAATCGGCACCTTGTTGCTCCAATTCTACTACTTTTCTTAAAATGGCACCAGTTGAAGCGGTTGAGATACGACCGTAAGCTTCATCAAATTCTTCTTTACCTTCTTGAGTAGCGTATTGTAATATTTTTTTAAAATCTTTTAAATCGAGAATAGGAAGTTTATTATGATCACAATATTGAAAAATTACAGCAACAACACCAGATTGAGCTTCCGATAAATCTAAAATACGGGATAATAGCACGGGGCCGAATTCACTAACCGTTGCACGTAAGCGTACACCATTTTGTTCAGATAGCGTTAAAATTTCTACAGGAAAAGCCTTGGCTTCAAAAGGAATGCCTATTTTTTCATGACGTTCATCAATTTTAGGGTGTCCTTCACTGGCTTGTGCTAAACCACTTAAATCACCTTTAATATCCATAAGTAGCACAGGAATGCCTTTATCACTTAAATTTTCAGCCAAAACTTGCAGGGATTTTGTTTTACCAGTTCCGGTAGCACCAGCAATTAAGCCATGTCGGTTTAATGTTTTTAGCGGAATTTTAACTAAAGCATCTGTTATGGTTTCACCATCTAACATGGCGGCTCCAACAGGAATATAATCGCCTTTACAAATATGACCTTCAGTTATATGCTTAAAAAAAGTTTCCTTCTTACTCATTGATTGTAATTTTTGATAAAAATAGGTATTTATATATAAATTTAGATGAACATGCCTTATAAAACTTCCAACAATTAGCTTGCAAACCGTTATCTTTGCGAACGATTATGAATAAAGACATACAAAGTTTAGTTAATAAGGGGGAAATGCTACCTTTAATGGAAGCATTTTACACCATTCAGGGAGAAGGTTACCATAAAGGAACTGCTGCATATTTTATTAGAATTGGTGGTTGCGATGTGGGTTGCCATTGGTGCGATGTTAAGGAAAGTTGGAATGCCAATTTACATCCTCCAACAAATATTTCAAAAATTGTTGAGGATGCCAAAGCATCTAGTAATACCATAGTAATAACAGGAGGAGAACCCTTAACCTGGAATATGGAGCCTTTAACAAGCAGGTTAAAAGCAGAAGGAATGCAGATACATATAGAAACTTCTGGTGCCTATAAATTAACAGGTATTTGGGATTGGATTTGTTTATCCCCTAAAAAAATGAAGTTACCGACTCTAGAGGTTTATGAACAAGCAAACGAGCTTAAAGTTATTGTTTATAATAAGGACGACTTTCGTTTTGCGGAAGAGCAAGCAGCCAATGTTAACAAGGATTGTATTTTATATTTACAACCAGAATGGAGTAAGCGTGATAAAGTGATTCCTGAAATTGTGGATTATGTAATGGCTAATCCACAGTGGAAAGTATCGCTCCAAACTCATAAATATCTTAATATACCTTAGATTTTTAGCTTTCAGTTGCGATTTGTAGATTGAATATAAAAAAAGTTCCAGTATGTTAGAAACAACTGGAACTTTTTTTTGTTCGTTTAAGTCTTATTTGTTGAAAGGTACAGCAACTCTAAGCGTATCCCATCCTAAATACATGGTCCCATCATCGGCAAATGCCATTGAGAATGCTTCTAAAGCTTCTCCTGAACTTACTGGAGCTAAAATACGAATCACGTCATTAGCTTCGTTGTATGAATAAGCTCCCCAAACATTAATATCTTTGTTTAATATAATAGTCCATTCCTTAGCTCCAGGAATCGTATAAAGTGAATATTCACCAGCTTTTACTAGTTTTCCACCTACTTTCATGTCTTTGTACAAAGTAACATTGGTTGCTTCGTTAGCACCCGTGCGCCATACTTTTCCGTTTGGAGCCAATGTGCTTAATTCTCTTCCTTTTAGTTGAGGTCTGCTGTAAACCACTTTTACCAATTTGTTAGTTTCTTTGTTGCTACTTGGGAAAGTAGTTACGTCTAACGGGCTTTTGTCAATAGAACTAAATTTTTGTGCTTCGCTGTTCATTGATAAGAACATCATAAGGAAGCATGCAATGCTTGAAATAAGTGTTGTTTTTTTCATTTAAATTTTTTTTTATTTCCACAAGGGTGAAAATGGGTTATATTTTGGCTAAATGTAAGCCTAAATAATCTTAAAGTTTTTCTAAAACTGGATAAGGAATGTTAAAGTTTATCTGCTCTACTAATTTTTATTCATTTAAACTAATCATATTCTTTAGTAAATAATATTTACTTAAAATGATCGTATTAAACTATATATCTAAGTTGCCTGTTAAGCTTAATTCGTTGAGTATGGGGTTGGTTTTTCCTGTAGTTTTTTCTTTTTCTACAAGGATTTTGATAGTTTTGTTAATTAAGTCAGTGTATCGGTTCGATTTGATGTGATTTGATATTCGAATTAATGAAGGAAGTAAATCAGATAGATCGACTCCATTTATTTCGGTATAATTCCATGATTCTCCATGAATAACAGGAATTAAAAATTCTAATGCAAGGGTTAAACTTTTATTGTTTTCTGATTCGTAATTCCACAAATCCATATCAATTTTATCACCAACAATGGCGATTCCTGTTAATGCTTCCAAATTATAACAGCTATAAAAAAAAGATCTGGTGCGTTCTAATTCATGAATTTGCTTACCTTCAAAATCCAGTTGTTTTTCGAGGCTTTCTTGGGTTGAAGTAATTATTTTCTTTGTTAATGTTCTGTTATTCAAATGAAAGGATAAATTAGCAATTTGGAATTTATACCAAGATGCGTGATTGTTATCCTGATTGTTTTCTTTAATACCCAACTCACTTTCTGTTAACCAGGTTAAATAATCATTTAGCCAATTGTTTATCTTTAAATTGTCGTTTTTAGTCCAGTGAGAAGATTTTGAAAGTATGAGTAAAGCATCTGGAATTACATCGCTGATAGATTTACCATCTAAAATTCCCGATGATCTTCCTTTAGAATATCCAGGAACGCTTTGTGCAAATTTTAAATGTGGATTCATAAGTGTAGCTTCTTCAAGAAACCATGTTTTTAGCATACTTGCCGCTTTTTGTGCATAGCGTTCGTCATTTGAAAAATAGTAGGCAAGACATAAATTTTTTACACCCGATGTCATGGTTGCCATTCGTTTTCTGTCAACCGCATCTGTTTGAGTGTCAGGATTGGTCTCGCCATCTTTACGTATCCAAGGCAAACCGGTAGTGCTTTTAGGATCCGGCCACCAATACCTGCTAATGCTTAAGTAGTCATGTTTATCATTTGTAGGAGGCAAAATGTTTTTATCCATAACCGTAGGATTCTGAATAGTTAGTAATTTATTAGCCCTAGAGATCAGGTCTTTATATGCGGATTGTGTTCGTTCAGAAGCTGTACCGTCATGAAGCTTTTGTTTCACTTTAGCTAAAGCTAGGCTGTCTAACTGTATAAAAGAATTGGAAAACCCTTTTAGGTTTAAAAGAATAAACAATGCTAATAGATATGTAAACTTTCTGGTTGGGCTCATCACTTGTTTTTTTTACTGATTACTAGTTTTTAGTGTAACTAATTTATCATTTTTTTATTATTGTATTCTTATTTAAAGATAGCATTTTTTTACCCTTACTATGGCCTGTTTAATTTCATAATTTACATATAATAATAGAGCTTTTGTTATTGTATAAAACGAAAAATTCCCAAACACCTTTAATTGAGGGGTTTGGGAATTGTACTGGAATTATCAATAAATTAATAATTTTTAGCTAATTAATTTTATTTAGCATAAGCACCCGATGAATATGTTAATTCATAACTATGCGTGTAAATTTCAAAAACAATTCCGAAAGGATCTTCTACATAACACATTTTGAAAGGTTTGTCATTAGGGTAGTATTCTCTAATTGGCATACGTTGTTTTCCTCCATAGGAAACAATTTTTTCAATAAGTTCTTCAATATTTGGGTCTTGTATACAAAAATGGAAGAGTCCAGTGTTAAACGGGTTGAATTCCGGAGCTTCTTTAATTCCATGTGGGAAAGAGAATAATTCAACACCAATACCATCGGAGGTTGCTAAATGGGCAATTTCGAATTCCGTCCAATCGTTTCCGAAAACATCAATACACATTTGTCCAATGGCTGTTTCCGTTTCCTTTTTAATTTTTGAAGGTTCCATGATAACATACCATCCCATGACTTCTGAATAGAATTTTACGGCTTCCGTAATATTAGGAACTGTAATTCCAATATGTGAAAATGATTTTGGATAATCTTTATTTGTTGTCATATTATATAATTTAGATTGCAAAAATACACTATATTTGTCTGTTGGGCAATAACTTACTAAAATGTAGTATAGTTACTTAAACGAGTAAAATATTGATTATTAGTATTTTAAATATTGAAAATTGGAAAAAGAAATTAACTGTCCGTTAAATTACACTATGAATTTAATTGGAACTAAATGGAAGCCACTTATTTTATTTCATTTGTTAGAAGGCGATCTGCGTTCTGGGGTATTACAAAAGAAGATTCCTGGCGTTTCAAATAAAATGTTCACCCAAACGGTAAGAGAATTGGAAAAGGACGGCCTTATTTCCCGAAAAGTGTTTCCGGTAGTACCACCTAGGGTGGAATATGGATTAAGTGAAAGAGGAAAATCTTTAGAACCTATTCTAAGGAGTTTGGATGCTTGGGGTTCCGCAGACTGTAAAAGTTAAATCAACTTAAAGTAATTTTAGTATTCTTTTCTTTTTAGAATGCGTCCTCTTGGTTGATCACCTTTATGAAGCACGATATCGGAATGAAGAAACTGAGCTGCCTCCGCAGAGTCTTTAACTTTTGAAGCACTACGTTTTATCATTTCCTGTTCAAACTTTAATAATACACTATTCCGTAAACCAATGTCTCGCCATTTTGGTGATGATATGCAAATTTTCGATATGATTCGCGCCAGAGAAAGTGCGTCCAGTAAAGCTTGATTCGCTCCTTGCCCTTTAAATGGACTCATAGGATGGGCGGCATCCCCAATTAATGTCACCGGACCAGCACATTCTAATAATTCTGTATTTAACAATTCGCGGTCGTAAACAGGATAACCGGAAATCTGAGTTTCCAAAGTTGCTTCTAAAATCTGAGGTATGGGAGCGTGCCAGGGTGTTCTTCTAATGGCTTCTTTTTTTAAAGCTTTAGGACCTAAATTGCTTAAGGCTTTAGCATCGTCTTCGGTCATTGGAAAACTCAATTGCCACATCACCGAGTCGGATGTAAAAGGCATGATATAAATTCGTTCATTCCCGTTGGCAGTTTGAAATACTGTTGCCGAATCTAGTAAGTCACTTTCTGTGCTTCCGAGGTTTTTTAATGGACATATACCTAAAATTACAATACAACCTAGATAGCGCAAAGGAGTGCTGTCTTCTCCTATTAAAATTTTTCTAACCGAACTTCTTATGCCATCTGCACCAACTACTAAGTCTGCCTTGGTGGTTTTTACTGTTCCGTTTACATCAAAACTTAAGTCCACCATATTATCGGCATTCATTTTGATATCCATTAGTTTATGGTTCCATTGTACTCCGCTATGGCCGCCTAGTTGTTCTAGTAACTCTAATCGTAGCGATTGTCTTGCAATATGAATATTACTGCGCTTTCTGGTTGTTTTATCGGTTTCTGGTATCCATTTGCGCATACCCCATTCTCCAATAACCTTACCATCTGTGGAATGAACCACATGACGTGTGGATACTACGCCTTCATTTAAAGATAAAATACCAAATCCGGCAATTGCTTTACGGGCTTGTTGTAGTGTAAGTCCGTAGCCCTGAGATCGAGCATTAAAACTGCTATCTCTTTCATATAAGGTGAATGGGATACCACGATGCAGGCAAGCCACGGCCAAGGCAACACCACCAATACCACCACCAATTATGGCAATGTGTGGATAATTTTTTGTATCTGGAATAAGAGGGGTTTGGGCAGGAGCCAAGCCGGAGCCAGAACACTTCAGACATATATCTATATGGCCTTTTGGACGAGAGGGAGCCTTTCCCTGACGATTCGATTTTTCAAAATGCTCAAAGGCTTTTTGGTAGTTAAGGAGTGCTTTTTTTCGAAGTCTGCGTCTTTTTTTACCTCGACCTTTACATTCCAAACAAACTGTCCAGCTAACCTTTTCGTTTTCCTTTTTTTTCATAAAAATATTATGCTATCTGCTGGATTTTTTTCCTTTAGAACAAAAGTATATAAATTGGCAAGAATTAATTGCCTTGTTTTAAGTTTGGATAACATTTATATAGTACTATGCCAAGGGTTAAAGCTAGAAAGGTGCTTTATTAAATATGGTTGGAAGGGTTAACTAAGTGCGTAAAATCTTTTCCATTTTTTTGCCTTTGGCTAATTCGTCAACAAGTTTATCTAAATATCTTACCTGTTTGGTTAATGGGGTTTCAATGTTCTCAATTCTATAACCACAAATAACACCGGTTATTAAATGGGCTTTAGGATTTAATTTTGCCTCTTTAAAGAACGTTTCAAAAGTTGCTTTTTCCAAAATTAGGCTTTGTAATTTAGTTAAATCAAATCCGGTAAGCCATGTTATCACTTGATGCAATTCATCAATACTACGTCCTTTTTTTTCAATTTTTGTAATATAATGAGGATATACTGAGGCAAAAGTCATAATCGCTATACGTGCATCATGTTCGGGAGTGGTGTTCATGGAATTTATAGTTTTGTTATTATGATTTTAAATATTGCATCATTAAAATAGGTTTCTAATGACGCCAAAGCTAACAATGGTTAAAAGTATTATAAAAATTGCTTTTCTGCCAAAAAGGATTTTACGCCATTTTAAATAAGTCTCATTCGGTTTGCTTAAGTATTCAAAAAATAAACCAGTTGCCAAATAAGGTGTTGCAATAACAAGCAAAAGATTTTCTTTAGAGGCCTTTAAAAGCTCAAAGTTTAAAAGGTGGTGAATAGCGCGCTGCGATCCACAACCAGAACACTGTAAACCTGTTAGTACTCTAAACGGGCACCTAGGGAAATACATTGAACTTATGGGATTATAGTACTTATATAAGCCTAAAAGTACTAAAAGAATACCAATGCCAAATAGTGTCGTAAAAAATTTATTAATATTCATTTACAATGCCTGAAGCCACCGCAAAAATATAAAGTACCCAAATAACAAGGCCAGTCCAAAAGCTAATGGTCGTCCATTTTTTTGCATCTGCGGAATATCTATTGGCTTCTTTTAAATCTCCGGCGTAAAAACGCGATTCCACTTTTGTAGCGTTAATAATGCCTACGATGCCTAATGGTAAACAGCAAAATAATGTAACAATAATAGATTCTACTAGCCAGGTTTTTGGTGGTTTTTGATTGTTTTTATCTTGAATAAAATTTTGTGGTTTTTCCGAATCATGTGGTGGCTGTGTAATTCGTTCTTCTTTCTTTTTTATTGGTTTGGCTGGTTTATCCGTTGTTACATCGGCTAAATTTTTAGCTACTTCTTTATCTAAATTCAAAGCATCAATAAGTGTTTTAACCCCTGTTTTATAGTCGCCTGAAAAGTCTGCGTATTGTAACCTACGCAATCTAAAAGGGATTTCACACTTTTCCATAAGTATGGGTACCACGGCTTTGTTTTCCTCTAAGGCGTAGGATACCTCGTCCATGACATTATGCGATATTACCGAAGCTTCAGATAAAACAACTAACAGAGTTTTAGACTTTGCAAGCGCTTTTTCAATGGAACTATCCCAACGGGCACCTGGCTTAATATCTAGTTGGTCCAACCAAATTTTAGCCCCAGCCTGACGAAGATTTTTGGCTAGGTCGAGTACAAATTCTGAATCATCCCGTGAGTAACTGAAAAAAATTGTGTTTTCTGAATCCATAATTAATAATTAGTTTGTTTTGTTTCGCTATTAATAGATTCAATTTAGGGACTTAGTATAACTCTTATTTACATATTTCGTAAGTTTCTTCAAAAATGGCTTTGTCGCAAACGTATTTTTCACCTTTTACGCCTATCATAAGCCAGTCTCCCGCTTTGCCTTTCATGGTACCTTCCATAGTTTCTACTTCAAAAGGTTCGTTTATTTGCAAACATTTAACAGGGATGGGCTTCTTTATAGCCTCTTTAAAGTCTAGCTCTAAGTTTTCGTTTAGGGAGAATTTCAACATCATTAATAAAAATAAAGTTACAATAAAATTTGGTTTTCAAGAACTTAATAAGCACATTTCTAGTGCCTTTCTGAAAAGACAGGCAGGTAAGGGCTAATTATAATTTGCAATACTGCAGATTGTAATAAAGATAAACAAAAAGCTTCAATAATAAAAAGTGATTGATTTTACTGTTTAAGCATATACAGAAATTTTAAGTTTCATAATGAGATAGTGATTTAGTTACTTGTTTCTCATTACAAACCCGGGCCTATATAGTTATATAAATTAGATATAAATCAACAATCCTTAACTAGGAGGTGTGTATAAAATACGTAAAGTTAATAGAAGTATTATAATTGTGTATACTTAGAGTATATTAAAAAAAAAGCCCTAGTTAAATTGTTATTTAAAAGAACAATTTAACTAGGGCAACTATAAGTGTTTTATTTACGCAGATTGAAATATGCGTTTTCTAGAATTTAAAGTTTGCTTAAACTTTTTAAAAAAAGCATTTCTTTGATTGCTCACTTTTGAGTTTTCAGTTACCGATTTTGATTTTTTTTCCTGATAAACATGGTAACATAGGCATGCTTGTGATATAAACATAATATTATTATTTTGAAAAATTAAACATGTTAAATGCTGACTTTTGTTGTTTAAATTTTATTAGACTTGGATTTTTATAACATTTAACGCTGCAAAGGTATAGTAGTACTTTGGTTTTGTTAGCATTGAAATTGATGCATATATATGGTTAATTACCAGTTAGTTTTTAAGTGTATTCTTTCAAATAATTACAGTGCTAGCTAAAAACCTGCGACATGTAATCTTTACTTTATATTGGCAAAAGTATGGGCCGACGCTAGTATTTATTAAAGGATTAGGGACAGCCAAAATATTGACAGAAAAATCACCATAATAATACGTATATGTTTTGGTGAGAAAAAGCAAGAACAGAATTAAAAAGTGCTTTTATAATATAGTATTTTGATTTTTTACTTTCTTTTTTAGTTCTGATTGAGTTTTACAGCTAAATTATGGAGATGAAGTGTATAATACTTGCAAAAATAATATAAAAGGAAATTACCTGTAAGGGGACGGGTTTTACTTAAAAAAAAACCTGACAGAAGACTATCAGGTTTTTTATGTTTAAATTGCTTTGGTTGGTTTATAATAGATACCTACAAGGCGAGGTGAACTGTAGAACACTGTCTTTTCAAAGAAATAAGCTTGCTCTTTTCTTTATTCCGGTTTATTCTTCAATTCGTCAAATTTTGCTTTCATGGTTGGGTTACCGTGTGTTAATTTTTTGATGGTTAAATCTTCCGCTTTATTATTTGCAAGACGCAAATTGTTAACAGAAGCCAACAGTGCATCTTTTGTTTTTTGAAGGTGGTCCATTGTTTTGTCTATTTCTTCAATAGCGGTTTTAAATTGTCGGCTTGCTAAATCATAATTTCTAGCAAAACCTTCTTTAAAAACAGTAATCTTTTCTTCAAAATTGGTAATATCAATATTTTGATTCCGCATCAAATTCAGTTCAGCCTTGTATTTCAAGGAGTTCATAGAAGCATTACGTAGCAGTGTGATAATAGGAATAAAGAATTGTGGTCGTACTACATACATTTTTTCGTACTTATAAGAAACATCTACAATTCCGGTATTATAAAATTCATTTTCAGACTCCAATAGCGAAACTAAAACCGCATATTCGCAGTTTTTTTCTTTTCGGTCTTTATCAAGTTTCGCAAAGAAATCTTCATTCCTTTTTTTGGTGGCCGTTTCATCATTCTCATTTTTCATCTCAAACATAATCGAAATGATTTCATTTCCTTCATTATCAGTTTCTTTATAGATAAAATCACCTTTATTGCCACCTCTAATGTCATTATCTTTTTCAAAATAAGCATTTTGAAAGGCTGTTGCACGTAGTTTATTGAACTCAATTTCACAATGTTGCTCTAAAGTTTCGCCAACCATTTTTGTGGAAAGTTTCTGTTTGAAATCTTTTAAACGGGCAATTTCATCATCTTTCATTTTGATGGTTTCATCTTTTACAACGAGTTTATTTGTAAACTGTTCTTTGATAGACTTTTCTAGTAATTGCGTTTGCGTTTCCTTGATTTTTAAATCGTTAGCCAATTTGTCGCGCTCTTTTTCTATTAATTTAATAGCTTCAGAAACGTCTAATTTTTTCTGAATCTCAGCACTTTCAATTCTAGATTTCATTTCTGCGATTTCTGTTTCTTTTTGAGCTAGTTTTTGAGCAAGTTCTGTATCGCTTTTGGCTTTTAATTGAGCTAGTTCTTTGTCCTTTTTTGCCAATTCTTCTTGAAATGCGTTTTTTACATTGGCTTTAGCAAGTTCAACGGCACTTACTTTTTCTTTTTCGGCTAAAGCAAGGTGATTACTTAATTCTTTTTCAAATTGATGATCACGTACTTGTTTAAGTATATCTGCAAATCCTGCTTCATCAACTTTAAAAGCTTTTTTACAATTAGGACAAATTATTTCGTTCATATGCTGTTTTTTTTTAATATTCAGAGGTTTGTTTCGAGTACAACTATTACATAATTGAATACGGAACTTTGTGATTCAAACTTAGTAAATATAACCAATTGTGCCGCCTAAAACTTAAAAATCCTGATAGAAAAACTAACAGGATTTTTGTAACTCTACATTTTTTGTTAAAAATGTTTATTCTGGCTTATCCATTGAGGCTTCACGTGGTAACGGGGCGTGGTCGGGGGCTTGCCCTAAATATTCATCAAGATTGAATAAGGATTCATCGCTGGCTTTATCTCCACCAGCAATTTTCAATTTATCCAGCAAATCCATTATCAATTTTTCTTCTTCAATTTGTTCCTGAACAAACCATTGTGCAAAATTATAGGTAGCCCAGTCCTTTTCATCATGAGCTAAATTTACAATTTCATAAATGGCTGTAGTGTTTTCAACCTCATGTTTAAAGGTTTTTTCAAAACAATCTTGCAAGCTATTTGGATTTTTAGATGGACCTTTTGTGTCGGTAATTTTAACTTCGCCACCGCGCCCCATGATATATTGGATAACTTTCATCATGTGGTTACGCTCTTCCTTACAGTGTCTGAAAAAATAATTGGCAATACCGGAATATCCTTTACTATCGGCCCAGCAACCATAGGATAAATACACTTGAGCAGCTTCTGCCTCTTTAGTAACTTGTGAATTTAATATGTCTTCTATTTTCTTTGATAATCTGTTTGTGTTCATATTCAATATATTTTTTTTGAAAAGTAAAAATTTTGAATAGGAACTATTAATTTGAATGGTTTGAAGATTAACTCAAATGCATTTTAAGTATGTTTATAGGAAAATTATAAACTATTTTAATTTGAAACTTACAACATTAAACCCTATCTGGCCATAGGTTAGGTAATTCGCCACTAAATCCCATTTCGGGAAGTTTATTGATCTGTTCCATTTCAAAAGTGCTCAATTCAAAATCGAATATTTGAATGTTTTCGGCAATACGATTGGGAGATGTAGATTTTGGAATTACTACCACATTATGTTGGATAATCCACCGCAAACAAATTTGAGAAACAGATTTTCCATGTTTGTTTGCGATTGCTTCTAACACTTCATTGCCAAAGACTTTTCCTCTTGCAAATGGCGACCAAGACTCCACAACAATGTTTTGCTTTTTACAGTAGTTAACTAATTTTTCTTGCCAATACCCTGGGTGAAATTCTATTTGGTTAATGGAAGGCTTTACTTTAGCAGTTTTAAATAATGCTTCAAGATGTTCTTCAAAAAAATTGCTAACACCAATAGATTTTATTTTTCCTTCTGCTTGTAACTCTTCCATAGCGCGCCAAGAATCGGCATTCGCTTTTTGCCAATTATCATAATTTTTAGCATTTGCAGGCCAATGTATTAAGTATAAATCAATGTAATCAAGATTCAATCTTTTTAATGATTTTTTAAATTCTTGCTTGGTCGATTCATAACCTAAGCATTCACGCCATAATTTGGTAGTAACATATACTTCTTCTCTGGAAACTCCACTGGCTTTAATGCCTTTTCCAATTGCTTCTTCATTTCCATAAATGGCCGCTGTATCAATTAAAGAATAGCCGTGTTTAATAGCACTTATTACCGATTCTATAGCTTCCTGTTCTGTAGATTTATATGTGCCGAAACCAACAATAGGTATTGTTTTTCCATCATTTAAGATTATTTTTTTCATTTTTTCAATGTTTAATTTTTTGGTAATCTATTTTTAATAATGGTTTGGTTTATTAAATGGTAAGTTATTGTTATAAAAACTAAATTAAACATTTTTTTTTAAAAGGCACAAGCGGGTTGTTGTAACCGTACTTTATTGATGCTGAAAATACAACAGCTTCAATTTATCTCATAAAAATAGGGTTGTACTAATAATGACTTTGGTTATAAAAATTAAAATCCCGACAGAAACTATCGAGATTTTATTTTATTTAGATATGCAGTTGCGCTAAGTGCACTTTATTTTTTCATCACCTTCACATTCATTTCTTCTATCTTTTTATCTGAAAGCATAGATGGCGCGCCGAATAATAAATCTTCACTGGTACCTGTTTTCGGGAATGCCATCACTTCACGTATCGATGCTTTTTTCTCTAAAATCATCATCAATCTGTCAACTCCCCAGGCAATCCCACCGTGTGGTGGTGCGCCATAATGAAATGCTTTGTACATTGTGCCCACGCTTTTTAGCATTTCTTCTTTATTGTAGCCCATGTTTTTATAGGTAGCTTCTAAAATTTCGGGTTTGTGAGCACGAACCGAGCCACCTCCAATTTCGTAACCGTTTAATATTAAATCGTATTGTTGCGCGATGATGCTTCCTATTTCTTCCTCTTTACCATTCATGTGTTTTTCAATATCGTAAACCGCAGGCATCGAGAATGGGTTGTGGGTAAAGGTCCAACGACCTTCATCGGTTTTTTCAAACATTGGGAAATCAACAACCCAAGCAGGACGTAATTCCTTCGGATTAATTAAATGCAACATACTACCAAGTTCTTGACGCACCGCATCCAATGCTTTATTGGCAGTGGCATAATCGGCAGCCGAGAAAAATACAATATCTCCTACTTGTGCATTGGTTGTTTTAATAATGCCAGCAGCAATATCTTCACCTAAAAATTTAATGATAGGCGATTGTAAATCGTTTTCATTCACTATGATATACGCTAAACCTCCTAAACCATGTTGTTGTGCAATGCCCGTTAGTTTTTCAATTTGTCCTTTAGATAAACGTTTGTTGCCTTGTTCTTCGGCAGAAACTTTAATACATTTTACAATTCCACCTTCTTCAATAGGCTTGCTAAACACCTGAAAGGTTGTTTCTTTTACAATCTCTGTAATGTCTTGAAGTTTTAAACCGAAACGTAAATCGGGACGGTCGCAACCATAAAAATCCATGGCGTCTTGATAGGTAATGACTTCAAACGGACGTAAAATCCACTTGTTGCCGTATATTTTTTTAACCACTTCATTAAACATTTTGGTGTTTAAATCGATGATTTGTTGCATACTCGCATAAGCCATTTCTATATCCAGCTGCGTGAATTCTGGTTGACGGTCGCCACGAGAATCTTCATCTCTAAAACAACGTGCAATCTGAAAATATTTTTCGTATCCACTCACCATCAGCATTTGCTTAAATTGTTGTGGTGCTTGTGGTAAGGTGTAAAACGCTCCGGGTTGTTTACGGGTTGGTACGATAAATTCGCGTGCACCTTCATCGGTTCCAGCACTTAAAATAGGTGTTTCAATTTCCAAGAAATTTTCTTCATCTAAAATATCGCGCAATAATTTAATCACCTTATGGCGGTTTACAATCACGCGTCGCACATCGTCATTTCTATGGTCTAAATACTTATACTGAAAGCGAACATTTTCATTTGTTTTTGTAGCACGCTTTATTTCGAAAGGCAGTGTTTTAGATAGGTTTAAAATATCTAATTCGTAAGCCTCTAATTCTATTTTTCCTGTTCTTAAAGCCGCATTATAATCGTCTTCTTTACGCTGAACAATAGTTCCTGTAACGGTGATTACCGATTCTGGTTTTAGCTTCACCAATTCATCTAAATTTGGGAAAGACTCTCTACTTAAGCGTATTTGAAATAGCTCGGTGCTCGAATCGCGTAAATCGATAAATATTAATTCACCATGATCGCGCACACTAGATACCCAACCAGAAAATGTTACTTTTTCAGAGATATTTGAATCTGAAATATCGGTAAATACATGCGTTCTGTATTCCTCTTTTATTACGATTGGAATTTGAGGTAATATTTCTTCTTGTTGTTTCGCTGTTTTAGTTTGGGCTTCGACTCCGCTCAGCCTGACATCTGTATTTTGTGTAGAACTATCAGCTTTTGCAGAACTTTGCAACTGGCTTAAAATCCCTTCACGAATCACTTTTCCAGAAGCGCCTTTACCTATAATAGCTATAACTTTTCCAACCAGAATACCTGCTTTTCCTTGGTTTCCAGCTTTAATATCGTTTGCAATCGCTTCATTTTCTGAAATGACTTTAGCTATCGCTTCGAATATTTTTTCTTCGGAAATGGTATTCTCTTTAAAATAGGCATTATAATCAAATTTCCTGTCTTTTAAATACCTAGTAATGGCATTTTGAACTAATACCGATGTAATTTTTTCGTCTTTAAAGAGTTGGAAAATTTCAATAAGATGTTCAATGCGATGAATGTCGCTATACTCGTCTGCCCCAATATTATTCACCAAAGTTTTAGCAACGAATGATGGGTCTTTAAGTTCGTTATTGATGGTAACAAAGGTTTTAGAACGCAACGAATCTGCCGTGAAGAATTTAGCATCCTGAGGTAAAACGCCTCCTTTAATTAAAATAGATTCTACAGCGAAAGGCAATGAACTAACATCTACCTTAATAGAATCTACAACGTCTTTTATGTTTACAAAAGGTAAATCTGGTTCCGAAATAAAACGGTAATCGGCTTCGTATTCCTTTTTACGCATGGTTTTGGTCTGCTTTAAATCGGCATCCCATAAAACCGTAGTTTGGTCGGGTCTAAATTCTTTATGTTCTAGGTAATAGTTGAATTGTTTTTCAACTTCCTCTTTTACAGCATCTACCATAAACTTGACGGAGTTCAAGTTTTTAATTTCGGTACGCGGATTTAAATCGTAACTTCTCTTTTTACGAAGGGATACCGACAC